>JANNKX010000344.1:0-3339 GCA_031396505.1 Rhodobacterales bacterium
GTCCTGCTGGGTGCCGACCGGACCCTCGGCGCGGGCACCTTTGTCGGCCTGATGCTGCAATTCGGGCGGTCCGAGGTGACAGCACCCAACGCGCCGCGCGTGACGCGGCGTGAAATCCTGATCGGTCCCTATATCGGCAGCGATCTTGGCAACGGCTACTTCCTTGACGGCTATCTGCTGTTTGGGCAACCGGATTACACCGTCGCCGCCGTGGCCTCGCGCGGTGACAGCGTGACGGGTGCCATCACCCTGTCCAAGGCGATGCAGGGCAACCGGCTGGACTACATGCTTTTTGCGTCGCTATCGGGCAAATATGAAGAACCCACCGCCGGAAACCGGATTGATGCGACGATCCTGACGCTGGGTGCCAGCCTGCGGTCCGAGGACCGGCGCTTTGCCACCGGATGGCAGCAGAACTATGCCCGGCTGGAACTGGATTTCGGCCAGTACAGTGACAATCTGGGCTCTGGCACGATCAACTATGTCGCCCCGCGCGTTGCCATTGGCACCGACATTGCGTTTGACAACAATGCCACGCTCAACCTGTCGGCAAATGCGTCACTGGCCAGCGACCAAACCCATATTGTGGCCGTGCGGGCTTCATACAACCTGCGGTTCTGATCGCCGTGTAACCGGATCGCGGCAAACCACGGCCTGCCACTGATCAAGAAAGGTTACCAAATCGTTAAACGGGCCCCAAACTTGCACGTCGAAGCGTTGATTCTAAACGGAAAAGTCAAAAATTGACAGCCGTCAATTCTGTTCAATCTGGCGGATAAATCAACACCGCGCGAAAGTCGTTCACGTTGGTCAACGTTGGCCCCGTCACCACCTGCCCCCCCACGCTTGCGAAAAACGAATGCGCATCATTGCGCACCAATGCGGCCTCTGCCCCGTCGCGCGGCGTATCCGGCCCGATCACCGCCCCCGCCACCTCGGCTGCACCATCCACCCCATCGGTGTCGCACGCAATCACGTGAATGCCCTTCGCCCCGTTCAGCGCAATCAGCATCGTCAGCGCAAACTCCGCATTTGGCCCGCCAACGCCATCGCCCCGCCGCGTCACCGTCAACTCGCCCCCCGACAGCAGCAGCACGGGCGCATCTCCCGCCGCCATTCCGGCCTGCACCTGCAAGGCCAGCGCCGCCTGCGCCACAGCCACCGCGCGCGCCTCCCCCTCCAGCGCGTCGCCCAGCATCTGCACGGAAAACCCCGCCTCGCGCGCCATCACCGCCGCCGCCGCCAACGATTGCGCCGGGGCCGCATAAATGTGGTTTGTCACATGCGCCAGCCGCACATCTCCCGGCGGCACCACGCCCGATGGCCGCCGCAACGCCGCCCCGATGGACGCAGGCACCACCACGCCCCAGCGATCCAGAACGGCGCGCGCATCCGCGGGCGTACTCGCATCCCCCACCGTCGGCCCCGACCCGATGAAGGCCGGATCATCCCCCGGCACGTCCGAAATCATCAGGCACAGCATCCACGCCGGATGCACCGCCGCCGCCAACTGCCCGCCCTTCACGCGGCTTAGGTGCTTGCGCACCGTGTTCATTTGGTCAATCGGCGCCCCGGATGCCAGCAGCCCCGCGTTCAACGCCTGTTTTTCCGCAAGGCTGACCCCTGCCACGGGTGCCACCAGCAATGCCGACGCCCCCCCCGAAATCAACGCCAGCACAAAATCTTGCCGCCCCAGCCCGCTGACCATGTCCAACATTTGCGCCGTCGCATCCACGCCCGCCTGATCGGGCACCGGATGTGCCGCCTCAACAATCTCGATCCCCCGGCACACCCGCCCGTATCCGTAGCGCGTGATGACCAGCCCCTCGCAAGGGCCCCAGGCCGCCTCAACCGCCTCGGCCATCCGTGCGCTGGCCTTGCCCGCACCGATCACCACAACACGGCCCGGCGGTTTGGGTGGCAGATGGTCCGCCAGCGACCGCATGGGATCGGCCACCGCCACCGCCCGGTCAAACAGCGCGCGCAGAAACGCACCCGGCGTCACGCCGCACCCCCGCTCGATGCGCGGCACACAAGGCTGACGCCCGCGCGTGTTTCCGGTACGGGATGGGTGCCATCCTCCAGCCAGCCAAGCACGGTTTCCGCCATCTGCTGGCCAAAGCCCGCGATGTTGCAACGCACCGATGACAGTTGTGGATAGACCATCGCGCATTCCTCGATATCGTCAAACCCCACCAGCCGGAAATCGCGCCCCACCACCCGGCCTTGTGCGGCAAATCCCGACAGCACCCCCAACGCCACCAGATCGTTAAAACAAATCGCCGCATCGCACCCCGGATGATCCTGCATCAGCATCACCGCTGCCTCATGTCCAAAGGCGCGCGAACTGCGTCCCGGCAGGATCAACGGTGCCATCCCCGCGCCCGCCATCACATCCAGATAGCCCGACATGCGTTCCCGCGTGATGGCCCGCCCTTCGGGTCCGCCCACAAACGCAATCTGCCGCGCCCCCAGATCTATCAGATGCCGCGTCGCCAGCCGCCCGCCATGGGCATAGTCGAACGACGCAAACGGAAACGCACCGGTATCCGCACTGACCCGGCGCAGCACCTGCAATACCGGTATCCCCGCGCGCGCCAGCGGCCCGAAGGTCGCGCCTTCGTTGCCGTAGGTCGGCGAGATCACCAGCGCGGACACCCCATGTTCGATCATCGACGCCACCACCTGCGCCTGAATTGCCGCATCCTCGCCGGTGTTCGCAATCACCGTGGCATAACCGCGCGCCGAAAACGCCATCTGCGCCGACGTGGCAAATTCGGTAAAGAACGGGTTGCGCAGATCATTGATCACAAGGCCGATCAGACCCACATTGGCCGACCGCAAATTCGCCGCCGCGCGGTTATAGACATAGCCGATGTCGGCCATTGCCGCGCGCACCGACATGCGGGTTTCGTCTTTCACCAGAGGGCTGTCCTGCAACACCAAACTGACCGTCGATTTCGACACGCCCGCCGCAAGGGCCACATCAATGATCGTCGGCCGTTTGTTCACCCGCTACTCCACCCCGTGCAACGCCAGCAGCGTCTTCATCCGTGCCTCGGCCAGATCAGGCCGCGCCAGCAGCCGCGCCTGATCCGCCAGCCGGAACACTTCGGCATAATGGGTGATATCGCGGGCGGATTGAAACCCCGCAGGCATGATGAAATGCGATTGCATGCCATTCAGCCACGCCAGATACGCAATCCCCGCCTTGTAAAACCGGGTTGGGGCGCGAAAAATCTCGCGGCTCAGGGGCACGGTCGGGGCAAACAGCGCATCATAACGGGCCATGTCGCCCATCGCCAACGCCTCTAACGCCTGACTTGCCGCCGGGGCTAT
>JANNKX010000050.1:0-4882 GCA_031396505.1 Rhodobacterales bacterium
GCCCCAAAGCGCGCAATCAGATGCCCGGTAAAAAAGCTGGGCGCATACATCGCAAGGACGTGGAACATCACCACATCGGCGGCGTTGCCCTTGGTAAAGCCGCAACCGACCACGGCGATGGGCGACGAGGTCATCATCAGGTTCATCAGGGCGTAGCTGACGGTGGCGCAGATCACCGCCACCAGAATGCGGGGGGTGGCCAGCAGTTGCATCCGGCTGCGCCCCAACGCTGCACCGGGGGCAGGCGGCACGGGGCGCGGTGCCTGCAGAAAAGCAAACAGGAACACACCGACACCGTTCAGTGCGATGACAGCCAGATAGGTGCCCAAATACGGGATGACCATCGCGTCGGCGGTCAGCTTGACCAGCTGCGGGCCCACAATGGCCGACAAAAGTCCGCCCGCCATCACATAGGAAATGGCCTTTGGCCGGAATGCATCGGATGCCGCATCGGTGGCGGCAAAGCGGAAAAAACCCTGCGCCGACATATAGGTGCCGGTAAACAGGGCACCGATCACGAAGATCAAGAAGGATGCCGCATACAGCCCATAGGCGCTGATGATCGCACCCAACGCCCCGCCGAACGTGCCCAGAACAAACCCCGCGCGCCGTCCGAACCGCGCCATGAATGCCGATAGCGGGGTTGCGGCCAGCATTGATCCCAGCACCATCGCGGTAATCGGCAAGGTCGCCCAGCACGGATTGGGTGACAGCGAGGTGCCCGCCAACCCTGCCACGATGAACATCATCGGCAGTTGTGCACCGATGATCGCCTGTGCGGCGACCAGCACACCGACATTGCGCATGGCGATCTGGTCATTTGCGACGGGGGATGCGGTTGTCATGCCACAGGGTTAGGGGCTGGCCCCCGCGCGCACAAGATCGAAATCTGTGTCGGTCACAATTGCGTGCCTGCACCCTGTGCCATGCAATGCCCTGCGCAGGCACCGTGTCACGGGATGATGCGGGTGTATTTGGTGCCGCCCAGCGTGGCCCCGGCGATCAGACCCTGCTGGCCGAAGACCAAGGCGATGACGGGGCTAAGCTCGGTCGTTTCCTTGCCTAGGCTGGCCCCCTGTTCGGGGGTGGCATAGCGCACATCGGCATTGGCGGCCCAGCCTTGCGAGCGGCGGAAGGTGCCAAGCGCCTCTTCGGTCATGAAAAACAACGCATGGGCATATTGCTGTGCGCCGATCTGCAAACCGAAGGTGGCACGGGTGGCGGAATAATAATCCACGGTGACATCGCGGATGCGCAGGGCCCCGCGCCCGTAAGACCCGCCAAAGCCAAAGCCCGCCTCGGTGATCAGCGGCATATAGAGAACCCCCGCCGCGCGGTTCGCCAGATCGAGCGTGCCGGGATATTGGCCCTTCAGATAATCGCGCGTGGCGTCAACCCGCGCGTCAATGCGCAAGGACCCATCGCCGCCAACGCCATTGCCGCAGGCAGACAGCGTCAATGCCGCAGTTCCGATCAGAAATCCACGCCGTGAGGTTGTCATCATCCGCCCCTTTGCCTCTGGTTACGGTCTCTGATGGACCGTTCGAAGACAGAATAGCGGTGTTTCGCGAGCTTGTCACGCTTGCGACTACATCTGGGCCGTTGTTTGCGCAAAGCCGCTAGATGCCGCGCAAAAGCTGTGCCACGCGGGGGGCAAAATAGGTGAGGATCCCGTCGCACCCGGCGCGTTTGAAGCCGAGCAGGCTTTCCATCATCGTGCGGTCGGCGTCGATCCAGCCATGCGCGGCGGCGGCCATGATCATCGCGTATTCGCCCGACACCTGATAGGCATAGGTCGGCGCGCCAAAGGTATCTTTTACCCGGCGGCAGATATCCAGATAGGGCATGCCGGGTTTGACCATGACCATATCCGCGCCCTCGCGCAGGTCGCGTTCCACCAGACGCAACGCCTCGTCCGAATTGGCCGGATGCATCTGGTAGGTCAGCTTGTCACCCTTCAAGGCACCTGACGCCCCCACGGCATCGCGGAACGGGCCGTAAAAGGCGGACGCGTATTTCGCGGCATAAGACAGGATCGCCACATCGTGGTGCCCGGCCATTTCAAGGGCGGTGCGCATCGCACCGATGCGGCCATCCATCATGTCGGAGGGGCCGAGGATATCCGCCCCGGATTCGGCCTGTGCGAGGGTCATTTTCACCAAAGCCTCGACCGATTCGTCGTTCAGGATGATGCCATCGCGGACCAGCCCGTCGTGGCCGTGGATGTTGTAAGGGTCCAGCGCCACATCGGTCATCACGGCGACGTCCGGCACGGCGGCCTTGATGGCGCGGATGGCGCGGTTGGCAAGGTTTTCGGGATTCCACGCCTCGGCACAATCGGCAGTTTTGAGGGCGGGGTCGGTATAGGGAAACAGGCAGATCGCGGGAATGCCAAGGGCGGCGGCCTGTTCGGCGGCGCGGACAATGCCGTCAATCGACAGGCGGTTCACGCCGGGCATGGATGCGATCGGCTCGGTTATCCCCACGCCATCACGCACGAACATCGGCCAGATCAGATCGCCCACCGTCAGGGTGTTTTCCTGCGTCAGGGTACGCAATGCCGGGGTGCGGCGCATGCGGCGAAAGCGGGCAGCGGGGGTCGGGGCCGAGATTGGGCGCATGGAACAGGCTTTCTGGCGGGCGGTATGGCGATCTGGGGCTTGCGAAGCCTGTCCTTGCCTGCCATGGAAAGAGCCGCGCCTCAAGTCCAACCATGGCGCGTCTTGCAAGGAGCCTGTCGTTTGGAGTGGTACGAGACGCTTTTCGAAGTGATCGACATGCGGTCGTTTTCGAACCTCTGGTACTGGATCGGGCTTGCGGTGCTGTGGTCATCGGTCAGCCATTGGATCCTGGGGGTGCCTTATGACATGGTGCTGCGGGCACGGCGTGCTGGTGGCGGGCTGTCGGATGACATGGAAATGCTGACGCATATCAACGTCAAACGGTTGATGTATATCGCGCGGACGGCAGGGCTTTTGATGGTGGGGTTCGTGACCTTTGTGCTGACGGTTCTGGGGTTGCTTGCGTTCTACTATCAGGTGGAGTTCGCCCAAGCCGTGGCATTCATGGCGTTTCCGATGACGATTGTCGGACTAATATCCTTGCGCACGGCGGCAATCATCGAGGCGGAAAACAGCCGGGGCGAGGTGTTGATCCGCCGCATCACGCGCTGTCGGATGGCGGTGCAGGGCGTGGGAATGGTGGCACTGCTGGCGACATCGCTGTTCGGGATGTACCAGAACCTGAGCATCGGGGCCTTGGGCGGGTGAGTGCGGGGTTGACGCCGCACCGCACCGGGGTAAGTGACCCGACAAGATGACACAATCACGGATCATACTGGGCGGCGCGCCCGAAGGGTTTGACGCGCGTCTGCTGGCACGCGAGGCAGCACGCGGCGTACCCGTCATTCACATTGCGCGCGATGACAAACGCGCGGCGGCAATGCGCGCGGCGCTGGCGGTGATGGCGCCTGATGTCGTGGTCATCGACCTGCCTGCATGGGATTGCCTGCCCTATGACCGGATGTCGCCGAACCCAGTGATTTCGGCGCGGCGGATGGCGACGCTGGCGGGCCTCGCGCAGGGGGCGGTGCCGGGGGCATTCGTGATGCTGACAACATTGTCGGCGGCGATGCAACGGGTGCCGGCACGTGATGTGCTGCGCAGTGCGGCGTTTTCGGCGCGGGTGGGGGATCGCACGGATATAGAGGCGCTAAAGCAGTTTCTGGGGCGGATGGGGTTTTCGCCCGTGTCCACCGTGACGGAACCGGGCGATTTTGCGATCCGGGGCGGCATCATCGATCTGTGGCCGCCGGGGGAACGCGGGCCAATCCGGCTGGATTTCTTTGGCGATGTGCTGGACGGCGCGCGGCGGTTTGATGCGGAAACGCAGCGCACGGTGGAAAAGCTGGGCATGATCGAATTTGCGCCGATGTCGGAGGTTACTCTTGATCCGCCGTCGATCACGCGGTTCCGGCAAAGCTATCGCGCGGAATTTGGCGTGGGCGGGTCGGATGATCCGCTGTACGAGGCGGTGAGTGCGGGGCGCAAGCATCAGGGGATGGAACACTGGCTGCCGTTCTTTCATGCGCGGCTGGAAACGATCTTTGACTATCTGCCGGACGCATCCGTGGTGCTGGATGACGCGGTGACACCTGCGCGCCTGTCGCGCTGGGAAAGCATTGCAGACGGGTATGATGCGCGGCGCGATGCAATGCTGGCCAAAGGGCGGCTGGACACGGTCTATAAACCTGTGGAACCGGGTCTTTTGTATCTGGATGAGGCGGCGTGGGAACAGGCAGTGGCAGGGCACCGGGTGGTGCAACTGTCGCCCTTGCCGCAATCACCGGGGCCGGGGGTATTGGATGCGGGCGGCCGTATCGGGCGCAATTTTGCGCCTGAACGTCAGCAAGAAAAGATCAGCCTTTTTGGTTCATTGGCAGACCATCTTCATGTGTTGCGTGAAGATCGTCAGGTCGTGATTGCCAGTTGGTCGGACGGCGCGCGGGAACGGCTGCAGGGGTTGCTGGCGGATCAGGGTGTCACGGGGGCGACGCCGGTGCGCGACATCCGTGAAGTGCCCGAAGGGCGGGGCCGCGTGTTCCTGATGGTCTGGGCGCTAGAGGCGGGGTTTACTGCACCGGGGCTGGCCGTGATTTCGGAACAGGACGTGCTGGGCGACAGGCTGGTGTCAAAACCCAAAAAGCGGCGCAAGGCGGAGAATTTTCTGCGCGAGGTCGATACCCTGACTCCGGGCGATCTGGTGGTGCATGTCGAACATGGCGTCGGGCGTTATCTGGGGCTGGAGACGATCCACGCGCTTGGCGCGCCACACGCCTGTGTGGCACTGGAATATGCGGAAAACGCAAAGCTGTTCCTGCCGG
>JANNKX010000092.1:0-5368 GCA_031396505.1 Rhodobacterales bacterium
CGATATCATTAAGGTGGTGTCGTCGCAGAACGTGATCCCGTCATCGACCAATCCGACGATGCCTTATACAGTGAATACGATTGAGGAACATCTGGACATGCTGATGGTCTGCCATCACCTTGACCGCCGGGTGCCGGAGGATGTGGCATTCGCCGAAAGCCGTATCCGGCGCGAGACGATTGCGGCCGAGGATATTCTGCATGATCTGGGGGCGTTTTCGATTATCAGTTCGGACAGTCAGGCGATGGGCCGGGTGGGCGAGGTGATCACGCGCACATGGCAGACAGCACACAAGATGAAGGTGCAGCGCGGGCGGCTGGAAGGCGAGACGGGCGCGAACGATAACCTGCGGGTGCGGCGGTATATCGCGAAGTACACGATCAACCCGGCGATTGCCCATGGGATGAGCGCGCAGATCGGGTCGGTTGAGGTGGGCAAACGGGCGGACCTGGTGCTGTGGTCACCTGCGTTTTTCGGGGCAAAGCCGGAAATGGTGCTGCTGGGCGGTTGCATCGTCGTGGCGCAGATGGGTGATCCGAATGCGTCGATCCCGACGCCGCAGCCGGTATATACACGCCCGATGTTCGGGGCTTACGGACGTTCGGTGGAACGCAACGCGGTGGTGTTCGTATCAGCGGCGGCGATGCAGGACGATCTGCGCGGGCGGCTGGGCACCGCCAAGGACATGGTGCCGGTGGTGGGCACAAGGGGGATTGGCAAGGGTGACATGCGACTGAATGATGCGACGCCCATGATCGAGGTGAATGCGGAAACCTATGAGGTGCGGGCGGATGGGGTGTTGCTGACCTGTCAACCGGCGCGGGAGTTGCCCCTTGCACAGCGCTATTTCCTGTATTGAAGCCCCCCGGTCGGTGTCGGCCCTTGGCCGCCACGCGCGGGGGCTTTTGCCATTTTCGACGGTAGGGTCACGCGTTGGGGGCGTTGTCTGCCATGGCAGACAGCGCCCCCAATCAGTGCATCGCTGGCGCATCCCGGCGGATCGGCCAGCCGGGGCGATCACCAACTGCGCGGGCCTGAATCGGCAGGCATTTCACGACCTGAGTGATGCGTTCGCGCCAGTAGGCCGGGTTGTCACGGATGTGTGGTGGCAGAAGATGCACATCAAATACGCGGGCACGGTGTTCGGTGATCTCCACCCGGTGCCAGCGCCCGACTGCAGGTTCCTGGGACAGGATCGACGCGCGCAGCGCCGCCTCACGTTGTTTCAGCCTTGCCATCTCGGCCCGGATTTCGGCAAGTTCGTCAGCCGGGGAAAGTTTGTGCATGATGCCTCCTGTCTTTCCGTTACCCTCGCGACAATTGGTAAACACTTCGCAAAGGTGCGCGCATGAGCCTGCCGATTGCCCGGATTTTGTACCGCGCTGGTGACTGGCCGCGTCTGGCCACGGGACGGGTGGTGCTGGGGTATGACGAGCGGTTCATGCGCCGCAAGCGGCTGACGACAGCGGCGGGGGAGCCGTTTCTGGTGGATCTGTTCGAAACAATGAACCTGCATGCAGGCGACGCGTTTGAACTGGATGACAAGCGGCTGATCGAGATTGCGGCGGCGGATGAGGATGTGCTGGTGGTGACGGGGGATATCGCACGGCTGGCGTGGCACATCGGTAACCGGCACACGCCCTGCCAGATTGAACCTACAAGGCTGGTGATCCGGGCGGATCATGTGCTGGCGGATATGTTGCGGGGGCTGGGGGCGGTTGTGGTGCCTGCGCGGGCGCCCTTCACGCCGGAAGGGGGGGCGTATGGGCAAGGAAGAACGATGGGGCATGAACACTGATTTGTTGCGCCTGATGCAATGGTTGTCGCCTGCCTTTCCAACGGGGGGGTTTGCCTATTCGCATGGGATGGAGGTTGCGATTGCGGACGGCATGCGGTCGGCGACAGGCGTGCAGGCGTGGATTGCGGATGTGTTGCGCTTTGGGGCGGGGCAAGCGGATAGCGTGCTGGTTGCCCATGCGCTGCGGGCACGGGCGGATCATGCCGCCCTGGACGATCTGGCGCGCGCGATGGCGGTGTCGAAGGAGCGGTTGAGCGAGACGGTGGATCAGGGCACGGCTTTTGCCCGCACGGTGGCCACTGTGACGGGGCGCGCCTTTGCGCCGCGCGCACTGCCCGTCGCGGTGGGTGAGGCGGCGGCGGGGTTGGCTATGCCGCCGGTGCAGGTGGTGGGGGTGTACCTGCATGGCTTTGCGACCAATCTGGTGGGGATCGCCACGCGGTTCGTGCCACTGGGGCAGACGGCGGGGCAGGGGGTGCTGGCGGCGTTGCATCCGGTGATCGGGACGCTGGCGGCATGGGCGGTACAGGCGGAGCTGGATGATATCGGGACGTGCGCGCTGGGGGCGGATTTGGCGGCAATGCAACATGAAACGTTGGATGTGAGGATCTTCAAGACATGAACGGGCCGTTGAAAGTTGGCATTGGCGGGCCGGTGGGGGTGGGCAAGACCACGCTGACCGAACAATTGTGCCGGGCATTGGCGGGGCGCTGTTCGATGGCGGTCATCACCAATGACATCTACACGCGCGAGGATGCGGACTACCTTTTGCGCGCGCAGGTTTTGCCCGCCGACCGGATCCGGGGGGTGGAGACGGGGGGCTGCCCGCATACGGCGATCCGGGAGGACGCGAGTATCAATCTGGCGGCAGTGGCGGACCTGAGGGGGGCGTTTCCCGAGCTTGATCTGATCTTGATTGAAAGCGGCGGCGATAACCTGGCGGCGACGTTTTCGCCGGAACTGGCGGATCTGTCGATCTATGTGATTGATACGGCAGCGGGGCAGGACATTCCAAGGAAGCGTGGGCCGGGGCTGGTGCGGTCGGATTTGCTCGTGGTGAACAAGACCGATCTGGCCCCTTATGTGGGCGTTGATCTGGACCTGTTGGAGGCGGATACGCAACGGGCGCGGGGGGCGCGGCCCTTTGTGATGGCGCGGATCAAGGAAGGCGTGGGAATGGACGCGGTGGTGGCGTTTTTGGTCGCGGAAGGCGGGTTGGTGTTGAGAAATTGACGGCTGTCAATTTCATGCTATTTTCATTATAAAACAATACCTTAAGAGATTTCAGCCGGACGGCGTTAAGACTTTTTGAAACATTTCGTGAAGAGTGCGAACAGCGAAGATCTGGTCAGATTGACTGTCCCGCGCGCGCGAAGGGACTGGCAGGTGGCCTGTTCGGTTTGAAACAGCTTGTGCTATCCACCGATCCTGAAAGATTGGCGCAGTTCGTGCAAAAAATACGCATTTTGTGAAATGAACGCCCCCATTCATGACAGCGCAGCAGCGCAGGCAGCAGAGCCGCCTACGGTCGCATGTAGGAGCGCAGCCAGTTTGGGAGGACAGGATGATACCCAGTGCATTCGAATATCATCGGCCGCAGGCGATTGCGGATGCAATCGGCCTGCTGACCCAGCATGGTGATGAGGCCCGCGCGATGGCGGGGGGGCACAGTCTGATCCCGATGATGAAGCTGCGGATGGCGCAGATCGGGCATCTGGTCGATTTACAGGACATTGCGGCGATGAAGGGCGTGTCGGTGAGTGCGACGATCCGGATCGGCGCATTGACCACGCAGTCGGAGTTGATCACCAACGCCAGCCTGACGGCGGCAGCACCGATCCTGAAGGAGGCCGCATTGCAGATTGCCGATCCGCAAATCCGCAATGTGGGCACAGTGGGGGGCAATGTGGCCAATGGCGATCCGGGCAACGATATGCCAGGGTTGATGCAATGTCTGGATGCGACCTACACGCTGACCGGGCCGCAGGGCAGCCGCGATGTGAAGGCGCGCGAGTTCTATCAAAGCGCCTATTTCACAGCGCGCAAGGATGACGAATTGCTGGTGGCGATCAGCTTTGCCAGGCCGGTGGGCGGATATGCCTATGAAAAGCAGAAACGCAAGATCGGCGATTACGCGACGGCGGCGGCAGCGGTGCAGATCGCAGTCAGCGGGGGCCGCGTCACAGCAGCGGATATTGCGATGACCAATCTGTCGGACACGCCGGTTTACAGTGCGGCCGCAGGGGCCGCACTGGTGGGCACGGCCTGTGACGCAGGTGCCATCAAGGCGGCGGTGGCGGCGATGCTGGTGGATATCAACCCGACAGCCGACAATCGCGGCCCGGTGGAATTCAAGCGCCATCTGGCGGGGATCATTCTGGGCCGGGCGATTGCCCGTGCCTTTTCACGCGCCTGAGGGGGGTGGGACCGATGAAAAAGATGCAGATTGAACTGACGGTGAACGGACAGGCGATGGAAACGCTGGCCGAACCGCGTGAATTGCTGGTGCATGTGCTGCGCGAAAGGCTTGGCCTGACGGGGACGCATATCGGTTGCGAAACCTCGCATTGCGGGGCCTGCACGGTTGATATGAACGGCAAATCGGTCAAATCCTGCACGGTGTTTGCGGCACAGGCCAACGGTGCCACGATCACGACGATTGAAGGCATCGCAGGGCCGGAGGGCATGCATGTGCTGCAATCATCGTTTCGCGAACATCACGGGTTGCAATGCGGCTATTGCACGCCGGGCATGATCACGCGGGCGTGGCGGTTGCTGCAGGAAAACCCTGCGCCGACGGAAGAAGAGGTGCGCTTCGGGATGGCGGGCAATCTGTGCCGCTGCACGGGGTATCAGAACATCGTGAAGGCGATCTTGCATGCGGCCAATGAAATGCAGGCCAAGGAGGCGGCAGAATGAACGACCTGACACCAGACCAGACCGCCCGCATCGCCAACCTGAAGGGCATGGGATCATCGCGCAAACGGGTTGAAGATGCGCGGTTCACGCAAGGCCGCGGCAACTACGTCGACGATATCAAGATGACGGGCATGATCTACGGTGATTTCGTGCGCAGCCAGTATGCGCATGCGCGGATCAGATCGGTGGATACCGCTGCGGCGCTGGCGGTGCCGGGGGTGATTGCGGTGCTGCAGGCAGCCGATCTGGCGCCTTTGGGGCTGCACTGGATGCCGACGCTGGCGGGTGACAAGCAGATGGTGCTGGCCGATGGCAAGGTGCTGTTTCAGGGGCAGGAAATTGCCTTTGTGGTGGCGGAAAACCGACATGCGATGGCAGATGCGATTGAACTGGTGGTGGTGGATTACGAAGAACTGCCCGTGGTGGTGGACCCGTTCAAGGCGATGAACGCGGATGCGCCGGTGCTGCGCGAGGATCTGGAAGGGCAGACCAAGGGCGCGCATGGCGAGCGGCGGCATCACAACCACATCTTCCGCTGGGAAGTGGGGGATGAGGCGGCAACCGATGCGGTGCTGGCCAGCGCGGACGTGGTGGCCGAAGAGATGGTGTATTACCATCGGACGCACCCCTGCCCGCTGGAAACCTGCGGCT
>JANNKX010000166.1:0-7620 GCA_031396505.1 Rhodobacterales bacterium
CGCGAGCGCAGCTTTGGCGACATGGTGACCATCGCGCTGACAGCGGCGTTTGCCTGACCGATCATGCTAGGCAGGGGTCTTGAAGTCATTGGCTGGGCGTTGGGGGTGGCTGGGTTGATACTGGCAGTGGCGTTGGTATCGGTCGATGGTTGGATATTCCATCAGATCACGACGCTGTTCCCATTCTTGGCCGCGGATGGCGCGCAACGGTTGTTGGTCACCTTGATGGCCATGGTCTGCGTCATACCCGGCCTTGCGCTGGCGTGGGTCGGCGCTGGTATCGCTGGACCGAACGCAGTGTCGCGCCGCTGGATCGCATCCCTTATGGCCCCACGCGCGATGACGCGCGGACGACGGTTGGCGGTGCTGGTTTGCCTTCTTGCAGCGGCGTTGGCGACCGGCGCGATCATTTCACTCCTACCGGACATCCGGGCGGCTGGATTATTCCGCTGATCCAGAATGATTGGCGATCCGCACCCTCAAAACGGCGTCGGTTGCCATGCTTTCGTACGCGTACTTGCTTCCCGCGTTGTGGGTGCGCCCCCGCCTCGTGATCCTGTGGAAAACCTTACGTTGGCAATTGCATGCGGTGACAAACTTGCACCAGATACCACCTGACAAGGAGTACCCGAATGACCCACCTATCCCCCCGCCCGTGGGTGCCCGCGACCAGCGAGGCGCTGGTACAGCGGTTTGCAAAGGAAACGGCAGACGTATCTACCACCGTTGCCGCGCGGATCGAGGCCGCAATTCAGCGCAATACGGCCATCCATGACCGGGATTGTTTCAACCTGAACCCTGCAACCAATGTGATGAACCCGGTGGCCGACGCGGCGCTGTCGCGGGGCTTGGGGTCGCGGCCCAGCCTTGGCTACCCCGGCGACAAGTACGAAATGGGGCTGGAGGGGATCGAGCAGATTGAGGTTATCGCGGCGGCGCTGGCGGCAGAGGTATTCGGCGCGACATATGCCGAGGTGCGGGTGGCCAGCGGGGCCATGGCCAACCTTTATGGCTTCATGGCGCTGACCAAACCGGGGGATGCCATCATCGCACCCCCCGGCGCGATTGGCGGGCATGTGACCCATCATGCGGCCGGATGTGCGGGGCTGTATGGCCTTATGACCCATGCGGCCCCGGTGAATGCCGATGGCTATACCGTTGATCTGGAGGCGCTGCGGGTGTTGGCGCAGAAAGTGCGCCCGCGCCTGATCACCATCGGGGGCAGCCTGAACCTGTTTCCGCATCCCGTACCGGCAGTGCGGGCGATTGCCGATGAGGTGGGTGCACATGTGTTGTTCGATGCGGCCCACCAATGCGGCATCATCGCAGGCGGGGTCTGGGCGAACCCGTTGGATCAGGGCGCACATCTGATGACGATGAGCACGTATAAATCGCTGGGCGGGCCTGCGGGCGGGTTGATCGTGACCAATGATGCGGCCATTGCCGAACGGCTGGATGCCATCGCCTATCCCGGCATGACGGCGAATTTCGATGCCGGACGCGTTGCGGCCCTTGCCATCGGCCTGCTGGACTGGCGCGAACACGGGCGGGCCTATGCGACTGCGATGGTGGATCTGGCGCAGGCGCTGGCATCGGCGCTGGCGGGTCTGGGATTGCCGGTGTTTGGTGCTGAACGCGGCATGACGCAAAGCCATCAGTTTGCCATTGAAGCGGCGGCATTCGGCGGTGGGCAAACGGCGTCAAAAAAATTGCGCAAGGCGGGGTTCCTTGCCAGCGGGATCGGCCTGCCAATTGCGGATGTGCCGGGCGATCTGAACGGGTTGCGGATCGGCACGCCGGAACTCGTGCGCCGTGGTGTGACACCTGCCGATGCGCCGACACTGGCCGCGCTGATTGCCGAAGGGTTGCGCGGCAATGATCCCGCAGCCGTGGCCCCGCGCACGGCGGCCCTGCGCGCCGGATTTCAGGGGCTGCACTTCATCCGCCCTTGACGGAACCGATTCGTGAGGGTCTTTTGGCTGCCCCCATGAAAAAGGAGACGGCAATGAAACAGCGGCAACTGGGACGCAGCGGCCCCATGGTTTCGGCCATCGGGCTGGGGTGCCTGTCATTCGGCGGGATTTTCGGCGCGACGGACACGGCCACCAGCCTGCGCTGTCTGGATGCGGCCTGGGATCGTGGGATCACCTTTCTGGACACGGCCAACATCTATGGCATGGGGGTTTCGGAAAGCGTGATCGGCGCATGGCTGGCCACGCGGCGGCACCGCCCGGTGATTGCGACCAAGGCCAGCATCGTGGGCGGGCCGGACCGGCGGATTGATAATTCCGAAGGCCATCTGCGGGCCGAGTTGGAAGGGTCGCTGCGGCGGTTGGGCGTGGATCACGTCGATCTGTTCTACATCCACCGGCATGAAGAGGCACGGCCCATCGAAGAGGTCGCGGGCACGCTGGCGGCATTGGTGGCCGAGGGCAAGATCGGCGGCTACGGGATGTCAGAGATCGCGCCCTATACGCTGCGGCGCGCGCATGCGGTGCATCCGTGCCGGGCGGTGCAGAATGAATATTCGCTGTGGACGCGGCAGCCGGAGCTGGGGTTGATCCAGACCTGCCGCGATCTGGGCGTGGCCTTCGTGCCGTTTTCGCCGCTTGCACGCGGGGCTTTGGGGCAGACGATTGCGGATCCGGCGATGATGGCGGCGGGCGAGTTCCGCCTGCAGATCCCGCGGTTTCAGGGGGACAACTGGCAGCGGAACCTTGCGCATATCCATGCGTTTCGGGCGCTTGCGGACGACCGGGGCGTCAGTCCGGCGGCGTTGGCGATTGCATGGGTGCTGGCGCAGGGGGACCATCTGATCCCGATTCCGGGCACGCGGACGGCGGCGCATCTGGAAGATTGGGTGGGGGCGTCAGAGATTGTGCTGACGGCAGCAGATGAGGCCGCAATCGCGCGGATATTGCCAGTGGGATGGGCCTACGGGGATCGGTACAACCACGATCAGGCGGCGACGGTCGAGCGGTATTGCTGAGGGAAATTGACGGCTGTCAATTTTTGGATTTATTCAATAATATCAAAGGTTCTTGAAAGTTATCCACAGGCTGCGTTAACACTTTTGAAACATTGCGTGATCGGGGTGCCGGGCTGAAGCCCGGCCTACGCCCCATGGCCGCGATTGTATCCGTTGCGCGGGGGCGGTGTCCAGCCAACAGGCGCGGCCGTGGGCGCATAGACCTGCACCAGCAAGGGGTGGCAGGTGGCGGCGTCGGAGGAATGTTCGGATGAACAATCACCACCGGGACAGGCGGACAGGGCCCCCAACAGATCAATCTCGGCAAAAAACTCGATATAGTCGCCGGGACGCACGGGCGACGCTTTCATGAAATACTGCCCCGTGTCGCGCGTAAATCCGGTGCACATGAACACGTTCAGCACATCATGCACATAGGGTTCGGCCCCTTGCACCGACAGCCCGGTATGATCGGCCAAGGCGCGCGTCAGGTTGGAATGGCAGCAGTGGTGATACTGCCCGCCATGGCTCAGCAGGTTGTGCGTATAGGGGTCACAGCGCGTGCCGATCACATCATGCACCGCCCCGCCAAAGGCATCGAACCCGTACCAGTCCAGCGTATCGTCGGTGATGGTGGCCATGGCGCGCAGATGGGGAAAGCCGCTCCACATCCGATCCCCCGTCGACAGATGCGTGCCATGCAGGGCGCGGGTCTTGCCGGAATAGAACCGTTCGGCCAGATCGTTCGCGTTCCACAGGTTCAGATCGCCCACCTGCGGGCCGTCAACCGAAAGGATGCGGAAGTAATGCCCGGCAGGCACGGTAAAGGTGCAGGCCGCACGCGGGGCGGCACGGGTTTCGGACACAAGCCGCCAGCCCGCACGCGCGGCCTGCAAGGCGGCAAGGCTCGCGTCGGGCAAGCCGTCAACCGGATAGCAGACCACTGGCGGCAGGGCCTGTCGCGCGACCCCGTCGGATGGCATGGCATGGGCGGGATGACGAGGTTTCATGGCGGACCCTTTGGCAACGCAAGGCCCCTTCATGGCGGGGCGCGCGGCCACGGTCAACGGGCACAAACACGCCCTGTCGCAGTAATGGCAAAAGGCAAGCACGCTTGCGATTGTCCCCGGACGCCCACCAGAGTGACCCCTGCGCCCGTGACAGATCGCAAGACGTCAGGCCGAGAGCGCCAACGGCTCCAGTACAGGCGCCGGAACGAAACCGGTCCCCGGTTTTTGGCGGCTGTGCAGTGTCCAGTCAGGTGTTTGAACGACAGCCGCCGCCTCACGCGCACGCCAGGCGTTGGAATAGGTCGCCTGCATGTGCAACACGGCATATTGGCGGCCATCTTCGCCATTGCGATAAGGTTGGCCGATCCGCCCCACCGGATAGCCAAGCCCGCGCAACCAGCGCATCAGGGCCACCGACGACAGGCCGATCACCTCGCTGGCACCTTGGCCCAGCGTGATGCCGACGATGCCGTCGATGATATGCTCCATACATTCCGCACGTTCCGCCACGGTGGTCAGTTCATCCGAAATCACGATGCGTGTGCATTCCCAGACCGCAGGGCTGGCAATTTCGACGGTCATGATTTCTGGCGGAATATGCGGCAGTTTGCCCGAAAAGGCATCGCGCAGCATGTAGGTATGCGCGCCCCAACTGGAGGTTGTGGCCATGGCACGCGCGCCACCCACCACTTTGCCATCGCGCATGACAAGCGAGTATTGCGCCATGGGGGTATCGTACTGGTCCATCTCCATCGTTGCGTTATGCGGGATGTCCCATTTTAACTCGTCAACGAACATGCGCTTGCGCAGGCGCAGATAGTCAAAGAACGCAGGGCCGTAGAGGTGCAGATCAGAAAAGTCGAATTGGATGTTGTGCATGATGAGTCTCCTTCAACGAAACAATTGTGGAGCACCCTGACCGAAATATGTATACTTTAAGTTGAAGAATATTTGAATCTGTCCGCTTAAGGTGTGGAAAATCCACCTTTTGCCCTACAAAAGCCGTTTACTTGCAGCCAGCGACGCGGCTTGCGAGGCGGTTCTGGCCCCGAGTTTGGCCTTGGCGTTGTTCAGGCGGGCCTTTACGGCACTTTCGGAAATCCCGAGGTTGCCCGCGATTTGTTGCAGGCGCAGGCCCGAGGCAAGCATTTTAAGGGCTTCCACCTCATTCGCGGTCAGGGCACGTTCCATTTTCGCGCCGGAATGCAGGCCACCGAGAATCGCCTCAAGCGCGGCAAGTTCGGCATCCAGAAAGTCGCGGTCCTGGCGGAAAAACAGGCCGTATGAACGCCTGCCCTGATCGGCCTTGGTCAGGATGCTGGCGGCCGCACCGTAGAACATACCGTGTTCAATGGCGGACGCGCGCACGGCCATCGGATCGGGCAGATGAATATCAGACCAGCGCAGCGCGCCAACATTCGCGTAAACCCATTTCATCAGCGGATCGTGCACGACAAGGCCATGGCGCGTGTAATGATCGACCCACGGGTCAGGCAAGCGGTTCAGCTCTTCTTCGGGGAAGGTGAATCCGACGCGCAATGCAATGTAGAACCCGGTTGGGGCAAGGCGGGACAGCGTATCAGTTTGTTGACCAAGTGGTGTCATATCTGCGTTCGAAATGGTTGCTGAAATCCGTAATGCAGCCTAGCTTGTCAGTTGTGTGACCTGTCACGCCCGCATTGGTTGTGCTAGTGGGGGCATAACACGTTTTGGATGCAACATGTCTAAAGATATATCTGTCGTTAAGCAAGTTACCGCGTGTCTTGATCGTCTTTCCGGGTTTTGCGACACGGGATATCTGCTGGCCGTGCACATACGCTACACACGGCCATCACTGATGTTCAAGACCTATCCGAAAGATTGGCTGGATCATTATAGTGAACACGGGTTCATGATGGTGGATCCGGTTGTCGGCTGGGCCATGACGCAGGAAGGCACGGCGTCGTGGGATGATCTGGCGGCAAATGATCCGGCGGGTGTGGTGGCGGCGGCGCGCGATTTCGGACTGTCGCATGGGGTGTCATTCGCGATCGGGCCAAACACATCGCGCACGATCGGCAGCGTGACGCGGTCGACGGCTTTTGCAGCGGATGAGCTGGACACCATGCGCGCGATCATCACCGAGATTCATGATGTGACCGAAGGGTTCGATCACCTACCGCCACGGATACAGGACGGGTTGCGCGATCTGGGTTAGGCGCGGCGATGCGGGGCATCATAATCGATCACCGGATTGATCGGGATTGATCGGGATGATGCGGTGCGGATTGATGCTGTCGTGGCTGTAATGGTAGTGGCGCACGATGTGGTCAAAATGGGTGGTGTCCGCGACGCCGGGCCATTGGTACAGCGCGCGCGTATAGGCCCAGAGGTTGGGGTAGTCGATGATCCGGGCGCGGTTGCATTTGAAGTGCAGATGATACACCGGGTCGAACCGGATCAGGGTCGGAAACAGCCGCCAGTCAGCCTCGGTGATCCTGTCACCCAGCAGATAGCGGTTGTGCGACAGGTGGGTTTCCAGCCAGTCCAGCGTGCCGAACAGGGCATGCACGGCGGTGTCATAGGCGGCTTGGGTGGTGGCAAAGCCTGCACGGTAGACGCCATTGTTGACAGTGTCGTAGATGCGCTGGTTGATCGGGGCGATGGCATCCTGCAGGTCACCGGGCCAGTAATCATCGATGTTGCCGGTCAGCCGGTTGAACGCGGAATTGAACATGCGGATGATTTCGGATGATTCATTGCTGACGATGGTGTTGGTCTGCGTATCCCACAGCACCGGCACGGTCACGCGGCCCGACATATCGGGTTTGGCGCGGGTGTAGATGTCGCGCAGAAAAGGCAGGCCGAACTGGGTGTCGCCGGTGGCACCGGGGTAATCTGTGGCAAAGGTCCAGCCGTCTGACAGCATGTCGGGATGCACGACACTGATGCCGATGTGGGGGGGTAACCCTTTGATGCTGCGAAAGATCAGGGTGCGGTGCGCCCAAGGGCAGGCGTAGGAAACATACAGATGATAGCGCCCGGTTTCGGCCTTGTAGCCCCCGGTGCCCGTAGGCCCCGCTTCGCCGTCAGCCGTCACCCAGTTGCGAAAGCCCGCATCCTTGCGCACGAACGCGCCGCCCGTGGCCTTGGTATCGTACCAGACATCATGCCAGACGCCGTCAACCAGTTGTCCCATCGCAGCCATCCCTATCATGTCGGGGCAGCGTAATGGCAGATGACCTGCACTGAAACGACAGACCGCGCGCAAAGCCCGCGCGGTGGCGCACAGATCACACCACCCGTTCGACCATCTGCTTTTTGATCTCGGCAATCGCCTTGGCCGGGTTCAACCCTTTGGGGCAGGTCTTGGCGCAGTTCATGATGGTGTGGCAGCGATACAGCTTGAACGGGTCTTCCAGCATATCCAGCCGTTCGCCCGTCGCCTCATCGCGGCTGTCGATGATCCAGCGATAGGCGTGCAGCAGGGCCGCGGGGCCAAGATAGCGGTCGGAATTCCACCAGTAGGACGGGCAGGATGTGGAACAACAGGCGCACATCACACATTCATAAAGCCCGTCGAGTTTCTCACGGTCTTCAATCGACTGCTTCCATTCCTTGGCCGGACGGTTGGTTTTGGTTTCCAGCCACGGCATGATCGAC
>JANNKX010000186.1:0-8517 GCA_031396505.1 Rhodobacterales bacterium
CTCCAGCCCCTGACTGCGCGCCACCCCGTCCACCACCAGATTGGTCGATGTCCCCACCAGGGTGATCGTGCCGCCCATGATCGACATGTAACTCAGCGGGATCAACAGCTTGGATGGTGCCAGCGACATTTCCGCAGCCAACCGCATGAACACCGGCAGAAACACCACCACAATCGGCGTGTTGTTCACAAACGCCGACAGCGACACAATCCCGATCCCCAACACCGCCAGCGTCTTGGCCGGATGCGCCGCCGCATGCCGGCTTGCGATCTGCGTGACCCAATCCAGCGCGCCCGTCCGCACCAGCGCCCCCACGATCACGAACATGAGGGCAATCGTCCACGGCGCGTTGTTTGACAGCACATCCGTCGCGCCGCCCATCGGCAGGATACCCAACAGCAGCATGATCGCCGCCCCGCCGATCGCCGTCACTTCAACCGGAAACGTCTCACGCACGAATAGCACCAGCATCACGATCAGAATGCCCAGTGCCAGAACCGGCATTACCCCCGCCGAAAGTTCGATCCCAAACATGCGCTGATCCCTCTGCTTTCGGTTCAGGCGGTCGTCGAGGTGTTGCCCCGCGCACGCGGCTGAACCAATGCCACACCCGACAGCATCACCACAAGGGCAAGCCAGACCCATGGCGAAAACCGCTCGCCCAACAACACCATCGCCCAGAAAACACCCGTCGCCGTCACCAGATAGGAACATTGCGCCGCAAATACCGATCCCGCCCGCGCCGCCAGCCAGACATAGGCCGCATAAACCACCGCGTGCACCGATGACGATGCCACCAGCGCCCATTCAGACCTGCCCCACACAGCGGCGAACGGGTTGAAATACTGCCCCGACCCCACCGCAATCGGCAGGCAGATTACTGCCCCCACCACCGACGCGCCAAACATCGCCTGAATGGCATCAAGGCCCGCCGTGCCGTTGCGCGCGACATATGTGGCCTCCAGCGCGTAAAACAGCGGCCCGATCAGGGCAATCGGCAGAAACGCCGCCATCGCCGCCTGTGGCAGACTGCCCCCCGGCAGCGCAATCAGCGCCACACCCAGCAACCCAAGCGCCAGCCCCGCCGCCCGTGACGCGGTAAAGCGGTCCATCCGCAAGCTCAGGGCCACCACAAAGGCAATCATCGGCACGGTCGAGATGATGATCGACATGATCCCCGCAGGCAGATGCCGCACCGCCAGATAAAAGGTGAAGTTCGGAATGATCGTGCCCAGCAGGGCCACCACGACATAAAACACCATCGCATCGCGCCGCAGCACCAACCCCTTGCCACGCGGCAGTGACAACGCGCCCAGCACGATGGAGCAGATTACCAGCTGCCAAAAGATCAACCCGAACGGCTGATGCCCGCTTTGCGTCGCAATCTTGCCCAATGGCTGCGTCACGCCCCACCCCACGCCCAGCACGCACAACGTGCCAATAAACAGCCTGCGGTCCTTCACGGCAGCGCCTGTTCCAGCCGCCCACCCACCCGGATCATCCGCACCCGCAGCGCGCGGCCCGTCTTGTCATCCGTCTCCACATAAACCCCCGACAGCGTCGCATCGCCCTCCGCAGGTTCAAACCGCGCCTTCGGCATGCCCGTGATGAACCGCCGCAGCGGCTCCATCTATTCCATACCGATGACAGAATTGTAATCGCCGCACATCCCTGCATCCGTCAGATACGCAGTGCACTTGTCCAAAATCTGCGCATCCCCTGTCGGCACATGCGTATGCGTGCCCACCACCAGTGACGCCTGCCCGTCGCACCAATGCCCCATTGCCATCTTTTCGGACGTGGCTTCCGCATGCACATCCACAATCGCCGCCTGCACAGCCCCCCCCAAGGGGTTGGTTTTCAACACCGTTTCAATGGCGGAAAACGGGTCATCAAAGGGCCGTTTCATGAACACCTGCCCCAACACCTGCGCCACCAGAACCTTGCGCCCCTGCGTTGCCGTAAACACTCGCGCCCCCCGCCCCGGGGCCACCTTTGAGAAATTCAAGGGCCGCAGAATCCGCGCCTCGCCCTCGATGAAACTCGCCATATCCTTCTGATCAAACGCATGGTCCCCCAGCGTCACACAATCCGCCCCCGCATCAAGGATAAGCTTCGCATGATCCCCCGTCAGCCCCGCCCCCGCCGACGCGTTCTCGCCATTGACCACCACGAAATCCAGCCCCCAATCGGTGCGCAACTTCGGCAGCCGTTCGGCCACCACCGCCCGGCCCGTTCGGCCCATCACATCACCAAGGAAAAGGATTTTCATGCTTCTCGGATACTGACCACCCCGCGCTTTCGCAAGCGCAATCCCTTGGAACCCCGTCTCGTTCGCCCTATCCTCAACGAATGACCTTGCCCCCCACCCTCACCGACTGGTTCGCCACCAAAGGCTGGTCCCTCCACGCCCACCAGCACGATATGCTCGCCCGCGCCGCGGCCCCCGCCACCCTGCTGATCGCCCCCACCGGCGGCGGCAAGACCCTTGCAGGCTTCCTGCCCACCCTCGCCGAACTTGGCCCCCACCCCAAACCCGGCCTGCACACCCTCTACATCTCCCCCCTCAAGGCACTGGCCGCCGATATCCGCCGCAACCTGCGCACCCCGATCGAAGGGGCCGCCCTCAATATCCGCGTCGAAGACCGCACCGGCGACACCACCTATACCCAACGCCGCAAACAGCGCGCCGATCCCCCCCATATCCTGCTGACCACGCCCGAGTCCCTCGCCCTGCTGCTGTCCTATGAGGACGCCCCCCGCATCTTTGCTGGCCTGCAACGCGTCATCGTCGATGAAATCCACGCGCTGGCCGAATCCAAACGCGGCGACCAGCTCATGCTCAACCTCGCCCGCCTGCAAACCCTGCACCCCGCCCTCCGCCGCGTCGGCCTGTCCGCCACGGTGGAAGATCCCCCCGCCCTCGCCCGCTTCCTTGCCCCTGACACCGCCGTCCTCATCGCCGACCCCGGCCCTGATCCCGATATCACCATGCTGACCACCGACACGCCCCCCCCATGGGCCGGTGGCGGGGGCCGCTACGCCATCCCCGATGTGCTGCAACTGGTAAAAGCCCACAACACCACCCTCATCTTCCACAACACCCGCGCGCAGGCCGAACTGTTCTTCCGCGACCTCTGGCTCGCCAACACTGATGACCTGCCCATCGGCATCCACCATGGCTCCCTGTCCCGCGAACAACGCGAACGCGTGGAATCCGCCATGGTCGCCGGTGCCTTGCGCGCCATCGTCTGCACCGGCAGCCTCGATCTCGGCATCGACTGGGGCGATGTCGATCTTGTCATTCAGGTCGGTGCGCCGAAGAACGTCAAACGCCTTGTCCAGCGTATTGGCCGCGCCAACCACCGCTATAATGCCCCCTCCAAGGCCATCCTGATCCCCGCCAACCGGTTCGAGGTTGTCGAGTGCCAAGCCGCCCTGCAAGCCGTCAAAGACCACAGCCTTGACGGCGAACCCCGTGGCCCCGGCCCCCGCGACGTGCTGTGCCAGCACATCCTCGCCACCGCGTGCGCCGCCCCTTTTGACGCCGATCAACTCTACGCCGAAATCATCACCGCTGGCCCCTATGCCGCGCTGACCAGACAACAATTCGACGCCTGCCTCGATTTTGTCGCAACCGGCGGCTATGCCTTGCGCGCCTATGACCGTTGGCAGCGCCTGATGCTCCGGGATGGCAAATGGACGCTCCGCGACCCCCGTGCCGCCGCCGTCATCCGCCAGAACCTCGGCACCATCATCGACATCGAAACCCTGAAGGTCCGCCTGAAGAACCGCTTTGGCGGCACCCCCTTGGGCGAGGTTGAAGAGGCTTTCGCCGCCACCCTCACCCCCGGCGATACGTTTCTTATCGGCGGCGAGGTCGTGCGCTACGAAGGCTTGCGCGAAATGACAGTCGAGGTGACACGCACACCGGGCCGCGAACCGAAAGTCGCCACCTTCAACGGCACCAAATTCGCCACCTCAACCCTGCTCACCCACCGCATCCTTGACATGTTTCAGCAGCCCGCATGGCCCGACCTTCCCGCCCACACCGCCCAGTGGCTGAACCTGCAGCGCGACGTCTCCCGCCTGCCCGAACGGGGCCGCCTGCTGGTCGAAAGCTTCCCCCATGACGGGCGCGAACACCTGTGCATTTACGGCTTTGCAGGCCGCAACGGACAGCAGACGCTCGGCCTTCTGCTGACCAAACAGATGGAGGAGGCAGGCCTTGCCCCCCTTGGTTTCGTCGCCACCGACTACGCCACCCTGATCTGGGGTCTTGATGCCGTGACCGACCCCCTCCCCCTGTTTGACATCGCAAAGATGCGTGCAGGCCTCGAAGGCTGGCTTGCCGGCAATATGGTAATGAAACGCACTTTCCGCAGCACCGCCATCATCGCGGGCCTGATCGAGCGCAGCCATCAGGGCCGTCGCAAATCCGGGCGGCAGGCGACCTTCAGTTCTGACATCCTCTATGACACCCTGCTGAAATACGACCCCGCCCATCTGATGCTGCAGATCACCCGCGAAGAGGCCGATCGCGGCCTGATCGACTTTGGCCGCGTCGAGGAAATGTTTGCCCGTGTCGCAGGCCGCATCGACTGCGTCCGCCTGCCCCGCGTGACA
The DNA here is from genome assembly GCA_031396505.1 of Rhodobacterales bacterium. Taxonomy (GTDB): domain Bacteria; phylum Pseudomonadota; class Alphaproteobacteria; order Rhodobacterales; family Rhodobacteraceae; genus JAAFHS01. Next base: position 4,627 of record JANNKX010000186.1, read on the forward strand.
CCCCTCGCAGCCCCGCTGTTCCTTGAACCCGGTCGCATGCCCGTGCACGGGCAAGGCCGCGAACGCATGCTGGCCGATGCCGCCGAGGCGTTGATGAAAGTGGCCGGGCTGGCCTGACCCTGCCATTGCGACGGGTCGTCAGGTGCCACCCCTACCCCCTTATGGGGGTGGGGGGCCACCCGGCCTGCAACCACAGCCCACCCCGACGCCCGTCCCCACTGGCCACCACAACACCATGCCTTGCCGAACGCCCCGGAACCGGGCAAGAACAAGCCATGAACGGATATGCCTTCACATTTGCCGGACAATCGCTTGTCGCCTTGCCCACTGGTGCGCTGCACTGGCCCGACCGCGCATTGCTGATTGTCAGCGACCTGCATCTTGGCAAATCCGAACGCATGGCCCGTCGCGGTGGCGCGCTCTTGCCGCCATACGAGACGCGCGAAACCCTGACCCGCCTGTCCGATGACCTGGACCGCACGCGCGCAAGGTCACTTATCGCCCTTGGCGATTCCTTTGATGATCTGGCCGCCGCTGGCAGTCTTGATGACACCGATCGCCAGACCCTGCTCCGCCTGATGGCCGGGCGCGACTGGACATGGGTGATGGGCAACCATGACGCAGGCAATCATGATCTGGGCGGCAGCCAGCGTGACGAGATTCCCCTCGGCCCGCTGACCTGCCGCCATATCGCCACGCCGCAAACGCCTGAAATGTCCGGCCACTACCACCCCAAGGCCCGCCTTGGTGGCACCGCGCGGCCCTGTTTCCTGATCGACGCCGCCCGCATCATCATGCCCGCCTACGGTGCCTATACCGGCGGGCTGTACTGCGATGATCCTGCGCTCACCACTCTGATGCAACCTGCGGCCATCGCCGTACTGACCGGGGCAAAAGCGATCCCCTGCCCGATGCCCCGCACCGCCCCAAAGCCCGCAGGCCACCCGTTCAAACTGCGCTGAACCATCCCGCAGTCGCGCCCTATCCACCTGCGTGCCTCCCTCCCCCCTGCGGGGGAGGGCCGGGGTGGCGGGGGCGCGCAACCAAACCCGGTCATGCAATGTTTCAAAAGTCTTAACACGACCCGCAAAATAAAAGTCATGTGTTTGTTTTATATATGAAAAGTCAAAAATTGACAGCCGTCAATTTTGTGCGTTTTCCGTCACACAGATGGGCACACTGCCCATCCTGCAAATCGCCCCGTAGAATGGGCCACCTGCCCCTCTACGCCGTCAGCCCCTCTGGCTCTGCCAACCCGTTTGCCCGGCAACACGCCGTCAGCGTATTGGCCAGCAGGCAGGCAATCGTCATCGGCCCCACCCCCCCCGGCACCGGCGTGATCGCCCCCGCCACTGCTGCGGCGCTGGCAAATTCCACGTCCCCCACCAGCCGCGTCTTGCCGTCGCGTTCCACCCGGTTGATCCCCACATCAATCACCGTCGCCCCCGGTTTGACATAGTCGCCCGTGATCATCTCAGGCTTGCCCACCGCCGCCACCAGAATATCCGCCCCCCGGCACACCGCTGCCAAGTCGCGGGTCCGCGAATGTGCAATCGTCACCGTGCAACTGTCGCCCAGCAGCAGTTGCGCCATCGGCTTGCCCACAATATTGCTGCGCCCCACCACCACCGCATTCATCCCCGACAGCGATCCGTGATGATCCCGCAGCATCATCAGACACCCCAGCGGCGTGCAGGGCACCATGCTTTTCTGCCCCGTCCCGAGCAGCCCCACGTTCGAGATATGAAACCCGTCCACATCCTTGGCCGGATCAATCGTGTTGATGATCAGTTCCGCATTCAGATGCGAAGGCAGCGGCAGTTGCACCAAAATCCCATGCACCGCCGCATCCGCATTCAAACGCCGCACCAGCGCAAGCAGATCGTCCTCGCCCGTATCCACCGCCAACCGATGCTCAAACGATGCCATCCCCACCTCAATGGTCGACGCATGCTTGTTGCGCACATAAACCTGTGACGCCGGATCCTCGCCCACCAGCACCACCGCCAGCCCCGGCGTGATCCCATGTTCCTCAACCAACCGCGCCACATGGCCCTGCACCTGCCCCCGCACCCGCGCCGCAAAGGCCTTGCCGTCGATGATGGTCGTCATTTTGGATCGTCCTTTTCGATGATCGGCTTCAAGGTGTGGGCTTCGTATTTGTAGTAGCGAAGAAATGCACGCCACAGCGGAACCGACAGTGCAAAGCCCAGGCCAATAGCCAAATACGCCATGTTTGGAGACAGCCACCTTACAATCAGCACCGTTCCAACAACGACGGCTACCGTTGAAATTAGCACAAGCAATAGCACCAACAACTCTAACCCTCGCCCACCCGGCCTGCCGTGATGAGTCGCCATACCTCAGCCCTTCCGCAAACTATCCGGCCCCAGCCGGCTTTCCTCGCGCGCGATGGACCAGTCGATCAGCCGCCGCCACAGTTTCTCAACCAGATCGGGCGGCAGCCCGTAAACCTCTGCATGGCGGCGCACGTTGCGCACCACCTCTTCCACCCGCGCATCAATCCGCGCAGGCAGATCGACCTCGGCCTTGATCTCGCCCGCACGGTCGATATAGCCCGCGCGTTCCGCAAACAGACGCACAAGCTGTTCGTCCAGCGCGTCGATCCCCGCGCGGATATCTGCCATCGTGGTGCAGTCTTTCGGTGCTTTCATGCGCATCTCCATCATCCGCCCCGGTTTAATCGCCAACCGGGGCCATGACAATGTGACGTATCAGAACAGCCCTTCGACAAACCCCTGATCATTCAGGCGGATCACTTCCGCGCTTGGCACCTTTGGCAAGCCCGGCATCGTCATGATCTCACCGCAGATCGCCACGATGAATCCCGCCCCTGCGCTCAATCGCACTTCGCGCACGGGGATCGTATGGCCTGTCGGCGCACCGCGCACCGTGGGGTCGGTTGTGAACGAATACTGCGTCTTCGCGATGCAGATCGGCAGATGGCCATAGCCCGCCGCCTCCCACGTCTTCAACTGATCACGGATCGACTTGTCGGCAATCACCTCATCCGCGTGGTAGATGCGCTTGGCGATGGTTTCGATCTTTTTGAACAGCGCCATGTCATCGGGATACAGCGGCGCAAAGTTCGACGGCCCTTCGGCCATCGCCACAACCTTATGCGCCAGCTCTTCAATCCCCGCCGACCCCTGCGCCCAATGCTTGCACAGAATGGCCTCGGCCCCCTGTTCGGCGACATAGGCCGTCACCGCCGCCACTTCGGCATCCGTATCGCTGTAGAAATGGTTGATCGCGACCACCACTGGCACGCCAAAGCCTTTGACGTTCGCAATATGCCGCCCAAGGTTCGGGCAGCCCTTCTGAACCGCCTCCACATTCTCGGCCCCAAGGTCGGCCTTCGCCACGCCGCCATTCATCTTCATCGCGCGCACCGTGGCCACGATCACGGCGGCTGATGGCTTTAGCCCCGCTTTGCGGCACTTGATGTCAAAGAACTTTTCCGCCCCCAGATCGGCCCCGAAACCCGCTTCCGTCACCACATACTCGCCCAGCTTCAACGCCGTCTTCGTCGCGATCACCGAATTGCAGCCATGCGCGATATTCGCAAACGGCCCGCCATGCACAAAGGCCGGGTTGTTCTCCAGGGTCTGCACCAGATTGGGCTGCATCGCATCCTTCAACAGCACCGTCATCGCGCCATCGGCCTTGATGTCGCGTGCATAGATCGCCTTCTTGTCCCGCGTGTAGGCCACCACGATATCGCCCAACCGCTTTTGCAGATCGGCCAGATCATTCGACAGACACAGGATCGCCATCACCTCCGACGCTACCGTGATGTCAAAGCCGGTCTGGCGCGGAAAGCCGTTGGAAACCCCACCCAAGGACACCACGATATCGCGCAGCGCCCGG
>JANNKX010000228.1:0-1673 GCA_031396505.1 Rhodobacterales bacterium
CATCACGATCTTGCCAAAGCGCGGCGGCACCTGACTGCGAGGTTCCGCGATCTTGCCCAGCATCTCCTGCGAAATCTGTGGAAGTGCGGGTACTGGCCTATTTTGACATGGTAATGTTGAATGCACGTGTCGCCCCGTTCTTAATGCCGGGTTAGTCCGGGATTGTGGCGGTTCTAGGGAACCGGGGCACGCCGCTATCCAAGTATGTTGCGACCCCGGGCGATTGGGGGGAAGACGTGGGTTTCACCCACCCTACGGAGCGGCACCGGGTGTTTTTTCCATCTGCTTTTGCAGCCATGGCAGCAGCGCATCCGTAACCGCCGCGGGATCCTCTTCATGTGCGAGATGCCCCAGACCGGGTAGGTCGACATAGCGTGCGGCGATCATGCGGGCGGTGGCGTCGCGGGAGATGCGGGGCGGCACGGTGCGGTCATTCGTGCCCGTGATCAGCAGGGTCGGCGTTTGCAGGGCGGCAAGGCGCGCGATCAGCGGGGTCAGGTTCCATTGCGACATCATGCCGAGCGAGCCTTCGATATGGCTGGGGCTTTGGACGAGGGATAGGTATTGCGCGCGGCCCGCTGCATCAAGGTTCGACCCGGTGCCATCCAGCAGGGTGTTCACGCGGGCCGGGTTGCCCCAAAGGCGCGAAATGGCGGCAGGCAAAAACGGGATCATCGCAAAGCCGCGCGCAAGCATGGGAAACAGGGTGCCTGCAAGGCCATCGAAAGTACCAAGGGCCGCGTTGATGCCGACAACACCTTGCAAGGGCATGTCTTCGGCCATGCGCAGGGCGATGGCGGCCCCGGCGGAATGGCCGATGATCACTGTGGGTTGCCAGTTCTGGTGGGCGCACAGGGCGATCAGGTCGGCGGCGGTGGGATCAAGGCCGAAACGCCGCATGCTGCCCGCGCGGGTAAAACCCTGGCCCGGAAGATCGGGGGTGATGCAGTGGAAATGCGGGGTCAGATAGGGCAACAGGGCGCGAAAGCTGTGCCCGGACCCACCAGCACCGTGCAGCAGCAGGATGGTGGGGCCGGTGCCATCCTGCATCACCCACCAGTCGTGATGGGCGGCGCGGATATGGCGGCCCTTGTCGCGGTTTGGCCAATCGGGCGGGGGGGTGGTCATGCGAGCGCCTGTGACAGGACGGCAGACAGGCGGTGTGCGTCTGCACGGGGCAGGGTGATGTAGGGCGCGCGCATCGCTGCGGCGAGCATGGCAAGGGCGGGCTGCGGGCGGGTACCAGTATCGATGACGACGGCAGACAGGCCTGCGACCTGAACGGCGCGGGCGATCAGGGTGGCGTCACTGTCAGCCTGCGCGCGGTCGGGCAACCCTGACAGCGCGATATTGCCGCGTCCATCGGTTAGCAGGGCGATGGTGGGGGTCATGCCGCGCGCGCGGGCCTGCATGGCGGTGGTCATCGCGAGTTGCAGGCCATTGGCAAGGGGTGTGCCGCCACCACCGGGCAGGCCGGCAAGGCGGCGCTTGGTCTGCACAAGGCTGCGGGTGGGGGGCAGGATCAGTTCGGCACCTGTCCCGCGAAACGCGATGAGTGAGACGTGGTCGCGGCGGGCATAGGCGGCGGCGAGGAGGAGCTCAACAGCGCCCTTCGCCTCGGACAGGCGGGCGAAGGCGGCAGAACCGCTGGCATCGACGGCAAAGATCAGCAC
>JANNKX010000240.1:0-9529 GCA_031396505.1 Rhodobacterales bacterium
CAACATACACCGCACCGCGGCCTTGACGGCGCTGCGACGTGCGGTGCTGGACGGCAGCCCCGCTGTGCTGTCGCTGTCGGCGGAGGACAAGGAACTGGCGTTCCATGACGCGCCCGTGCAGCTGACCTCGCCCATCGGGGCGCGTGTGTTGCAAGCATTGTACCACAAGGGGCATCTCAAGCTGAAGAAACCCGCCACCAGATCCTTGCCAGCACTCGAAGCCTATATCGAAACCGAAGCCGCTTTCCGTGCTGATGTGGCCGAGATTCTGGCGACAGAAGACGCCAAACGCCAGCGACTTGAAGAGATCATCGCAGATCCAACCTGCGCCCACCCCGAAGAATTGAGCCCCTATCTGATCGACAAGGTGATGTCGGCCTGTCTTGGACATGGCGTCTATGGTGAACTGCAGATTGCCGGTGTCACCTGCTACCGCGCGTTAAGCCATGCTGCGACGGCGGAAAGTGACCGGCATCGCGTGGAGGGCAAGATCGTCTGCTGGTGGCTTGATGAGGCCGGCCATCGGCGGGGCGACCTGTCATAGAACCAGCGAGCGACATGGCCTGACACATCATGGTCTTCTATGAATGTAATCAGACGCTTGCGGATGCCGTGCCTACAGGCTTTCCCCTCCGTCCAACACAAGGGCATGACCGGTCATGAAACCGGATTGGTCCGAGGCAAGGTAGACGATGCTTGCGGCGACTTCATCAACTGATGCCCATCGCCCCATGGGAATGGAGTCGACCACGTACATCTCGAGGGCGCCGCGACCGCCCATCTGCCGTTGGAAACCGTCGTTGAAGGGGGTGTCAACAAAGCCTGGACACAGTGCATTGCAGCGGATGTTATCGGCGGCATAATCAACGGCGATCTGGCGTGCCATGGCGACAACCGCGTGTTTGGTGGTGCAGTAGGCGATCATGCCACGATCATATTGCACGCCCGAGTTCGAGGCGGTGATGATGATGGACCCTTTGCGCTGGCGTTGCATATGGGGCATGGCCGCCCGTGCGGCCACAAAATGCGCCCGCACGTTCAGTCGCCATGAGGCATCCATGCCGTCAAGTGCCACCTCGGTCAACCGACCCGGCACTTGAACGCCTGCGTGGGAATGCAGAATGTCCAGCCGCCCCTTGCTTGCCACCAAGTCAATCGCGGTGGTCACGGCGACATCGTCGCCTGCGTCCAGCGCCATTGCTTCGGCTTGGCCACCTGCCGACCGGATTTCGACCGCGACCGCCGCCGCGCGCGCGCCGTCAAGGTCGGTGACCATGACATGCGCCCCCTCGCGCGCCAGGGCCAGCGCCCCCGCGCGGCCAATGCCCGATCCTGCCCCAGTCAAAAAGGCAACGCGACCGTCCAGCAGCATCAGCGCACCCCCGTCTTGGTGCCGCGCCGCAGGATGATCTGTGCGGTGATCAGCAATACCAGTGAAACCGCCAGCACCATGGTGCCGATGGCGTTGATTTCGGGTGTGACGCCGCGACGGATTGAGGAGAACACATAGATCGGCAGCGTGGTCTCAGAGCCGGCAACAAAGAAGGCAATGATAAAATCGTCAAAGCTGAACGTGAAGCTGAGAAGAAAGCCCGCAAGGATACCGGGAAAGATCAGCGGCAGCGTGACTTGACGGAAGGTCGCGAAGGGCGGGGCGTAAAGGTCGGCTGATGCCTCCATCAGGCTGCGGTCCATCCCCGCAAGTCGTGCCCGCAGGATGATGATCACCAGCGACATCGAAAACAGGGCATGGGCAGCGATGAGTGATCCATAGCCCATCGCCAGTTGCGGGGCTTGGCCCTCGGGGGCCAGACGGGCCAGAAGCGGATTGATCCAGCCAAAGAGCGTGACAAGGGCGATCAGCGTGGCAATGCCGATGACGATGCCGGGCACCATCAACGCGACATAGATCAGCGCATCCGCCACCACGCGGACCCGGCCCTTCATGCCCTGCAGTGCGAGTGCGGCCATGGTGCCGAAAACGCTTGCGATCAGGGCTGAGGACAGCGCGACGATGAAACTGGTCCACAACGCCTCCATCACGAAGGGGTTTGACAGGGCTTTTCCGTACCATTGCACAGAGAAACCGGTGAACTGGCTGGCATGGGTGCCTGCGTTGAAGCTGAAGATCGCGATGACCGCGATTGGCAGATACAGGAATGCAAAGACGGCGGCGGCGTACAGGCGCATGGGCGTCATCTTACATCAGGGCCACGTCATCGCGCTGGCCACCCATGCGGCGCATCAGCCACATGTAAAGCGAGACGGTGATCAGCATGATGACAACCAGCGTGACCGCAACCGCCGCGCCAAAAGCCCAGTTACGCGATTGCAGGAACAGATCGACGAGTGCGTTGCCGATGAAGAACACCTTGCCGCCGCCCAGCATGGCGGGGATCAGGAATTCGCCCATCAACAGGATGAACACCAGCATGCAGCCGGTGGCCACACCGGGCAGCGACAGGGGCAAGGTCACCTGCAGGAAACTGCGCAACGGCGGCGCGCCAAGGTCGGCGGACGCCTCTAGCAAACGCTTGTCCAGCCGTTCAAGGCTGACATAGACCGGCAGCACCATCAGCGGCAGATAACCGTAAACGATGCCCGTCAGGACCGCGAAGGGCGTGTTGATCAGACGGTAGGTGCCAAGGCCCAGCCAGTCGATCACCGCAGGCAGGCCCTGACCGCCCAGAATGAAGATCCACGCATAGCTGCGGATCAGGATCGAGGTCCAGAATGGGACAATGACGAGGATGAGGAAGAGCGTGCGCCATTTCGGATCGGCCCGCATCGCCAGAAAATAGGCCAGCGGATAGGCGATCAAGAGCGACAAGAGCGTGCCCAAGGGGGCCAGCATCAGCGTGTTCAGGAACGCCGTCCCACGGGCGGGCAGGTTGGCATACTGCTCGAAGGTGAAGGCGGGGATGTAGCCGCCCGCTGGTGCCCGTTCCCCAAAGCTGAACACCAGAATGAAACACAGCGGCAGCACCAGCATGACGGCAAACCACACCCCTGCGGGGGCGAGGAGAAGCCATGAGATGCGCCGCCGCTGCATGTCCTTATGCCGACTTGAAGCGGGCCATCAGCTCGGCCCGGTTCGGATCGGTCAGGGTGGCAGCCGCGCCAAACTCAAGCGCGTTGAGAAGGTCGGCCGCCGGGTAAAGGATCGGGTCGTTCAGCACCTCGGGCGGCAAAAGCGCGCCGACGCGGGCATCCGGCACCGGATAGCCGTGGAACAATGCCTCTTTGGTGTTGACCTCGGGCGCCAAGAGGAAGTTGATCAGCGCATAGGCCGCCTCGCGATGCGGCGCGCCCTTGGGGATGGCGTAAAAGTCGGACCACAGCTCGCCGCCTTCGCGGCCCAGAACGTAGACGATTTCCGGCATGTCGCGGTTGAGCTGTTTGCCGTCACCCGTCCAGCAGATCGTCATCCACGCATCGCCCGACCGCATCGACGGCTGGTAGTCCGAGCTGATGGCAAAGAGATGCGGCTTGGTGGCCAGAAGCAGCTCTTCGGCCTTCGCCAACTCGGCAGGGTCGATCGAGTTGAACGAATAGCCAAAGGCCTTCAGCGCCGCACCGATGGTGGTCAGCTGATAGTCGTGGACCATTGTGCGGCCGCTGAAATCTGTCTGGGTGCGGTCAAAGAACTCTTTCCAGGTGGCAGGCGTCGTGCCGCCGCTGTGGTTGGTGTTCACCGCAAAGCCGGTGGTGCCCCAGTTCTTCGGCACGGCGTAAAGCTTGCCATCCACCGTGCCGGGACCGGCAAAGCGCTGATCAAAGCTCGCCGCGTCATAGTTGGGCAGCAGTGCCAGATCGAGGGGCTCGATCAGGTCCTGCTCGACATAGGTGGTGATGGTGTAGTTCGTCGGCACGAAGACATCCCAGCCACTGCCGCCCGCCTGCAACTTTGCCAGCATTTCCTCGTTCGAGCCGAAGACATTGACCTGCACCGCAGCCCCGGTTTCAGCGGTAAAGGCCTCGAAGTTGCTGACGTCGTGATAATTGGGCCAAGTGGCGAGTACCGCCCGGTCACCGATGCCTTGCGCGAAGGCCGGGCGCGGCATCAGGCCCGGCATCGCCGCACCGAGAACGGCCGTGGCGGCCCCAAGGCCGGTCACGCCAAGGAAATGCCGGCGGCTTACCGAGCCTTTCTGATAGCGCCGCAGTTCCTCCATGAACTTCTGACGCGAGATGTGGTCGATCTTGTCGGTCATTGCTGAAGTCTCCCTGTTGGTTGGTTCTGTTCAATCTTCGATCACGATGAGGGCGTTTTTCGGCTCCCAAGACACAAAGCCTGCTTCGCCGGGGACAAAGCTGCCCGTATTTGCCTCGGCCTGCCGGGCGACGAGCACCAAAAGATCGCCCAACGCAGCATGACGGACAAGGTATTCGGTGTGTTCCCCAAGGAATATGCGGTTGATGACGGTGACGGGTTCGGCACCAGAACGGGCGATGTGGGCAAGTTCAATCTGTTCAGGGCGAATGCTGAGCGTTGCCTTGGCGCCTTGCGCCAACGCACCTGAAACCCGGCCTGCATAGCGCAGACCCGACGGGGTTTCGATCTGGCCTTCGGCTTGGGATAGGGCCGAAACGGTTCCATCAATAAAGTTCGACTTTCCGACAAAATCAGCAACATAGCGGCTGGCTGGTTGATCGTAGAGCGCTGCGGGGGTACCCGCCTGCACGATGCGTCCGCTGCGCATGATGCAAATGCGGTCCGACATTGACAACGCCTCTTCCTGATCATGGGTGACCAGCACAAACGTGATCCCCAGTTGCCGCTGCAGGGTCTGCAACTCGATCTGCATCTCACGGCGCAGCTTGCGGTCAAGGGCGGCCAGGGGTTCGTCCAGCAAAAGCACCTTGGGTTCGTTCACAATGGCCCGCGCCAGCGCGACGCGCTGCTGCTGACCGCCCGACATTTCCCAGATGCGGCGGGGGCCAAAGCCCGGCAGGCGCACCATGACGAGGGCGCGATCCACCTTGCGGGCGACATCGGCACGGTCGGGGCGCGGGCGACGCTGCACAAGGCCATAGCCGATGTTTTCGGCCACCGTCATATGGGGAAACAGCGCGTAATGCTGAAACACCATGTTCACGGGGCGGCGGTAGGCGGGCACTTCGGTGACGCGCACGTCGTCCAGATATACCTCGCCCGAGGTCGGCACCTCAAAGCCTGCCAACATGCGAAGTGCTGTGGTCTTGCCGCAGCCCGAGGGCCCAAGAAAGGACAGAAACTCGCCCTTGCCAATGCCAAAGGTCAAGGCATCAGCCGCCAGCACCGCGCCATAGCGTTTGGTCGCCGCGCGAAACTCGGCGATCAGGGGGCGGTCGGCAGTTTCAGCCGCGGTGCCAATGTGGACCATGCTTTGCATGAGGTCGCGTCTATCCTATAAAACTGATGAAATCGTAGGAGAGGGCCGTTTGGCTGTATATATCACAAATAGGGTATCCCTGACGCTGTGGCGGTTGAAATGAGCAAGCCGCATTGGGCGCTTGCGGCAGAGGTGGTGGCTGCGCTGGATAGACCTGTCCTGCCACGGGCTCTGGCCGAGTTGCTGCGGCAGGTCGCGCCCTTTACCTATACCGTGATGTTTGGCTACTGCGGAACGGTTCGGCCGCTTGACCTCTACGATGACTTCCCGCCTGGCAAGCGCAAAGTCTTTGTGACCGATTATCAGGCGGGGCCCTACATGCTCGACCCCTTCTTTCTGGCCGCCTCGCGGTCAATTGCGCCCGGGCTTTACCGGCTGCGCGACATGGCACCCGACCGATTCTATCAGGGCGAATACTTCCGAAGCTACTATGTGCAGACAGGATTGGCCGAAGAAGTTGCTTACTTCGTCACACTGCCGGATCATTCGACCCTGACGCTGTCACTTATGCGGGAAGAAAAAGTGTTTTCGCAAAGAGAGTTCTCAGCGCTGGAGGCAGTGTTTCCCTTTGTCTCCGCCGTTACCCGGCGGCACTGGCGGGGCCTTGACCAGAAGTTCGGCGACAGCGGCAACCCTTTGCAGGGGCAGCAGCGGCGGATGGCCTATGATCTGGGCAGCTTTGGCGAAGGCATCCTGACCCAACGTGAACGAGAGGTGGCCGAGCTCACACTGAAGGGCCACTCCTCCGAATCCACCGGGCAACTTTTGGGCATCGCACCAGGAACCGTCCGCATTCATCGGCGCAATATCTATGCCAAGTTGAACATCAACTCACAGGGCGAACTCTTCTCGCGTTTCCTGAGTACCCTTGGTAACCCAACTTGAAATTCAGAAATGCAGGCTTGGCCAACACGTTCGGATGGCCTGATAACTTTACATTTTCGAAGGATTCAGATGATCGGCAAAAATGATGAAGTCATTCGTTGAATGTCCGCTACGGCAGCGCGAACCCGCACATTGTTCTGATAACGAACGACCGCTTTGGGCCGACTTCACCGCGACCCGGCTATCACGGTCTTGCTGGGATTCCCTTGAGCGTGTCGTGCGCAACCGGGTTCAGCCGATTGCGCACGAGACGTAACATGCACAGGTGATCCGCTCATGAATATCGGCCCAATGTGCCGGGATCATTGCAGTTCTGTCAACGCGACCAGTTCCTCAGCCGGGGTCAGCGGCGCGCCGGCATTGGTGGCGGTCAGATAGGCATCGAGGGCTTCGAGCGATGATGCAGGTGCATATCCGGTCTCATCCGCCGAAGCCGCTGCGATGGCAAGCCGCATCTGCCAGTCTTGCCCATCATGACAGGCAATCGAGACGACGGTTGTTCCGTTGCTTTGATCGTATTCAAATTCACGGCACAGGGCATTATCAGTGGCCCGAAATGTTGCGATGGCCTCAATCCGCGCGCCGTCTGTCAGGGGCAGGCTTTCACCGGCGGCGAGCGTGGAAATTGCCTGCGCGATTGCTGGGTCAGTGACGGCGGCGATTTCCAGCAATGAGCCGGGCACGTTTGGCCCGCGCAGCAGCAATCCGGCGCCAAGCCCGATTGCGAGGGCAATGCTGGCAGCGATTGGCAGTTGCCAAACGGGGCGCCGTTGGGACCGGTCTGGAAACGCAACGACGGTATCGACCGACGCAGGCGCCGTGGCACTGCCAGCCGCCGCAAGATCGCGCACGCGCTGCACCAGATGGTCTGGCACAGGCGCGTCCAGCATCGGGCGCAGGGCATCTGCCGCAATCATCCGTGTGTCCACAAACAGGCTTAGCCGTTCGGCAAGCGCATCATCTGCGGCAAGTGCCAGATCAAGCGCGGCAGCGCGGTCCTCGGCCAGCTCGCCATCGGCATAGGCCATCAGGTCTTCGTCGGTGAATTCAGGGGCGCTCATCTCTTGTCTCCGGCACTTGTGGGTGAACGCGCCATCGGCGGATTTATTCCGAGCACCTGTGCAATTGCGATGCGCGCTCTTGCGAGCCTGCTCATGACCGTTCCGATGGGAATCGCAAGAATTTCGGCGGCTTCCCTGTAGGTTAATTCTTCGACACAGATCAGCACGATCACTTCGCGCTGATCGGGCGGCAATCGGTCGATCGCGGCCCGTGCAGATTGCAGCATCAGCGATGTCTCGACCGTTTTCTCGCCATCCACGGATCGTGCATCAGGCGCATCCGCGATGTCGATTTCCGTTCCCCGCGTCTTGTTGCGGCGGACCATATCGATCCATGCGTTGCGCAGGATGCGAAACAGCCAGGCATCCAGCCGCGTTGTCGGATCAAAGCCTGCGCGCCCTGCGAAAGCGCGCTCTACCGTGATCTGAACGAGGTCGTCAGCCGTGTCTTTTGATCTGCAAAGCGATAGTGCGAACCGCCGCAAATTGGGCAGGAAGGCAATCAGGTCATCGGCAAAGGGATCAGGCATCGACAGGGCTTTCAGACTATTGATCGGGCAATGGAATAAAGTTTGCTTCCCTGCGTTAGTAACTAGGATCGCGCGTGTTGATGTCGGCGCAACATCAGGTGCGAGGGCTTCAAGGTCAACTGTGCCAATGCCGAAAAAAGGGAAAGTGCCATGAATGGAACTTTATCAGCCGCTGCTTTTCGCTGGTTCATTGTCCTTGGACTTGTTCTGGCTATCCCGATGACAGCGACTGATGGTGGCATTTTCACGGCTGCCTGGGCGCAGGACGATGATGATGGCGGTGGGGATGATGGCGGTGGAGATGACGATGCTGGTGGCGGTGGTCGCAGTGACGCTGATGGCGGTAACAACACTGTACCGCGTCGCGATGTTCCCCCGCGCCGCGTGACAGGCGTCGCTCCGCCCCCTGTCGTGGCACCGTTGCCGGAACGCGCCCCGGATGAAATTGTCGTGGTCGATCTTTCCGCCGAGGATCTGGGGCAACTGGTCTCGCGTGGATACGCGGTGATCCAGACGCAGACTACCACTTTGGTGGCCACGATTGCGCATAGGCTGCGCATTCCCCAAGGGACGGGGTTAGAGGCAGCGCGCGATGAGGTTCGCGCGCTGCCCACCGGGGGCACCGCCGATTTCAACCATTACTACCGCACGGATCAGGGCGAAGGCCCGGCCTGTGACGGGCCGCATTGTGCGGGGTTCGAACTTGTGGGATGGGCCGCAGCCAGCCAATCACAAGGCTGCGGCGCAGGTGCGCGGATCGGCCTGATCGATACCGGCATCAATCCCGACCATGAAACTTTTACAGGTGGGCAGTTGAACGTTCTGACCGTCGTGCCCGAAGACCTGCCGGCGTCGGATGCCCAGCACGGCACTGCGGTCGCAGCCATCCTGATCGGCAAGGCCGACAGCCGGTCGCCCGGCCTTGTCCCGCAGGCATCGGTCATCGCCGTCGATGCCTTTCACAAGGTCAACGGCGACCAGCGCAGCGATGTGTTCAGCCTTGTGGATGCGATGGATCAACTGGCTGTGGCAGAGGTTGATGTTGTGAACATGAGCCTGTCCGGCCCTGCAAACAGCGTGCTTGAACGCATGGTCACGCGGTTGGCAGAACAAGGGATCGTTGTCGTTGCGGCGGCAGGCAATGACGGGCCGCGCGCGGATCCAGTGTTTCCGGGCGCCTATGCGCCGGTGTTGACGGTGACGGCGGTGGACCGCAATGGCGATGTCTACCGCCGTGCCGGCCAGGGACCGCATGTTGATCTGGCGGCACCGGGGGTTGAGGTCTGGACTGCGGCATCCGTCAAAGGTGCACGCGGCAAGACGGGTACGTCGTTCGCGGCCCCTTTCGTGACAGCGGCGGTAGCAATTCTGATGGCAGACCACAAGAGCATGACGGTGGAGCAGGTCACGCAGGCCCTGACCGGATCGGCCCGCGATCTGGGTACCCCGGGGCGCGACGAGGTGTTCGGCGCGGGGTTGGTGCAGTTCGGGCAGCTTTGCGGTCGGGTGCAGCCAACAGCAGTTTCTTCGGAATAAACCGCCCGTCACTCCGTTGTCCTGACAGACACAAACAACGGAGGCGACCCCATGTTCTTTCAACGCACCCCCCAGACCATTCGCTTTCTGTGCGATCCCAAGGATGAGGGCGTGATTGCCCCGCCAGTGCCTGCGCGCACCT
>JANNKX010000243.1:0-23942 GCA_031396505.1 Rhodobacterales bacterium
CGGCCTTGGTGCACCTGTATTCATTCGGCTACATGGCGCATGACGACAACTGGCGCCAGGGCGAGGCCTATAAGGCGCGGTTCTTTGCCTATCTGTCGTTCTTTACCTTTGCGATGCTGATGCTGGTCACGTCTGACAACCTTGTGCAGATGTTCTTTGGCTGGGAAGGGGTGGGCGTTGCGTCCTACCTGTTGATCGGATTCTATTACCGCAAGCCAAGCGCGAATGCGGCGGCGATCAAGGCCTTCGTGGTGAACCGGGTGGGCGATTTCGGCTTTGCGCTCGGGATTTTCGCGCTGTTTTTCCTGACCGACAGTATCCGGTTTGAGGATGTGTTTGCGGCGGCCCCGGCCTTGGCGAATACCTATGTCAGTTTTCTGTGGGCCGACTGGAACGCAGCGAACCTGATTGCGGTGCTGCTGTTCATCGGGGCTGCGGGCAAATCGGCGCAACTGTTCCTGCACACATGGCTGCCCGACGCGATGGAGGGTCCGACGCCGGTATCGGCGCTGATCCACGCGGCGACGATGGTAACGGCAGGGGTGTTCCTTGTGTGCCGGATGTCGCCGTTGATGGAATATGCGCCCGAGGCGATGGCGTTTGTCACCGTAATTGGGGCGACAACCGCGTTTGTGGCGGCAACGATCGGCCTTGTGCAGAATGACATCAAACGCGTGATCGCCTATTCGACCATGTCACAGCTGGGCTACATGTTCGTGGCGGCGGGTGTTGGCGTGTATTCGGTGGCCATGTTCCATCTGTTTACGCATGCCTTTTTCAAGGCGATGCTATTCCTTGGTGCGGGGTCGGTAATCCATGCAATGCACCATGAACAGGATATGCGCAATTACGGCGGGCTGTGGCGGAAAATCCCGTATACCTTTGCGGCGATGCTGATTGGCACATTGGCGATTACGGGGGTCGGGATTCCGCTGACGCATATCGGGTTCGCGGGGTTCCTGTCGAAAGACGCGGTGATCGAGAGTGCTTGGGTCGGCAGCCAGTATGCGTTCTGGTTGCTGGTGGTTGCGGCGTTCATGACCAGCTTCTATTCATGGCGGCTGATGTTCATGACGTTTTTTGGCAAGGCGCGTGGGAACCATCACACGCATGATCATGCGCATGAATCGCCCGTCACGATGCTGATCCCGCTGGGTGTGCTGGCTATTGGTGCCGTGTTCAGCGGCATGGTCTGGTACAATGTGTTCTTCGGCGAAGAAGAGGCTGTGCGCGACTGGTTTGAAATGGAGGCGGCGGTTCACCATGAGGGCGCGGCTGCGGGCGAAGATCACACGGCGGAAGCGGTGGCCGCACCTGCGGATCCGGTTGCGGTGACTGCGGCCGAGGGGCATTCAGATGCGGTGGCGGTTGCGACCGGGCCGATCACTGTATCGGGGGCGGCACCCAAGGGTGCGATCTTCATGGGGCCGGACAATTCCGTGATCCATGATGCACATGAGGCCCCGACATGGGTGAAGGTGTCGCCGTTCGTGGCGATGATCCTTGGCTTTCTGCTGGCGTTTCAGTTCTATATTCGCAGGCCAGATCTGCCGGGCAAACTGGCCGCACAACAGGCCCCGCTTTACCAGTTCCTGCTGAACAAATGGTACTTTGACGAATTGTTCGACTGGACGATCGTGCGACCTGCGAAATGGCTGGGTAGCTTTCTATGGCGGCGCGGGGACGGCGATGTGATCGACGGGTCGATCAATGGGGTGGCGCTTGGGGTCATTCCATTCTTTACCCGCCTCGCGGGGCGGGCGCAGTCGGGATACATCTTTCACTATGCCTTTGCGATGGTTCTGGGGATTGCGTTGTTGGTGACATGGATGACGTTGGGCGGGGGGGCGAACTGATGGATAACCTGCTGTCTGTCGTCACGTTCATTCCGGCGGTTGCGGCGCTTGTGCTGGGTCTTTTCCTGCGCGGCGATGATGCCGCCGCCCAACAGAATGCCAAGTGGACGGCGCTGTTTGCAACCACGGCGACGTTCCTGTTGTCGCTGTTCATCCTGCTGCGGTTTGATCCGGCTGATACCGGGTTTCAGTTCGTGGAAAGCTATGCGTGGATTTTCGGGTTGCAGTACAAGATGGGCGTCGATGGGATTTCGGTGCTGTTCGTGATGCTGACCACGTTCCTGATGCCGATCGTGATCCTGTCGTGCTGGGATGTGACGGTGCGCGTGAAGGAATACATGATCGCGTTTCTGATGCTGGAATGCCTGATGCTGGGCGTGTTCTGTGCGCTGGACCTCGTGCTGTTCTATCTGTTCTTTGAAGCCGGTTTGATCCCGATGTTTCTGATCATCGGGATCTGGGGCGGGAAAGAACGCATCTATGCCGCGTTCAAGTTCTTTCTTTATACCTTCCTAGGGTCGGTCCTGATGCTGGTTGCGATGATCGCGATGTATTTTCAGGCGGGTACGACGGATATCGTGGCGCTGCTGAACCATAACTTTGCGTCCGACACGATTGCGGTGGCGGGGTTCACGATCGTGGGCGGGGTGCAGACGCTGCTGTGGCTGGCGTTCTTTGCGTCATTTGCGGTCAAGATGCCAATGTGGCCCGTGCATACCTGGTTGCCAGATGCGCATGTGCAGGCACCGACGGCGGGGTCGGTCGTGCTGGCGGCAATTCTGCTGAAAATGGGGGGCTATGGATTCCTGCGGTTCAGCCTGCCGATGTTCCCGGTGGCGTCCGATCTGTTGGCACCTTTGGTATTCTGGATGTCGGCCATCGCGATTGTCTATACCAGCCTTGTTGCGCTTGCACAGACCGACATGAAAAAGCTGATCGCCTATTCGTCGGTGGCGCACATGGGTTATGTAACGATGGGGATTTTCACGGCCAATCAGCAGGGCATTGATGGCGCGATCTTCCAGATGATCAGCCACGGCTTTATCTCTGGCGCATTGTTCCTGTGTGTGGGGGTGATCTATGACCGCATGCACACACGCGAGATTGACGCCTATGGCGGCCTCGTGAACCGGATGCCGGCCTATGCGCTGGTGTTCATGTTCTTTACGATGGCCAACGTCGGCCTGCCGGGGACCAGCGGCTTTGTGGGTGAATTCCTGACGCTGGCGGGGATTTTTCAGGTGAATACATGGGTTGCCGCGGTGGCCACCAGTGGCGTGATCCTGTCGGCGGCCTATGCGCTGTGGCTGTACCGCCGCGTGGTGTTTGGCGATCTGATCAAAGAAGCGCTGAAAACCATCACCGATATGACGCGCCGCGAAAAGGCGGTGTTTGCCCCGCTGATTGCGGCGACCCTGATCCTTGGTGTCTATCCGGCGCTGGTGACCGATATCATCGGGCCGTCGGTGGGTGCGCTTATCACAGACTATCAGGCGGCCTTGCCCGTGGCGGATGCCACGCAAACCGCCCAGAATTGAAAAGAGAAGGCGCATGACCCAAGCCGATTTCAACACCGTGCTGCCAGAGTTCGTGCTGGCGATATATGCAATGGGGGCGCTGATGTTCGGGGTCTACACGACCAAGGACAAGGCCGCGCCCACGATCCTGTGGGCGACATCGGGACTGATGCTGGCGATGGCACTTTACATCGGGATCTGGGGCGACAATGCGCGCGCGGCCTTTGGCGGCATGTTCATCGACGATCCGTTTGCGCGCTTTGCCAAGGTCATCATCCTGACATCGGGCGCCGCCGTCATGTTGATGAGCGAGGATTACATGCAGCGGCGCAATCTGCTGCGGTTCGAATTCCCGATCCTTGTGGTGCTGGCAACCATCGGCATGATGGTGATGGTCAGCGCAGGTGATCTGATGACGCTGTACATGGGGTTGGAGCTGCAATCGTTGTCACTGTATGTGGTGGCGGCCTTGCGGCGTGACAGTGCGAAATCAACCGAGGCGGGCCTGAAGTATTTCGTGCTGGGCGCGCTGTCATCGGGGTTGCTGCTGTATGGCGCATCGCTGACCTATGGCTTTGCGGGCACGACGCAGTTTGCGGGGATTCTGGCGACACTGGCGCAGGGCGAGGTGCCGCTGGGCCTTCTGTTCGGGCTGGTATTCATGCTGTCAGGCATGGCGTTCAAGGTCAGTGCGGCACCGTTCCACATGTGGACGCCCGATGTGTATGAAGGCAGCCCGACGCCGGTGACGGCGTTCTTTGCAACCGCGCCGAAGGTGTCGGCGATGTGCCTGATTGCGCGGGTGATTTATGATGCCTTTGGCGCGATCCCCGGCGATTGGGGGCAGGTTCTGGCGGCCCTGTCGGTGGCGTCGATGTTTCTGGGCGCGGTGGCGGCAATCGGACAGAAGGATATCAAGCGCCTGATGGCCTATTCATCCATCGCGCATATGGGCTTTGCGCTGATGGGGTTGGCTGCGGGCACGGCCCAAGGCGTGCAGGCGATGATGATCTATATGGCAATCTATGTGACGATGAACGTCGGCACCTTCGCCTTCATCATGTCGATGGAACGTGATGGCCGCCCGGTGACGGATATTGCGGCGCTGAACCACTATGCCAAACGCGAGCCTGGCAAGGCGCTGGCGATGTTGATTCTGATGTTCAGCCTTGCAGGCGTGCCGCCGATGCTGGGTTTCTTCGGGAAATTTGGCGTGCTGCAGGCGGCGGTGGATGCGGATATGACATGGTTGGCGCTGGCAGGCGCAGTGGCATCGGTGATTGGCGCGTTCTATTATCTGCGCATCGTGTTCTTCATGTATTTCGGCAAAGAGAATGACGGCATCGACACCAATATGGGCGCGGTGCAATGGGTGATGCTGATGGGGGTGGCTGTCATCATGGTGGTGGGCATCGCGAACCTGTTTGGCATCGAACCCGTGGCGGCCATGGCGGCCGAGGCGCTTGTCCGCTGACTGGCCCGATGGGGTGGGCCGTGTGGTGCTGGACCGTGTGACCAGCACCAACGCCGAGGCTGCGCGCCTTGCCCCCGGCCCGGCCTGGGTGCTGGGGCTGGAGCAGTCGGCAGGGCGGGGGCGGCGCGCACGGCCCTGGGACAGCCCGCGTGGCAACATGTATGCATCGTTGGTGATGACCCCGACAGGGCCTGCCACCGAGGTGGCGCTGCGCAGTTTCGTGGCGGCGCTGGCGTTGCGCGATGCGTTGGTCAGCCTGACGGCCTTGCCGGGGGCATTCAGTTTGAAATGGCCCAATGATGTGCTGTGCAATGGTGGCAAGATCGCGGGGATCCTGCTGGAAAGCACATCTGCCGGGGCAGGGGTGGCGCATCTGGTGATTGGGATCGGGGTCAATCTGATTGCGGCCCCGGATATGGCGCAGATGGAGCCCGGGGCCTTTGCCCCGGTGTCGCTGCTGGCGGAAACGGGTGTTCGGGTGACGCCGGAGGCGATGCTGGCAGCGCTGGCATCTGCTTTTGCCCGGTGGGAGGCTGTGTTTGTGACGCGTGGCTTTGCGCGGGTCCGGGCTGCATGGCTTGACCATGCGGCGCATCTTGGCCAACCCATTCGTGCGCGCACCGGCACGGCGACGCATGAGGGCACGTTTCAGGCGATTGATGATACGGGTGCGCTGATCCTGCAAACGGCGGGGGGGCTGCTTGCCATTCCGGCCGCCGACGTGTTTTTCTGACAAGGTGGGGTGATCCGATGCTTCTTGCCATCGACTGCGGCAATACCAATACCGTGTTTTCGATCTGGGACGGCACACGGTTCATCGCGACGTGGCGCATTGCCACCGATCACAAACGCACGGCGGATGAATATTTCGTCTGGCTGTCATCCCTTTTGATGCTGACCAAGACCAAGGCGCATGTGACAGAGGCCATCATCAGTTCGACCGTGCCGCGCGTGGTGTTCAATCTGCGGGTGCTGTGCAATCGCTATTTCGACTGTCGCCCGCTGGTGGTGGGCAAACCCGAATGCCGCCTGCCCGTGCCGCCGCGCGTCGATCAGGGCACCACAGTGGGGCCGGACCGGTTGGTGAATACCGTCGCAGGGTTTGATCTGTTTGGCGGCGATCTGATCGTGTTGGATTTTGGCACGGCCACAACGTTTGACGTGGTCGACATCGACGGGGCCTATGTCGGCGGAGTCATCGCGCCGGGCGTGAACCTGTCGCTTGAGGCGCTGCATATGGCCGCAGCCGCCCTGCCGCATGTGGATATAACCAAGCCTGCGCAGGTGATCGGCACGAATACGGTGGCTTGCATGCAATCAGGCGTGTATTGGGGCTATGTCGGACTGATCGAAGGCATCGTGCGCGAAGTGCGCCGGGAACGCCCACGGCCGATGAAAGTTATCGCCACAGGGGGCCTTGCGACCCTTTTCGCGCAAGGAACGGACCTTTTTCACGCGGTTGAGGATGATCTGACCATTCATGGTCTGGTCCTCATCCACGATTTCAACAAAGAACAGGAAACTGCATGACTGCGAACCGACTGATTTACCTGCCCCTTGGCGGCGCGGGCGAGATCGGAATGAACACCTACGTCTACGGCTATGGCCCGGTCGACAAGGAACGCCTGATCGTGGTCGATCTGGGTGTGACATTCCCTGACATGGACAGCAGCCCGGGCGTTGATCTGATCATGCCCGACATTGCATGGCTTGAAGCGCGCAAGGACAGGATCGAGGCGATCTTTATCACCCATGGCCATGAAGACCATATCGGCGCGCTTGGCCATCTGTGGCCGAAGCTGAAGCGCCCGGTCTTTGCGCGCAAATTCACGGGCCTTCTGGGCAAGTTGAAGATGGACGAATACGGGCTGCCGGCGGATGCGCTGACGGTCGTGGCCCCGCGCCCGCATGTTGTTGATGCGGGCCCCTTCAAGGTGCAGTTTGTGCCGATCAGCCATTCGATCCCGGAATGTTCGATGCTGATCATCGACACGCCTGCGGGGCGCATTGTGCATACGGGCGATTTCAAACTGGACGCGACCCCGGTGGTTGGCGAAGGTTGGGATGAGGCCGCAATGCGCGAAATCGCGGCGGAAATGCCGGTCAAGGTGCTGGCGTGTGATTCCACCAACGTGTTTTCGACCCATGCCGGGCGATCGGAATCCACGTTGCGCGACCCGATCCGTGATCTGGTCAAGGGCCGGAAGGGCATGGTGGTGGCCACGACATTCGCCTCTAACATCGCACGGCTGAAAACGCTTGCCGATGCGGGGATTGCGGCGGACCGGTCGGTCTGCCTGCTGGGGCGCGCGATGAAGAAGATGGTCACGGCGGGCACCGAGGCGGGTATCCTGCCGAATTTCCCGCGCACCATCAGCCCGGAAGAGGCGCTGGAAGTGCCGCGCGGCAACCTGATGCTGATCGTCACCGGTTCGCAGGGCGAGCGGCGCGCGGCATCGGCGCAACTGGCGCGCGGCAAGTATCTGGGGTTCGAGTTGAAAGAGAACGACATGTTCCTGTTCTCGTCCAAGACGATTCCGGGGAATGAACGTGAAGTGCTGAAGATCATGAACGCATTGTCGGAAATGGGCGTCGATGTGCAGGACGACGCGGGCGGCCTTTACCATGTGTCGGGCCACGCCAACCGCCCGGATCTGGAAACGGTGCACAAGATCATGCAGCCGGCGATTCTGATCCCGATGCACGGCGAACACCGCCATCTGCGCGAACATGCCCGGCTTGGCAAGGCATCGGGGATTGCGTCGGAGATTGTGGTGAACGGCATGATGATGGATCTGTCGGGCAACCGGCCGCAGATTGCGGAATACATCGAAACGGGGCGGACCTATCTGGATGGCACGGTCTTGATCGGTGCGATGGACGGGGTCATTCGCGACCGGATTCGTATGGCCCTGAACGGGCATGCGATGGTTACGGTGATCATGGACGAAAACGATGCGGCCATGGGCGATGCCTGGGTCGAGGTGATGGGTCTGCCGGAGCGCGGCAAGTCGGGTGCGGTGCTGGCGGAAACGCTGGAGACCGAACTGACGGCGTTTCTGAACACGGCGGGTGCGCGCCTGCTGCGCGATGATGACAAGCTGGACGAGGCGCTGCGGCGCGTGGTGCGGCAGATCACGGTTGAGGAGATCGGTAAAAAGGTCGAGGTCACGGTCGTGGTCAGCCGGTTGAGCGAAGGCTGACAGAGCAAGAAGATATCCAGAAATTGACGGCTGTCAATTTTCGGATATTCTGTTTTATTTCAATGCCCTGTGGAGTTATCCACAGGGCATTTTAATATGTCGTTAACCGTTGGTGATCAGCCTTCGGTGCCGGTTGCCGGTTCATCATCGGCATCATCGGGCGTTGCATCCGGGACGCGGAAGCTGCGCAGGATGAAATCGGGGATGTGATCGCCCATGCCCACAACCGACGGACCACGGCTTTCGTCGCGGCGATAATCACGGCGCGGTTCGGTGCGGTCATCACGGCGTGGCTCGTTCCGATCCGGGCGCGGCTCGGTCCGGGTTTCGTCGCGGGCGCGGCGGGGTTCGCGGCGATCTTCGCGCCGATCTTCCCGACGCGGTTCTTCACGGCGCGGCTCATCGCGCAGAGGGGCGGTGTTGACAGCCTCGACCACCGTTGTATCGACCACCGGGGCAGCGGCTGCCATCGGTTCCATCGGCATTTCAGACGTACGGTCGGCCGTGCGGGGCGCGCGATCACGGTCGCGCCCGCCACGGCTGCGACCGGGCTTTTCACCGCGTGTTTCGCGTGGTTTGTCGGACGCGTCACCAGCGAGTTCCAGCCCTTCGGGCATCGCCCCGGCGGGGATCTCACGTTTGATCAGCGACTGGATTGCGGCCAGATACTTGGCATCGGAGGGCACCGAAATCGTATAGGCCTTGCCCAGACGGCCCGCGCGACCGGTGCGGCCGATGCGGTGCACGTAATCTTCGGGATGCGAGGGCACGTCGAAGTTGAAGACATGGCTGACGGCCGGAATATCAAGCCCGCGTGCCGCGACATCAGAGGCCACCAGCAGATGCACGGACCCATCGCGGAAACCATCCAGTGTTTTGGTGCGGACGGATTGGTCAAGATCGCCGTGGATGGGCGAGGCGTTAAAACCGTGTTGTTTCAGAGACTTGGCGACCACATCGACATCCATCTTGCGGTTGCAGAAGATGATGGCGTTGGTGCAGGCCTCGCCTTCGGCGCGGATGATCGCCCGCAGGACGGCGCGCTTTTCGGTAAAGCTGCGGTCCTTGCGGGTGGGGGTGAAGGCGATCAGTTGCTGTTCGATCGTCTCGGATGCTGTGGCCTGACGCGCGACCTCGATCTTGGCCGGGTTGGTCAGGAAAGTGTTGGTGATGCGTTCAATTTCGGGTGCCATGGTGGCGCTGTAAAACATCGTCTGGCGGGTGAAGGGCGTCAGTTGGAAGATGCGTTCGATATCGGGGATGAAGCCCATATCCAGCATGCGGTCCGCCTCATCCACCACCATGATCTGCACGCCGGTGAGCAGCAGTTTGCCACGTTCGAAATGGTCGAGCAGGCGGCCGGGGGTGGCGATCAGCACGTCAACACCGCGGTCGATCAGTTTATCCTGTTCACCAAAGGACACGCCGCCAATCAGCAGGGCCTTGGTCAGTTTGGTATGCTTGGCATAAGTTTCAAAATTCTCGGCCACCTGGGCCGCCAGTTCGCGCGTGGGGGCCAAAACAAGGCTGCGCGGCATCCGGGCGCGGGCGCGGCCCTGACCCAGCAGCGTGATCATCGGCAACACAAAGCTCGCGGTTTTGCCGGTGCCGGTTTGGGCGATGCCAAGGACATCACGGCCCTTGAGCGCCTCGGGTATCGCCTGGGCCTGAATCGGGGTGGGGGTTTCGTAACCGGCTTCGGTGACGGCTGTCAGCACGCGCGGGTCAAGCGCGAGGTCGGAAAATTTGGTCATGTGCGTCCTAAGTTGCGCGGGATCGGCCCGCACGATGTGAAGGGGACGCTAGTTTCCGGGCGTCCCGGCGTCGGTATCCCAAGATTGGGATGGCTTGCGGTACTGGAAATCGGGCGAAAGGTCAAGCGATGCGGCGGCGTCATGGAACCTTTGGCGGATTGCCATGCGGCTGTCATCTGGGACGGGCAGATTTAAATTATCACTGGTGAAAGGACTGACTGATGCGCATGTCGATGATCCCCGTGGCGACCCTGTTTGGGGTGGCATTGTTTGGCCCCGCGATGGCAGAGGAACAGGTGTTTCCCGCGACGCTGGCCGGGCATGCGGTGCTGCCCGCGTTGACCTTGATCGCGCCGCCCGCGGATGCGCCGGCGGATGCGGCGGTATCGGGCAAGTTTACGGGTGCGGCGCGCAACGCGGATGTGGGCACGGTGATGGGCGACACGGGCGCGTTGCATGGCAAGCGACCGACGGGGATTTCACTGCCGTTCGCGGGGCAGCCTTTGCAGGGATTGTCAGGCTATGCGATGACGCGAGGGGCGAACGGCGCGATAGTGACGCTGACCGATAACGGCTTTGGGTCGAAGGCAAACAGCCCGGACGCGATGCTGTTTTTCCACAGGATGCTGCCGGATTTTGCGGCGGGTACGGTTACGGTGCAGGAAACGATTTTCCTGCGCGATCCGGATTTCAAGGTGCCGTTCCGGATTGCGTATGAAGCGACGGACGCGCGCTATCTGACGGGGGCGGATTTCGACCCCGAAAGCATTCAGGTGATTGGCGACGAGGTCTGGATCGGCGAGGAATTTGGCCCGTCGATTATCCGCGCGACGATGGATGGCCGCATCATCGCGGTCTATCCGACGATGGTGGGCGAGACGGTGTTGAAATCGGCGGATCACCCGACGGTGTCGGCGGTATCGGTGGCGGGCACGGATTGGACGGTGCCACGGTCGGGCGGGTATGAGGGGATGGCCTTGCAGCCCGACACCGGGCTGTTGTGGGCGATGCTGGAAAAGCCGCTGCTGGGGGCGGACGGCCAACCAGAGGGCGCGTTTCTGCGGGTGATGGCGTTTGATCCGAAGGCTGCGGCATGGACGGGGGCGGCGTTCAAGTTTGCGCTGGCGGAAGGGGCGACGGCGATTGGCGATTTCAACTTCATCGACGCGACACGCGCCCTGGTGATCGAGCGTGACAACGGCGAGGGTGACCCCAGCCTGAAATGTGCGGGCGATCCGGCACCGGATTGTTTTCCGAACCCGGCAGTGATCAAGCGGATCGTGCTGATTGATACTGCGATGGTGGACGCGGACGGGTTTGTGCGCCGGATCGGGCACATAGATCTGATGAACATCGCCGACCCGAATGGTGTGGCGCGGCTGGAGACTGCTGCGGGGCGTGATCTGGCGGGGGTGCTGACATTCCCGTTCTTCACGATCGAGGATGTGGTGGCGATATCGGAGACGCAAATCATTGTCGGCAACGACAACAACCTGCCCTATTCATCGGGGCGCGCGCTGGATGCGGCGGCGGATAACGAGATGATACTGCTGGACGTGCCGGAATTGCTGGCGGCGAAGTAGGGACCGGGCGGGCAGGGCACAACGGTGCCTTGCCCGGGTAGGTCGGTAAAACCAGACCTTTGGCCATGTTGCGGCAAAGGGCGATTCGTGTGATACTATGAGGATTAAACGACCGCATTTTTGAACGGTGAGATACAATGAAAACGCATTTATGTGGGGCCGTTTTGGCCCTTGGTTGCCTATGTCAAATGGTTGCTGCGCAAGGCGTGCGGGATATTTACCTGCTGCATTCGGCGTCAGAGTTGCGGAGCTATGGCGTCCTGATGACATTGCCTGCAGATGCACCCTGCGCGGCCGCGCGGATTGTTGTGTTGGATGCGCAAGACCGGCTTCTGGGCCAATCTGGCCTGTTGGTGCCGGGTGAACAGGGCCGCGTGCGGCTGGGGCAGGGATTTGCCGTGGGCGTGCATGAGCTGCGTTTGCATGTGTCGGGCTGTGCGGCGCGGGCTGTACTGGTGCGGCGGATCACGTTGAACAAGGCGTCACCGGATCATGGCTGGCGTGGTTTTGTCTTGTCGGTGTCAGGGGTTTAGGACACGTGGGCATGCACAGGTGGTTCCGGTCTTGGATCACCTTCAATCTGATGCAGGTTGAAGGTGATCCGCTTTAACCGGTGCGTTCGGCGTCGGGTTCATCTTTTTTGATCAGGGCGGGACTGCTCCAATTGACGGCGCGGTAATCAAAGCCCGCCTCGATCGTGGGTTTGACCACAGCGAAATACGGCGACACGTCGAAATCGCGTGGGGCATAAAGCGAAGAATGCCGGATGTGCCAGATCTCGCGCAGCACGTCGTCGTGGCATTCGGTCTTGATCATCGGCAGGATCGGATAACGCACGGCCTCAAACGCCTCGGCGATCACGGTCGAACAGATGGCGCGCGTCGGATCGCCGGACCCAAGTGCCAGCATGCGGCGACGGAAACGTTTGGGAACAGGGGGTTGCGGTAAAAGATAGCGGGCAAGGTCGAGCACATTCTTCAGATCATAGGTCCGGCCAAGGCTGCCACGCATATGATCCAGCACGCGCATCCTGTCGGCGTCCGTCAAGCCCACGGGGCGGCAAATGCGCAGGTTATAGGGCAGAAAGTTTTCCAAGGGGATATAGCGGACACCATCCGTCAGATCCGCCTCGATCAGATCGCGGCCTTCACCGTCACCGACGAACATGGCGGCATGCGACCATGTGGATTGCGTCAGATATTTGATCGCGGCGGATATGCGCAGATTGCCTTCGACCAGGACCACATCGCCGGGTCGCAACGTGGCGCGCATCCGTTCGGGCGAAGCCACGGCCATCAGCATGTAGCCGCCAATCTGCTTTTCCAGAAAACGGGCAATGGAGCGCCCGATGAAAGAAGAGGTGATGTTCATGGCCCCGTCCCGTTGCCGTCTTTGAGCCATGCTAGCAGAACAGCGAAGCGTTAGGATAATTCCTACGATGTCGTGATTGGGGTGAAATGTGGGGCGTCAGCGCAGGAAAATCAGTGCGAGGCCGATCACCGCCATCGCTGCCCCCAAGGCGCTGGTGGCTGTCGGGCGTTGCCCGGTGCGCAACCACAGCAGTGGCAGGATGATCACCGGCGATGTGGCCGACAGGGTCGCAATGATCCCGGTTTGTGACCCTTTCAGCGCATAAAGAAACAGCGTCATACCGATCAAAAGACCAATGATGGCGGTGGCGGCTGTCAGGATCAGGGCGTGGCGGGATGGCTTACCGGGGGTTGGCGGGGCAAAGCTGGTGGTGGCCAGCAGGCCCATCGTCAGACCGGATGCACCAACCCGAAATAGGGACGCAAGGTAGGGGTCGATGCCCGCAGTCATCACGGGGCGTGCGATCAAAGAACCCGCCGCTTGGCCAAAGGCGGCACCAAGGCCAAAAAGCAGGCCTGTCAGCAACACGCCCTGCACAGTTTCCAAACGGTGAGCGTCTGCGCGGGGACGCCCAAGGATGGCCACCGCGACACCGCCTGCCGTAATGCAAATGCCAAGGATGGCTTGCAGCGGCAGACCTTCGCCCAGGATCAGCCAACCAAGCAGCGCGGTCATCGGCGCGTTCAGCGCAAACACAGCACCAGCGCGACGCGGGCCGATGCGACCCACGGCTGCGAAATTCAGGGTATCGCCGATCAGGATGCCGATGATGCCCGATGCAGCAAGGATGGCAACGGTCGCACTGGTTTGCCCGGCCCATACCCCGGTTGCCGCCACGATCATGGCGAGGAGGAATGTGACAAAGACCTGCCGGAACAGGTTGAAATGAAACGGACCCAAAGCGCGCACCGCATCCGCCGAAATCAGGCCGGTGGTGGCCCAACAGGTGGCAGTGCCGAGGGCGGCAAGCTCGTGCAGCGGGAGGGTCATTTGTTCACCATGTGTTCATGGCGTTGTCACAAGAAATCACGGGTTGCACAATGACTTTCGCTTCGGTGCAAGCCGAAACGCCGACATCGTTTCGTGCGTTAACACAGCGGCATCACACCATCATTTCTTTCGTCGCCGTCAGTTTCAGCTCGGGGTAATCGCGTTCAACGCGGTCGATGTCCCACTTCAGGCGCGTCAGATACACCATGGCGCCATCGTTGTCGGTGGCAATGTGGCCCTTGTTGACGTTGACGAAGCGGTCCACCTCAACCTTCGGTCCGGCGACCCAGCGGGCCGAGGTGAATTGCGAAGGCTCAAACCGGACGGGGAGGGCGTATTCCTGTTCGATCCGGCTGGCCAGCACTTCGAATTGCAACTGGCCGACAACGCCGACGATAAAGCCCGATCCGATCATTGGCTTGAAGACTTTGGCAGCACCTTCTTCGGCGAATTGCATCAGGGCCTTTTCCAGATGTTTTGCCTTCATCGGATCGCCCGCGCGCACGCCTTGCAGCAGTTCGGGGGCAAAGGACGGGATGCCGGTAAAGCGCAGCGCCTCGCCTTCGGTCAGCGCATCACCGATGCGCAACTGGCCGTGGTTGGGGATGCCGATGATGTCACCGGCCCAGGCCTCTTCTGCCAGTTCGCGGTCGGCGGCGAGGAACATCACCGGGCTGGCGATGGTCATGGTCTTTTTGGACCGCACATGCAGCAGTTTCATGCCGCGGGCAAAGTGCCCGGACGCAAGGCGCACGAAGGCCACGCGGTCACGGTGTTTGGGGTCCATGTTGGCCTGCACCTTGAACACGAAACCGGTGACGGGGGTTTCTTCGGGCAGGATCGCGCGTTCGGCGGCGTTCTGAATCTGCGGCTCCGGCCCGTATTCGCCGATGCCCGCCATCAGGTCGCGCACGCCGAAGGAATTGATGGCCGAGCCGAACCAGATCGGCGTCATGGAGCCGTTGAGGACCGACGCACGATCAAAGGCGGGCAGCAATGCGCGTGCCATTTCAAGTTCTTCCAGCAGTTTTTTCAGAAGATCCGCGGGAACATGTTCGGCCAGTTTCGGGTCATCAAGGCCCGCGATCTTGATCGATTCGGCAACCTTGTTGCGATCTGCGCGGTCCATGATTTCAAGCCGGTCGTGCAACAGGTCATAGGCCCCGATAAACTCGCGGCCCACGCCGATGGGCCAAGACGCAGGGGTCACGTCGATGGCAAGGTTTTCCTGAATCTCGTCAATGATTTCAAATGTATCACGCGACTCGCGATCCATCTTGTTGCAAAAGGTCAGGATCGGCAGGTCGCGCAGGCGGCAGACCTCGAACAGCTTGCGGGTCTGGGATTCGACGCCCTTTGCGCCGTCGATCACCATCACGGCGGCATCCACGGCGGTCAGGGTGCGGTAGGTATCTTCGGAAAAATCAGAGTGGCCGGGGGTATCGACAAGGTTGAAACGATAGTGGCCAAAGTCGAAGGACATGGCAGAGGCGGAGACGGAAATACCGCGTTCCTGTTCCATCTTCATGAAATCGGACCGGGTACGCCGCGCCTCGCCTTTCGCACGCACCTGACCTGCCATCTGGATCGCACCGCCAAACAGCAGGAATTTTTCGGTCAGCGTGGTCTTGCCGGCATCCGGGTGCGAGATGATGGCAAAGGTCCGCCTGCGGGCGATTTCGGGCGGAAGGGCGGGTCGATTTGTCATGTGGGCGGTATAAGGTGTCACGCGCGAGGGTGCAATTGCCTCGTGAGATAGGGCGTGTTCGCATGAACAAACGATGAACAATTGGGAGGCTGCCATGGAACTGAAAGAGATTGCAGACGAACTGGTCGCCGGGTGCCGCGAAGGGCGGGAACGCGCGAACCTGCAAAAGCTTTATGCCGACGATGCCGTCTCGGTCGAGGCGGCCGATATGGGCGGCATGGGGCGCGAAACCCATGGGCTGGCCGGGATTGATGGCAAGCACCAGTGGTGGAACGACAACCACACCGTCACCGGCGGCAAGGTGGACGGCCCCTATCTGCATGGCGATGACCGCTTTGCCGTTACTTTCGCGGTGCAGGGCACGACAAAGGCCGACGGCAAGTCTTTCGATATGACGGAAGTCGGTATCTATCACGTCAAGGATGGCAAGATTACGCGGGAAGAGTTCTTTTACGCGATGTGATCAGCGGGCCTTGCGCGGCACCAGTAAATCGACGGCCGCGCGACCCGCCTCGGTGCCAAAGTGTTGATGTTGTGACAGGCCGGGAAAGCGGGCCGCGACCTCATCTGCAAGGTCGGGGGGCAGGCGGTTCAGCGTGGCATCGTTGACCATCAGGCTTTCGGCAGGAATACCTTCGGCATAGATGATTTCATGCGCGTCGAACACAAGGCTGAAGTAATCGACCATGCCGCCTTCGCGGATAAAGATCGTCTCGCCATTCACAAGGTGTTTGGCCTGTAACAACACCTCGGCCGTGGGCAGGCCTTTGGCGCGCTTGCGTTGGTAGAGGAACATGCGGTGGTGTTGGCTGACGATCAGGTCGCCCGCGTTGCCAAGCGTGCCTGCGGGGATCACGACGGGGGCAAATGTGCCCACGGCGCGCAGCGTGGCGCGGCCGATCCAGCGGATGGGCTGCGGGCCATGATCGCGGGTCAGTACAGCATCGCCCGCGCGCAAATCCTCAATCGTCTTTTGCGCGCCGGTGGGCAGGGTAATCAGCGTGCCGCGCGCAAAGGACACATTCAAAAGGTCGGTCAGGCGGGCGGATTGCGGTGTCGTATCGATGGCGAGCAGGGTATAGCCGGTGCGTGCGGCCATTGGCGACAGGGGCAAGGCAAAGCGCGCCGATGCGGTGTGCAGCACGATGAGTTCCACGCGGTCGCCGTCCGGCGCCATCAGCGTATAGCGCGCCTCAAGCGTGACGGGGTCGCCGATGCGGCCCATCTGGGTGCCGGGGGCAAGGCGGGCGGGGCCATCGCCAGCGGCTGTCAGCACCATGCGCTGCGGCACGGCGTGCGGGTCAAGTTCATAGATATCGCCCGGGCAAACGATATCCGGCCCGTCCAGCGCATCATCCTGATTGACGCCAAGTGCGACAAACAGATCATCGGCGGCAAAGACCTGAAACGCCTGTCCGGGCAGCACGAGCGGGGTGACGGATGCAGGCATGCGCGACATGGTTCCTGTGATGCAACAAACAGACGGGGGCCACGCCGTTGCAGTGACCATAGCAGACTGCAGATTTTACAGTCAAATCCGGCATGTGACTTGGGCCGCCTTAGGAAACGAAGCGCCATCGCAGGCGGTATTGTGCAAGCGCGCGCGCTGGTATCGTGCCCACTGCAAGGTTAAGATGGGGTGAATTTCGGAGGGCGCAACATGGATCTGGGCATAAAAGGCAAGCGGGCACTGGTGTGTGCATCATCGCGTGGCCTTGGGCGTGGCTGCGCCGAGGCCTTGGCGGCGGCTGGGGTTGACCTTGTGTTGAATGCGCGGGGGGGCGAGGCGCTGGCGATCGCGGCGGCGGATATCGGGGCAGCCTATGGCGTACAGGTGAGGTCCATTGCAGGTGACATTACAACAGACGCGGTGCGGGCGGCCGTAATGGCCGAGGGGCCGTTCGACATTCTGGTGACGAACGCAGGCGGGCCGCCACCGGGGTTGTGGTCGGATTGGAACCGCGATGACTTCATCCGGGCCATTGACGCGAATATGCTGACGCCGATTGCATTGATGCAAGGGGTGCTGCCGGGGATGATGGCGCAGGGATGGGGGCGGGTTGTCAATATCACCAGCCAGTCGGTGAAAGCGCCGATCCCGCAATTGGGCCTGTCGAATGCTGCGCGCACGGGGTTGACAGGTTTTGTTGCAGGCACGGCACGGCAGGTTGCGCCAAATGGTGTCACAATCAATAACTTGCTGCCAGGTATCCATGCAACCGACCGTGCCGATGCGCTGGATGCGGGCGTGGTTGCGGCGACGGGGGTGACGCTGGATGCGGCACGTGCGGCGCGGATGGCGACGATCCCGGCGCGGCGTTATGGGACGGCTGCGGAATTTGGTGCGGCCTGCGCGTTTTTGTGCAGCATGCATGCAGGCTTTATCGTGGGGCAGAACATCCTGCTGGATGGCGGGGCGACCAACGCTACGCTGTGACGGGCCTTGCCGTGGTGGGGCGGGCCTGATACCCCAAATCCCGATGAATTTCGTCAGGAGACTGCGTGGAGAACCGCCCCAGATTGCAGGCCGCAGCGCTGACCCGTCGGTTGGGCGGGCGGGCGGTTGTGGATGATCTGTCGCTGTCGATCAATGCGGGGCAGGTGACCTGTCTGCTGGGGCCATCGGGCTGCGGCAAGACAACAACGCTGCGGATGATCGCAGGGGTTGAACGACCCGATGCAGGGCGCATCGTGATCGACGGGCAGGATGTGACAAACGCCCCGCCAGAGGCGCGTGGCGTGGGGTTAATGTTTCAGGACTTTGCGCTGTTTCCCTATCTGACGGTGGCGCGGAACGTGGCCTTTGGGTTGTCTGGTGACAAGACAAATCGCGTGAGCAGAGCGGAAGAACTGCTTGAAAAAGTGGGGTTATCCGGGTTCGGCGCAAAGCACCCGCATGAATTGTCGGGGGGTGAACAGCAACGTGTGGCGCTTGCGCGGGCCTTGGCGCCGCGCCCGCGCGTGATGCTGATGGACGAGCCGTTTTCGGGACTGGACAATCGGCTGCGCGACGGGATCCGCGATGCGACTTTGGCCATCCTGAAAGACGAGGGGACTGCCGTGCTTCTGGTCACCCATGAGCCGGACGAGGCGATGCGAATGGCGGATGACATCGCGCTGATGCGGGGCGGGCGGATCGTGCAGCAGGGCGCGCCGTACAACGTCTATAACGCGCCAGTTGACAAGGCAGCAGCAGCATTCTTTAGCGATATCAACGTGATCCGTGGCAAAGTTCAGGGCGCGCTGACCGCCACCCCATTTGGCGATTTCCTGACGCCGGGGCATGCGGACGGCACGCGGGTGGAGATCATCATCCGGCCCCAGCACCTGAAGATCGACTTTGATCGGGCCGGGCGCGGCCCGAACCCGACGCCGGTGGACGGCACACCCGCGCGGGGCACGGTCACAAGGGCGCGCTACATGGGACGGGAAAGTCTGGTGGATTTCGCGATGGACTTTGAAGGGGCGGTGCTGACGGCCTCGGTGCCGGGGGTTTTTCTGCCAAAACCGGGGACCGTGCTGTGGTTGATGATCCGGCGGGACCGGTGTTTCGTGTTTCCTGCGAAAGGGTGAGCCGGTTTGAGACGGGGTGAGTCGCGGCAGGCCCCGACCTACGGGGGAGTTACCTGCGCGCGGTAGTCGGCGAGAGTGCGGCCAGGTTCGGCTGGATATTCTTCCCCAGTTGGCAGCAGGGCGACGATCCGGTCGACGCGAAAGCTGCGGAAATCGCGGCGGGCCTCGCAGAAGGCGGCCAGCGTCCAGACGCGGCCCCAGAATTCGAGCTGCAGGGGGCGGATATCGCGGTGCGACTCGCGCCCCTCGGGGTCGATGTAAGTGATGGTCAGGCGTTCACGGGCGCGGATCGCGGCGCGGATCAGGGGCAGGTGGGGGGCGGCGCGTGTTGCCTCGCCGCCGGTAAAGACAAAGAGTTCATCCTCGCCGGGGGTGGTGGTGACGGGGCTGACGGTGGCGATTTTAGATGCCAGCCCACGGGCGGCGCGGGCAAGGCCGGGGTCGGCCCCATCGGCGACAAGGCGCACGCCAAGGCGCAGCGCCTCCAGCTCTTCCGCGGTCAGGATCATGGGGGGCAGGGTGATTGGTGCGCGCAGAATATAGCCGACGCCGCGTTCCCCTTCCACCGGCAGGCCTGAGGCCATGAGGGTCGCCATATCGCGCCAGATGGTGCGCACCGACACTTCCAGCCGATCCGCCATTTCGGAGGCACGATGCAGCCGCCCGTCGCGCAGGATCTGGATCAGGTCGAACAGGCGGTCGGTGCGGCGCATCGCGTCACCGTGCAAGCGCCGCACGCTGGCGTCAACCGCCCATCTGCCACAGGATGGGGACGTGGCGCATCGAAAGGCTTGTCATGTCAATGGCCCCGCCAAAGGGCGCAAAGGCGGGATCTGCCATCAGGATTTCGGCGGCGGTGTGGGCCGCTGTTATACTTTGCCATTCCACGGTATCGGTCCAAAGCCCCGCGTCATCGCGCAGCAGGCTGCGGCGGACAAATCCGGGTTGGGCAGCAACCATGGCTTCGGTGCCCTTGGCGGCAGTCAGAAAGGCTGCATCGGTCATGCCGGGGTTCAGACGGAAGGTGACGATTTCCATGACCGGTGCGTCAGCGGCTTGGCCGCGTGCCGCGTCGGCGGGGGCGAGGGTGATACAGGCGGCAAGAACAGCAGGAATAGCGAATCGCATAGGAAGCTCCTTTGGTTGCGAGGCCTTAGGATCGCATAGGGCAACTGACATATAGCTGTCAGCTATGTCATGGTTTCGGGGTCTGGCGGGCGCTTTGTGCAATTGCCAAGCCTGTGATCCCCCGCCATGCAGGCTTAGATACCACACAGGGGCGACGGTCGCCCCGGATGATCTGGAGAGAACGCGATGCAAATGGGACCATGGCAGATCCTTGTGATCGGCATTGTCGTGCTGGTGCTGTTCGGGCGCGGCAAGATATCGAACCTGATGGGCGAAATCGGCAAGGGTATCACCTCGTTCAAAAAGGGTGTGAAAGAGGGCACCGAAGAGATTGACACGGCTGCCGCCGACCCGGTCGTGCGGGACGTGACGCCAGCGGACAAAGACAAGGTTTAAAGCGACAGTCGGAGGGCATTGCCCATGGGCGGGATCGGCTGGACCGAGTTGGTGATGATTGGTGTGGTGGCCCTGATTGTGATCGGGCCCAAAGACCTGCCGGAAATGTTTCGCACGCTGGGGCGGTTCACGTCCAAGCTGCGGTCGATGTCGCGTGAATTTTCGCGGGCGATGGAGCAGGCGGCAAACGAGACTGGCGTCAAGGACGTGGCGAAAGATCTGAAATCGGCGACATCGGTGCAGTCTTTGGGTTTGAATGCGGTCAAGGATGCGGCAGCGAAGTTTGAAAAGTGGGATCCTTTGAAAAACGCGGCAAAACCGACGGCGCCTGTGGTCAAGCCGCCAGTCGCACCTGTGGCCGCGGTTGAGCCGGTGATCGCCGCGCCAAAGCCGATGGGGCCTGCAACACAGGCGCTGGCGGATCAGCAGGCGGCAAAGCGGGCGATTGCGCAGGAGGCAGCCGAAAAGCTGCGCGCGGTATCAGCGCCCCCGCCACTTCCGGTGGCAGCAGAACCGCCCGCCCCCGCCAAAAAACCACGCGCGCCGCGCAAGAAGGCAGAGACCTGATGGCCGACAGTATTGACGAAAGTTCGGCTCCGCTGATTGAACATCTGGCGGAACTGCGGACGCGCATCCTTTATGCGATGGGTGCGTTCGTGGTGTGCTTCATCATTGGCTACATCATCTGGCAGCCGATCTTCACATTTCTGGCGCGCCCGATGTGTCAGGTACTGGCCGAACGGGGGCAGGAATGCCAACTGATCCTGGTGAAGATGCAGGAAGGCTTTTTCGTCGCCATCCGGATTGCGATGTGGGGCGGGTTCATCATGGCGTTCCCAATGATCGCTTATCAGTTGTGGCGGTTCGTGGCACCGGGGCTGTATCGGTCGGAGCGGAATGCGTTCCTGCCATTTCTGGCGGCGTCCCCGATCATGTTCTTCATTGGCGCGGGATTTGCGTATTTCATCATCCTGCCATTTGCGTTTGAATTCTTTCTGGGCTTTCAGGACAGTGTGGCCACGGCAAGCGAAGGCATATCTGCGGCCCCCGTGGGCGTGGTGTTTCAGGGGTCGATGGAAAGCTATCTTGGCCTGACGATGACATTCGTTCTGGCGTTCGGGTTGTGTTTCCAGTTGCCAGTGCTGTTAACGCTGATGGGGCGGGCGGGGATCATTTCGGCGGCGGGCCTGCGGGCGACACGGAAATATGCGGTGGTTTTGATCCTGATCGTGGCGGCGGTTGTGACGCCGCCGGATGTGCTGAGCCAGCTGATCCTGTTTGCGGCGATCTACCCGCTGTATGAGATCTCAATCTGGTTGATTGCGCGGTTTGAACGGGACCGCGAGGCGGCGGCGCGGGCGGATGGCACTTGGGTCGAGGATGAGGAAGACAGCGCCACATGACGGACCTTGAACGGATCGCGGCGGCGCTGGAGCGGCTGGCACCGGCCCCGCTGGCGGCCCCGGATTTCAATTTGGCGGATGCGTTTTTGTGGCACACGGGGCCGGATTGGCTGGAGCCTGTGCGGGATGTGGCGCGGGTTGATATCGGGTTGCTGGTGGGGATTGACCGGTCGCGCGAGACGCTGCTGGCGAATACGCGGTATTTTGCACAAGGGCTGCCTGCGAATAACGCGCTGTTGTGGGGCGCGCGGGGGATGGGGAAATCCAGCCTTGTCAAAGCAGTGCATGCGCAGGTGCGGGCCGAGGGGCACGCGTTGAAGATTGTGGAGTTGAGCCGCGAGGATCTGCCATCGGTGCCGCGATTGCTGCACCTGCTGCGGGGGGTGGGGCATCGGTTTGTGCTGTTCTGCGATGATCTGAGTTTCAGCCATGATGACACGCATTACAAAAGCCTGAAGGCGGTGTTGGATGGCGGGATCGCGGGGCGGCCTGAGAATGTGCTGTTTTACGCGACGTCCAACCGGCGTCACCTGATGCCGCGCGACATGATCGAGAATGAACGGTCCACGGCTATCAGCCCAAGTGAGGCGGTCGAGGAGAAGGTATCGTTGAGCGACCGGTTCGGGCTGTGGCTGGGGTTTCATCCATGTTCGCAGGATGAGTTTCTGGAGATGGTCCGGGGCTATTGCATCGCACATGGGGTGGGGGTGCCCGAGGCGCGGCTGCGCGCGGAGGCGGTGGAGTGGTCCGCGACGCGGGGCGGGCGGTCGGGGCGGGTGGCGTGGCAGTTCTTTTGTGATCTGGCAGCCCGTGAGGGCGTGCGGCTTTAGGGGTGTCCCACGGGGGGACAGGATGCTGCTTTAATGAAATCAATGAGTTAGGTCGTCCAGTTTAATGCTTTGTTCATCTTTGAGGGCAGCGTGTAACCCACGCGGATTTTATGATTTTGGTACTTCACGAAGAAAAAATGACTTGGGTTTCACCAACGCCAAGTTTGCTTCTTTCATACGGTAGTGTTTGGGCATGTGCAGCCCCGCCTTCTTGATCTCGGCTTGCAATGCATCAGAGAAGTAAATTTCAGGACGGAGTAATTTGCGTTCGCACCACAGGTGACAGCCAGCAAAGACGGCCTTCATCATCGCCAATCCTGAGGCATTTTCTTTATTGAAATATGTTATGTTATAACTTCTGCCGCTGTGGTTCCACGCGCTCTTTTCACTTTGCTCGGGATCAAAGCTGGTCAGAAAGCGTCCGATCACCATTGTAAAGTAGGGGGTCGCGTAGGCCTCGCCTTGCCCACATGTCATACGAATTGGCCGGAACTGGTGCACGCCCGGCTCCAGACCTTCGATGATGTTCTTCAGGGTCTCGTCGACCAGAAGCACTCTGCCGTTGACCGTTGCCAATGAGCCGAGCTTTGCATAGTGCCGCACAGTGCGGTACTCGCGAGGCCATTCGCTTTCTGCAAGAGGACGAAACAGAATTCCTTCGCCATGCATCGTCCCGTGTTCGTGTATTAGGCACTGAAAAACATGATAACGATATAAAGACTTCTCATTGTTGAACGCAGCTTTCTCCTCGGATGGCATAACATCAAAAGCAGCAATCAGTTGCTCGTCATAGCCAATGAAATCTCCATTGGGGAAAAATGCCCCGAATTCGCCTGGCAGTTTCAGTCCCCAAACCATCTCAGTTCTCCTGTTCTGTTCCGGCAAGCCCGACCGTGCCACTACTTGCCAGCATCATGTTGAACCCTGTTCGGGGTTGCCGGGGTGGTGGGTGAACCTGAGCGAAGGGGGCGGGACACCCCCCACCTGCCGGAGGTCGCGGTGCGTGAAGTCACGCACGCAACCGGTTCTGATCACTGCAAAAATGCCGCCGGATCGGTGCTTTCGACACCACGGCGCACTTCGAAATGCAGGAAGGCGGGGTTTGCGGCGCGCACGACGGCGATCTGCTGACCGCGTTGCACACTGTCGCCTTTGG
>JANNKX010000250.1:0-36670 GCA_031396505.1 Rhodobacterales bacterium
GGATTTCATTGCGGGCGATGCGGGCGATGACACGCTTGTCGGGGGCGCGGGCGGGGACGTTCTGGAAGGTGGTGAGGGCAGCGATACTGCCAGCTATGCAACTTCGACAACGGCGGTGAACATCGCGCTTGGTGATCAGAGCAATGGGGTTGGCGTGACCATTACCGGGACAACACCCACCAGTGATGCGGCAGGTGACTCCTTGATTGAGATCGAAAACCTGATCGGCACCGGGTTGGTTGATACGCTGACAGGCAATGCCGGTGTCAACATGCTGGAAGGCCGGGCAGGGGCAGATGTGCTGGATGGCGGGACCGGGATTGATACCGTCAGCTATGCGTCATCCACCGTGGGCGTGAAGATTGACCTTTTACTGCAGGGCGGCGTCGGTGCGGCGGGTTTGCAAGTCGCCACGGCGAACGGCGATGCGGCGGGTGACCGTCTGACCGGGTTCGAAAATGTGCTGGGGTCCGCGCTGAACGACAGCCTGCAAGGTGATGGCATCGCCAACAATCTGTCGGGCGGCCTTGGCAATGACACCCTGATCGGTGGCAGCGGCAACGATACCCTGAACGGCGGCGGCGGCACCGACCTTGTCAGCTATGCCAATGATACAGCGGACCTGCGGATTGATCTGCGGGATTTCACCAACAATAACGAAGGCAGTGCTATCGGTGATGTGCTGATCAGCATCGAAAGCGTTATCACCGGGTCGGGCAACGACACGCTGTTCGGGAATGGCGAGGCCAATCTTCTGTCGGGCGGCGCGGGCAACGATGAACTTGAAGGTGGTGCCAGCAATGATACGCTGACGGGTGGGACCAATGCCGCTGATGGCGACACGGTCGTCTTTGACAACAGTGCAGCGGCGGTTGCAGTCAACCTTGCATTGACGACGGCGCAAAACACGGTTGGCGCGGGCACCGACCTGATTACAGGGTTCGAAAATATATCCGGATCGGCCTTCAACGATACGTTGGCAGGCGATGCGTTGAACAACAGGATATTTGGGCGCAATGGCGATGACGTCTTGTCCGGGCTTGCCGGGAACGACACCTTGGGTGGCGGGAACGGTCGCGACACGCTGACCGGTGGCGCGGGTGCCGACAGCCTGTTTGGTGGTGATGACTTTGATACCGCCAGCTATGCGTCATCGACGGTGGGTGTGACGATTGATCTGAAACTGACACAACAGGGCGGCTTGGGTGACGGTACAAATGATGTGCTGGTCGAAGTTGAAAACCTGATCGGGTCAAACTTTATCGACACGCTGCTGGGTGACGCGCAGAACAACACCATCAATGGCCGGGCGGGCGCAGATGTGCTGGGCGGCGGCGGTGGCAACGATACCGTCAGCTACGAAAATTCGACTGTCGGGGTGAAGGTTGACCTACGGCTGCAGGATGGCACGGCACGGCAATCGGCCACAGCGAACGGCGATGCGGCGGGCGATCTTCTGACCGGGTTCGAAAACATTCTGGGATCGGCCCTGAACGACAGCCTGACCGGCGACGCGGTGCGCAACGAGCTGCGCAGTGGCGCGGGCAATGACACCATCGAAGGCAGCGCAGGCGGCGATCTGCTGGATGGCGGCGCGGGTGTCGGCGATGTGCTAAGCTATGCAAGCGATACAACCGGGGTGGAAATCACCCTGCAGCAAGCGTTGCAGGGCCTTGCGGTGGGCGGCGATGCCACGGGCGATGAGATTTTTGGTTTCGAACATGTCACCGGCGGCAGTGGCAATGACGTCCTGACGGGCGATGCATCGGCCAATATTCTGTTGGGCGGCCTTGGGGATGACGTGATCGAAGGCGGTGGCGGCAATGACACCTTGACAGGGGGTGGCAACAGCACCGGTCTTGTCAACGGCGATACGGTCAGCTTTGAGGGCAGTGCGGCGGCGGTAGCGGTCAACCTGTCGCTGACGGCGGCGCAGAACACGATTGGCGCAGGCACCGACCTGATCACCGGGTTCGAGAACCTGCTTGGATCGGGGTTGAATGACACGCTGACAGGCGATGCGCTTGCCAACCGCATTGAAGGCGGCGTCGGCAACGACCTTATCAGCGGGCTTGCCGGGGCGGACAGCCTTGATGGCGGCGCCAATGATGACACGCTGATTGGCGGGGCGGGTGCGGACACGCTGATAGGCGATGTCGGCATCGATACAGCCAGCTATGCGACATCGACGGCAGGGGTGACGATTAATCTGACGCTTTTCGAGGCAGCGCAGGTCGGCGCGGGGGATGGTCTGGGCGATCAGTTGTTTTTTGTTGAAAACCTGATCGGGTCAGGGCTGATTGACACGCTCACAGGTGACTTGCTGGACAACACCATCGAAGGCCGGGCGGGTGCCGATGTGCTGAATGGCGGCGGTGGCAATGATACCGTCAGCTATGCGTCATCGACCGCCGGGGTGAAGATTGACCTGCGGGTGCAGGGCCTTGCCCTTGCGACGGGTCTGCAAGTGGCCACGGCGAACGGCGATGCGGCGGGCGACCGTCTGACGGGGTTCGAAAACGTGCTGGGGTCGGCCCTGAACGACAGCTTGCAGGGCGATGCGGCCATAAACAGCCTGACCGGTGGCGCGGGCAATGACACCATCATCGGTGGCGCGGGGGCCGATATTCTGGACGGTGGCGCAGGCACCGCCGATGTCCTCAGCTATGCCGGGGACACGGCGGGGGTGAACGTCAACCTGCTTTTGCAGAACCAGTCCGGCAACGGCGGTTCGGATGCTGTGGGCGATGTCACCGTCGGTTTTGAACATGTCACCGGAGGTGATGGCAATGACTCGCTGACGGGTGACGATGGGGCGAACATCCTGATTGGTGGTGGTGGTAACGACACCCTGATCGGCGGCTTTGGAAATGATACCCTGACCGGGGGCACAAACGGCACTTTCGGGGATACGGTAAACTATGCCCAGACCGTTGCCGGGGTCATCGTGAACCTGTCGCTGACGGCCGCGCAGAATACGGTTGCTGCGGGCACGGATTTGATCACCGGGTTTGAAAACATCTTCGGGTCAACCTTCGGTGACACGCTGACGGGTGATGCCTTCGGCAACCGCATTGAGGGTTTCACAGGCAATGACCTGATCAGCGGGCTTGCCGGGAATGACAGCCTGTTTGGCGATCAGGGTGATGACACGCTGATTGGCGGGGCCGGTGCAGATTATCTTGATGGCAGCGACGGTGTGGACACGGCCAGCTATGTTGCATCGACGGCAGGGGTCACGATTGACCTGAACACATTTGATCCGCAGGTTGGTCTGGGTGACGGTTTGGGCGACACGTTGGTCGATATCGAAAACCTGATCGGGTCAGCACTTGGTGACCGGTTTACCGGGAACTTTGCGGACAACCTGTTTGAAGGTCGGGCGGGGGCGGATACGCTGACCGGTGGTGATGGTGTCGATACGTTGAGCTATGCCTTGTCAACGGCGGCGGTACGAGTGGATCTGTCGGTTCTGACGGCGCAATCCCTGACGACAAATGGTGATGCAGCGGGCGATGTGATTGCCGGGTTTGAGTATATTATCGGATCGGCGTTGAATGACAGTCTGGCCGGAAACGACGCGGCGAACCGCCTGACAGGCGGCCTTGGCAATGACACGCTGCGCGGCAATGGCGGTGACACGCTGGATGGTGGGGCGGGTCTGG
Organism: Rhodobacterales bacterium; assembly: GCA_031396505.1. Classification (GTDB taxonomy): domain Bacteria; phylum Pseudomonadota; class Alphaproteobacteria; order Rhodobacterales; family Rhodobacteraceae; genus JAAFHS01. The sequence continues at coordinate 3,666 of JANNKX010000250.1, forward strand.
ATACCGTTGATTACGCGGCAAACGCCGATGGGCTGGAGATCAGTCTGGTGGCAGAGCTTGCGCGCGGCTTTGCGAACGCCCTTGAAGACAGTCTTGTCGGAATTGAAAACGTGGTTGGCGGTGCCGGGATGGAAAACATCACCGGCAATGATCTGGCGAATGTGCTGAACGGTGGTGCCAATGATGACGTCATCATCGGCGGGCTGGGCAACGACACCCTGATTGGCGGGCTGGGAAATGACATTGTGGCGTTTGACGGGGGTGCAGCCGCGGTCACGGTCAGCCTTGCGATCACGACGGCGCAAAACCTTGGGCTGGGCTATGGCACAGATCTGATGTCAGGGTTCGAGGGCATCAGGGGGTCTGATTTCAGTGACAGTCTGACGGGCAGCATCGGTGACAACTTCCTCAGCGGTCGGGATGGCAATGACACACTGACCGGGCTTGCGGGGGTTGATGGCCTGTATGGCGGGACAGGCAATGATCTGCTGATTGGTGGCGCAGGTGCGGACATTCTGGATGGCACATTTGGGGAAGACACGGCCAGCTATCGTGGTGGCACGGTGGGGGTGACGGTGTCACTTGCGCTGGCGTTCAATACGCAGCAGGTCAGTGCGGGCGATGCGAGCGGCGATACCCTGTATGAAATCGACAACCTGATCGGCACGGCCTTCGCGGATCGCCTGACGGGTGACAGTTCGTTGAATGTGATCGAGGGGGGTGCGGGGGCCGATACGCTGACGGGTGGGGGCGGCTTTGATACGGTCAGCTATGCGTCATCCACGGTGGGCGTGCGGGTTGACCTGACACTTGCAGGCGTGCAGGCGACAACGACGAATGGCGATGCGGCGGGTGATGTGCTGTCCCAGTTCAGCGCCATCATCGGGTCGGCGTTCAATGACAACCTTGTCGGGAATGCCGATGTCAACGAACTGTATGGCGGGATTGGCAACGATACTGTTCGTGGTGGCGGTGGCGCCGATGATCTGTCCGGCGGCGCGGGCATCGACACCCTGTCATTCGAGGGCGTTACCACGACCATCTATGCCGGCGTGCGGGAACAAAACGAATATGCCGAGATTGTCGTGAACGGCGGTCTTGTTACACTGACGACCAGCGGCTTTGAAAACATCACCGGCGGCAGTGGCGATGACTTTATCTTTGGCGGTTCAGGCAACAACCTGCTGAACGGTGGTGACGGGAACGACCAGCTTGACGGGGCCGGCGGCACCGACACGATCAACGGCGGCGCGGGTACCGACAGGTTGTTTTTCCAGTATGCCACTGGCGCCGTTACGGTGAACCTTGCGCTGACAACCGCGCAGAACACGGGTGGCGGTGGGACTCTTCTGCTGACAGGCATTGAAAACGCTGATGGAACCACGTTTGATGACACACTGACCGGGAATGCAGGGGAAAACGCGCTTTATGGCGGCCTTGGCAGTGATACGCTGAATGGTGGGTTGGGCAATGATGTGCTGGATGGCGGTGTTGATGCGTACACCGTTGACGAATTCGTTTTCAGCACGGCCTTGGGTGCCAACAACGTCGATTTCGTCTATGGCTTTGATGTCGGGCGTGACGTGATCGTGTTGGAAAATGCGATCTTCACAGGGCTTGGCACGGCGATCGGTGAACTGGCGGCAGACCGGTTTGCGGAAAGCGGATCGGAATCTGCAACCACGCGGATCATCTATCAAACAAGCGGCACCACTGCGCAGCTGTTCTATGACGCGGATGGAAACGGGACGGGCGCGCGGGTGCTGTTTGCAACGCTGATCAACATCCCCGTGATCGACCCGCTGACGGCGGCTAGCTTTGAGATCATCTGACGCAGGACAGGCACCTGCACCCCTTGGCTGGGGTGCGGGTCCGGTCAGAACAGCAGCTTGTAGGTATTGCCGTTGGTATCGGTGGCGCTGCCCGTGCCGGAATTGGTGCCGCTGCCCATGACGAACGACCCTTCGATGCGGGTGCTGTCGGTGCAGATCGCGTAGATCTCGCCTCGGTTCACGGTGGCTTCAATCTCGGCGGTGTTCGATAGTTCCACACCGGGGCGGCGCAGGTTGAGGTTCAGGCCACGGGTCTGCGACACGGCGCGGGGGGCCACGGCGGACCATGTGCCTTCGCACCGGGTGCGGCCGGGCAGGCGGAACGTCAACGCGCCGGAGGTGCTTTCGGGGTTGGCGGCCTGCATGATGATCACGGGTGGCGGAGACAGCGTCGTCAGCGGGCCGTCCACCGGGAACAACCGCATTTCACCCGATTGGGTGCAGCCAGCCAAAGCTGCGAGGCTGATGAGGGCAAGTGACCTTCCGCGCATCGCATGTTCCCATCAGACGGATAAAGATGATGGCTGGGGCGCCAGGATTCGAACCTGGGAATGTCGGTACCAAAAACCGATGCCTTACCACTTGGCGACGCCCCAACTGCCGGGGTGTTTAGCGAAGCCCCCGGTAGCCTGCAAGGGGGAAGTGCGGATTTTTCAGGGCTTTCTGGTTCGGCGTTGATGGTGGTTGCGGGCTGGGGTAGGGAGGCGGGATGCAGGTAGATGTCATCGTTTTGGGTGCAGGGGCCGCCGGGCTGTTTGCGGGGATCGAGGCGGCACGGCGCGGACGGCGCGTGCTGGTGGTGGATCACGCAAAAGCGCCGGGTGAGAAAATTCGCATCTCGGGCGGGGGGCGGTGCAATTTCACCAATCTGGGCATCTCGCCAGAGCGGTTTTTGTCGCGCAATCCACGCTTTGCGCTGTCGGCGTTGAAGCGGTACACGCAGTGGGATTTCATCGCGCGGATGGACGGGTGGGGCATCGCGTGGCACGAAAAGACGCTGGGGCAGTTGTTTTGTGATGGGTCGGCCACGCAGGTCGTGGCGGCACTGACGGATGATCTGGCGGCGGCGGGGGGGACGTTGTGGACGGGCTGCGCACTGGGTGAGGTGCGGTCCGGTTTCACGGTGGAGACGGCGCGGGGGACCGTGCGCGCGGTATCGGTCATTGTGGCGACGGGGGGCAAGTCGATTCCGAAGATGGGGGCGACGGGGTACGGCTACCGCGTGGCAGAGGCGTTCGGGCTGCCGCTGGTGGAGACGCGACCGGGGTTGGTGCCGCTGACGCTGGCGGAGCATGAGTTGGACCGGGTCAAGCCGCTGGCAGGGGTGGCGGTGGACGGGCGCGTCACGGCGGGGCGGGTGGGGTTTGACGAGGCGGTGTTATTCACGCATCGCGGGCTGTCGGGGCCAGCGGTGTTGCAGGCGTCGAGTTACTGGCGTGAGGGGGAGGCGGTGACCTTGGACCTTGCGCGCGGGGGCGATGTGGGGGCGGTTTTGCGGGACCTGCGCGCCGAGGCGGGGCGGATGGCGGTGCGCACAGCGCTGGCGCGGGTGCTGCCGGAGCGGCTGGCGCGGTTCGTGGAGGACAGCGCGGGGGTGGCAGGCACGCTGGCGGATCAGTCGAACGGGATGATCGACCGGGTCGCGGGATTGGTGCATCGCTGGCAGATCATGCCTGTCGGATCAGAAGGATACCGGACGGCGGAGGTGACGCTGGGGGGCGTGGACACCGATGCGCTGGATGCGCGGACGATGGCGGCCAAGGGCGCGCCGGGATTGTATTTCGTGGGCGAGGTGGTGGATGTGACGGGGTGGTTGGGGGGATATAACTTCCAATGGGCCTGGTCGTCGGGGTGGGCGGCGGGGCAGGCTGCGTGAAAATTGACGGCTGTCAATTTCAGAGTTTGTTCAATGAAATCAATGATTTTTCAGAGTTATCCACAGGGTGCGTTAATACTTTTGAAACATTGCGTGATCGACATCGCGGCAATTGCCTCCCTCCACGCTGGAGAGGGGAGGCGCACATTGGGTCAGCACGCGACGGGAGCCCGGGTTTTGGACCGGGACGTCGTTCAGATGACCACCGGGTTGGCCTTGGCGATACGGTCGAAGGCCATCAGCGTGGCGATCAGGGCGGGCATGTCTTTGAGGTAGATCATGTTCGGCCCGTCAGAGGGTGCTGTATCGGGGGCCTGATGGGTTTCCATGAACACGCCGGCCACGCCAATTGCCACGGCGGCGCGGGCGAGGACGGGGGCGAATTCGCGTTGGCCGCCGGAGCTGTCGCCCAGACCGCCGGGAAAGGCCACGGCATGCGTGGCATCCATGATCACGGGATAGCCGGTGCGCGCCATGATCGGCAAGCTGCGCATGTCAGCCACAAGTGCGTTATAGCCGAATGTGGTGCCACGTTCCGTCAGCATGATGCGGGTGTTGCCGGTTGACGCGATTTTGGCGGCGACATTGGCCATGCCTGCGGGATCAAGAAACTGGCCCTTTTTGACGTTCACCACGGCCCCGGTTTCACCCGCGGCGATCAGAAGGTCAGTCTGGCGGCAGAGCAGCGCGGGAATTTGCAGCACATCCACGACGGCGGCAACCTCGGCCGCCTGTCCGGGTTCATGGAAATCGGTCAGCACGGGCATGCCCATCGCCTTGATCGCGGACAGAATTTTCAGGCCCGCGTCCATTCCCAGCCCGCGTTTGCCGGAAAGTGAGGTGCGGTTGGCCTTATCGAAGCTGGCCTTGAAGATGTATTGCGCGCCCGCCGCCTTGCAGGCCTCGGCCATGACACCGGCAATCATCTGGGCGTGATCGAGGTCTTCCAACTGGCAAGGCCCCGCGATCACGGTCAGAGGGCGCGTGTTGCCCGTGGTCAGGGCACCGATCTTTACATCTGTCATGGTCTGTCCTTATGACGCAATCTGTTCGCGCAGGATGGCTGCGGTCATTGCGATCATCAGGTATATCCCGGCAAAGACCAGCATGGCCACCACCGTATTTTCAAAAGCGCGCGGATAGGCGGCCTCGTCCTGCGAAATCGGCTGCTGGGTGACGGCGAGATAGCGGACCTGACGGTTCGCCTCGATCCGGGCGGTTTCAAGCTGTTGCAGGGTGGAGGCGAGCATCATCTGGCGGGTCTGCACATTGGCTTGGGCGACAAACAGTTCGCCCTGAATCTGGGCAAGTGAACCTGCGCCGCCATTGTCCTGGGACATGCGCGCCCGCAGGATGGCGATTTCGGCATCCAGCGCCTGAATGCGGCGACGGATCGGGTCCATCCGGGCCTCGTTCGGGTTTTCGTTCGATTCCATCTGGGCAAGGGCAAGGCGTTCGGTGGACAGTTGGGTTTCCAGTTGGCCGATCTGGGCGGAAATCAAGCTGACCTCGGCTTCGGAGGACAGGACGCTGTTTTGTTCCTGCAGTGCCACGACTTTTTGTTGCGCCTCGAGCATCTTGGCCTCGGCGTCTTCATAGCTGGCAAGGGCATCGGTCATCTGGTCATCGCGTTTGCGTTGCGACAGGCGGTCAATCTCGGATTCGGCATAGCTGATGAGGGCGCGGGTGAAGGCGACGGCCTGATCGGGGTCGGGGGCAACAACGGAAAGGCGGATCAGGCCTTCGGTGGGGTCATAGGACACCTGCACCATGCGTTGATAGACCTTGTAGGCATCTTCAAAGCTGCTGTCGGCGGACAGACGTTGAATGGGGTCAATTTCGGGCTGTTGAAAGGTGGCAATAAAGCCGAGGTCGGCATCAAGGCGTTGCAGGCCATCGCGCGATTGCAGCAGATCCTGTGCGCCGGATGCTTCTTTGTTCGCCTCAAGTGCGCCACCGAACAGGCCGCCGCTGGGGGCACCGCCTGCGGTGACGGCACCATCGGCTTGTTGGATGATGAAGGCGGATTTCGCCTCGTACAAGGGGGTGGCGATGAGATAGTAGTAATATCCGGCGATCAGGGTGGGCAGCAGCACGAACACGGCAAGCCGCACCATCAAAAGCAGGGATTTGCGCCGCCTGCGACGCATGATGTCGTGTTGGATGCGCAAGATATCGGCGGCGTGGTTGGTTTCGGCGCGGACTTCGGTCGAGGGGACCTGAATGGGTTTCACGGTCTGGGGCAGTTGGATGACATCGCCGGGCGCGGGTGTGACGGTGCGGGCGGGGGCAGCATCCACGACATCGGCAGCGGGTGCTTTGCCAAAGGGATCAATGCCTTTCAGACGCAGCAAGCGGATGGCATCGAAATCGGAGGTGGCGGGCAACCCGTGCAGTTGGGCCACGCGGCGGGCAAGGCGCAATTGGCGACCGGTCAGCCCTTCGCGGCGAATGGCGTCGATTTCGCTGGCGGGCGGGGAAGGCGACGCGGGTTTTGCGGCGGTGGCAAAGGGGCCGGGGCCGAACCCATCATCGGGCATGTCAAACAGCATTTCGGCAGCGGCCTGCGACAGCGCAGGTTTGGCGGCTGCGGGGTTTGCGACCGTGGGGATTGCCGGTTCGGGCCGCCGGATGCGAAAACGGTTGGCTTTAATGGGCGTAGTCATACAGGCGTTTCGCTTCTTCGAGGGTTTCGAACAGGTACATCTGTCCATTGTGCAGCACAGCGGCGGTCCGGGCAAACTTTTCAAGGGTGCGGGCCTGATGCGACACGATCACGACGGTGGCGTTGGTCAGGCGTTCGCGCAGGATGGCACCGGCGCGTTTGTTGAATTCGACGTCTGTGGTGCTGGGCATGCCTTCGTCGATCAGGTAGATATCGAATTCCAGCGCGAGCATGAGCGAAAATGAAAGCCGGGCGCGCATGCCTTGGCTGTAGGTGCCGACAGGCATGTCGAAATAGTCGCCGATGCCGGCCATCCAGCGGCAGAAACTTTCGACATAGTCCGGATCAAGGCCGTACAGGCGGGCGATGTAGCGGGCGTTTTCATTGGCAGTGTGTTTGTTCACGACGCCGCCCATGAAGCCGAGGGGGAATGAGATGCGCGAGGTGCGGATGATGCGGCCTTCGTCAGGTTTTTCAAGGCCAGCCACCATGTTGATGATGGTGGTTTTGCCGGTACCATTGCGCGCAAGGATGCCCAGCGAATTGCCGGGTTCGACGGTAAAGGTGGCCTGATCAAGGATGACCTTGCGGCCCTTTCCCGACCAGAACGATTTGCTGACGCCTTCAAACGCGATCATGCGATGGTCCCTGGCCGATGGTGAGAGTGCACAATGGCCTGCCGTTCTTGTTATGCGATCTTCGTTAACGTGAAGTTGCGCCGAATTCCAGCGCGACACGTCAATGTCATCGCTATGCAGCGGCAATAGGGCGGTATTATGTCGGCTTTTCGGAACAATGGTGCGGGTGCGGGTGGATTTCAGCGCAGGCGGCGGGCAATCAGTACGGCGACGGGCCCGGCAAGCAGGCTGAGGGCAAGGCCAAGGCGGGCTGCCTCGGCCATGATGCCGCCGGGAAGCGACCATGGCAGGCCAAGGGCGGGGGCGGTAAAGGCGATCCCGGCAAGGGGCAGGGCGCAGATCATATCGCGCCGGGTGAGATGCAGCAGGGGCGAGCGGGGGGCGAGGCGGGTAATGATGAGACCGGCGGCCAGCAGGCCTGCGGGTTTGCCGAGCCAGAGTGCTGCGAGCATGACCACTGTCAGGGTGGCAAAGCCGGACAGATCGACGCCGCCATAAGTCAGGCCAAAGGCGAAGACCGCGGCGGTGGTCGGCCAGATCAGGATATGGGCAAGGCGGTTCAGGGGATCATGCAGCAGGCCCTCGGCCTCGGCAAACAGGCCAAAGCTGCGGTCGGCATGCGAAATGGCGGGCAGAATGGGCAGCAAGCCAAGGGCACCGGGCAGACCTGCGGCAAGGACGCCAAGCCATGAGGTGATGCCCGCGACCACATAGGGCCAGATCAGATGGGCGCGTTGCCGGGCACGGACGGGTGCATTCTGCCGCAGCATGTGCCCGTAGCGCCACCAGACGATCAGGGCGGCGTTCAGCGGCAGGAACAACCACATCGGGCGCAAGGCATGCCCGGGTGCCGAGACGCCGGCGAGCACAAGGGCGAGCAACGCATCGGCAATACTGATCAACAGTACCAGTTTCAGCGCCGGATGTGCCGCGCCGAAAATCATGCGGCCAAACACATAGCACAGAATGACATCGCCACCCAACGGGGCGGACCAGCCCAGATCGGGGGGCAAGTCTTCGCGCAGGCCAAACAGCAGGGCCAGCACGACCCATACGACGCAGGCCCCGACGGCCGCCCCTGCCATCAGGCCAAGCGGGCCGATCATCTGGGTGCCGGACAGGGGACCACGTTCAAGGGTGACGGCCTCCCACAGTTCTTTGGCAATCAGGGCCACAAACAGCGCCATCAGCCCTTCGCCCACCAGAAAGGCGGGGGTCGGCACAATGGGGTGTCCTGCGACCCAGAGGGGCAGGTGCCCTGCGATGATGCGCCATTCCACGAAGTCGTAGTAACTGCCGGGGGCGATATTGACCCAAAGGCTGGCCAGACCTGCCCCCGTCAGCAAAGCCAAGGCCAGGCGGTTGAGGGCGGGTGAAACACGGTACATGCGGATTTTTCTGCGGAAGATGGATGACATGTGGCTAGCCTGCCTGCGGGCCGTCTGCAAGGATGGGACGCGTGGAAAACAGGGGTGTTGCCGGGTTGCCGATTGCATTGCATCAAAGGATTGCCGATTGCCGCCTGTGCACGGAACGCTTTGGGGCGACGGTGACGGCACATGCGCCGCGCCCGGTGGTGTGGTTTGCGCCAACGGCACGGCTTTTGATCGCGGGGCAGGCACCGGGGGCACGGGTGCATGCGTCGGGCCAGCCGTTCACGGATGCGAGCGGCGACCGCCTGCGCGACTGGCTGGGGCTTTCGCCGGATGCGTTTTATGATCGTGACCGGGTGGCGATTGTGCCGATGGCGTTCTGTTTTCCGGGCTATGATGCCAAGGGGGCCGATCTGCCGCCCCCGCCGATCTGTGCGCGGACATGGCGCGCAGCGGTGATGGCCATGCTGCCGGATGTGCGGATGACGGTTCTGGTGGGCGGGGCGGCGATGCGGTGGCATCTGGGGAAGGGTGCGGTTGCGGGGATGGTGGCGGATTGGCGCGAGCACGCGGCGCAGGGTATCTGGCCTTTGCCGCACCCAAGTTGGCGCAATACGGGCTGGCTGCGGCGCAATCCGTGGTTTGACGCGGAAGTGGTGCCTGCGCTGCGGGCGGCGGTGCGACACGTGGTGGCTTGATGCGCCTTGCGCCGACGGGTAGGCGGTTAGGTAAGGAGGCCCGGACCATGACCCTGCTTGATGATGCCTATGCCGCGATGGCGACAGCCAGCGATGATGATGCCGCACGCCTGCGTTATTACGCACATCTGTCTGATGGCGAGATGGTGATGTTGCTGGAGCATGAGGTGACGGGCGGGCGCGTGGTGCCGCGGATCTTTGATCTGCAGGACGGGCCGGTGGTGTTGATCTTCGACTCTGAGGAAAAGCTGGCGGCATTTGCGGCAGGGGCGGCACCCTATGTGGCGTTACCGGGGCGGGTGATCGCGCAGCAACTGGCGGGGCAGGGGATCGGGCTGGGGGTGAACATGGGGGCGGCGTCAATGATGCTGTTTCCGCCGGATGCGGTGGATTGGCTGGCAGGCACGCTGGAGGGCGATCTGGGGATGGATGAGGCGCGCCCGGTGCTGTTTCATGCGCCTGACGGCGTGCCGGACATGGTGACTGCGGCGTTGCGCAATAAACTGCTGTCGGCGGCGGGGCTGGCTGCGCAGGGTCTGCTGTGCGGGGTGACCTATGCCGATGGGCGGCGGGGGCACATGTTTGCGTTCATCGACGCCGCTGCGGGGCGCGAGGCGATGCTGGCGCGGGCGGTGTCGGAGGCATTGATCTTTTCAGGGGTGGAAGCGGGCGAGATCGATGTGACCTTTCTGCGCACGGGCGATGCAGGGGTGGCGGCGATGGCAGGATTGGCGCGGGTGTTTGATCTGACGGTGCCGGATGCGCCTGCGCGGGCGGCGCCGACGCCACCGGGCATGGACAAGACCAAGCCGCCGATTTTGCGGTAAATGTTGGGGTAACATATTACCTATTTCGTAAGCCATTGTTTTTGTGCATCTTTAAGTGAAAAAGACGCCTTGACGCGTCGGGCATGATGCCAGATAAGCCAGCATCCGCGTTCAGGGGGCGATCTGCCCCCCAACCTATATGGACCTGACCGATGAAAACCTTCACCGCTACTCCGGCGGACATCACCAAGAAGTGGATCCTGATCGACGCCGAAGGCATCGTTCTGGGCCGTCTTGCGACGATTGTCGCCAATATTCTGCGCGGCAAGAACAAGCCGACATTCACGCCACACATGGACATGGGTGACAACGTGATTGTCATCAATGCCGACAAGATCCAGATGACGGGCAACAAGCGCGCCGACAAGATCTATTACTGGCACACCGGCCATCCGGGCGGCATCAAGCAGCGCACGGCGCGGCAGGTGCTGGAAGGGAACCACCCGGAACGCGTGGTGGAAAAGGCCGTTGAGCGGATGATCACGCGCAACCGTCTTGGGCGCGTGCAGATGACGAACCTGCGGGTTTACGCAGGCGCCGCCCATCCGCATGAAGCCCAGCAGCCTACTGTTCTTGATGTAGGCGCAATGAACCCGAAGAACACGCGGAGCGCATGAGCATGGCCGATATCAAATCTCTGGATGATCTGAAGGCCGCCGTTGGTGGCAACACCCCGGCAGCAGCCCCTGCGGCCATTCAGCGGGTCGCGGTGCGCGACGCGCAGGGCCGGGCCTATGCCACGGGCAAGCGCAAGAACGCGATTGCACGGGTGTGGATCAAGCCGGGCTCGGGAAAGGTCGTGGTCAATGGCAAGACGATGGCGGAGTATTTCGCGCGTCCCGTGCTGCAGATGATCCTGCGCCAGCCGTTCACGGTTGCGGGCGTTGAAGGCCAGTTCGACGTGATGGCGACGGTTGTGGGTGGCGGGTTGTCGGGGCAGGCGGGTGCGGTCAAGCACGGCGTGTCCAAGGCATTGCAACTGTACGAGCCCAGCCTGCGCGGTGCGCTGAAGGCGGCAGGGTTCCTGACACGTGACAGCCGCGTGGTAGAACGCAAGAAATATGGCAAGGCGAAGGCGCGGAAATCCTTCCAGTTCTCCAAGCGTTAATCGCAGCGATACGATACAAAAAGGCCCGGCGATTTGCCGGGCCTTTTTCATTGCGTGGCGACAGGGATCAGTCGCGCCAGAACGGCTTGTTGCATTCGCAATCGACCATGCGGGAGGTCAGGCCGATATCATTCAGCAGATGCGGATCAAGGCGAGCCAGATCGCGACGGGCCTGTCGGCGGATTTCCCATGTGAACACCGCCTGCGCGATGGCAAAAGCCAGGCGTGAAAGCGGCGGCAAGGGCGTTACGGGGGCAAGGCGGGATATCGTTGCCATGGGATCACCTTTTGTATTGATACAATGACGCTGTTGGCGTAACATAATGATACAATATGGACGGCTAAGGTTCGAGGGAAACATTGTGACAGATACAATATGGACGCCTGACCTGACACAGTTTGCGGGCCCGAAGTATCTTGCGTTGAGTCGGGCGCTGCGGGCGGCGATTGTTGACGGATCGCTTGCGCCCCATGCGCAATTACCGACGGTGCGGGATCTGGCATGGCATCTGAAGGTGACGCCGGGCACGGTGGCGCGGGCCTATCAGATGGCGACGCAGGAGGGACTGTTGGCGGCGATGGTGGGGCGGGGGACGTTTGTGGCGGGGGCCGCACCACGGCTGGGGCCGCAGGCGTCGCTGTATACCGACCGTGCGGGATCGGCGACGAGCGGGCCGGTCGATCTGCGCCCGCCATTGCTGCCCGATGTGGGGCAGGCGGCGGCTTTTGCGGCGGCAATGCAGGCAGTGGCACAAAAGCAGGCACTGGACTGGCAGGATTATCCGACGCAATCGGGTGAGGCTCCTTTGCGCGAGGCGATCTGCGACTGGGTGCGGGACCGCGCGCTTGGGGCGTTCGGCGCAGATGATGTTGCGGTCACGCATGGTGGGCAAAGCGCGCTGCTGACGATCATGCTGTGCTGTTTGCGCGGGGACAGGCCCGTGGTTCTGGTGGAAGAACTGGCCTATGCCGGGTTTCGCTATGCCGCGCGTCTGGCGCGGGCCGAAGTGGTGGGGATAGAGCTGGATGCGGAAGGCGTGATCCCGGAAAGTCTTGAGGCGGCGTGCAGGCGGCACCGGCCGCAAATCCTGTGCCTGACACCCGAGGCGCAGAACCCGACGACGGTCAAGATGGGGTCGGAGCGACGGGCGAAGATCATCGCGATTGCAAGGGATTACGATCTGCAGATCATCGAGGATGGTTGCTATTCTTCGTCACAGCGCAACACGGCGACGCTGCGGGCGATGGCACCGGAACGGGTCTGGCATGTGGGCAGCCTGTCAAAGGCGATTTCGGCGGCCTTGCGGATCGGGTTCATCATCTGCCCCACGGGGATGGGTGAGGCGGGGCGGCTGACGATGCAGCATTCATCGTTCGCTGTGGCGCTGCCGCTGTCGGAAATGGTGTTGCATCTGTTGATCACGGGGGCTGCGGAACGGTTGCATCGGGCGGCACAGGTGGAAATGGAAAGCCGGGTTGATCTGGTGGTGCGCAGGTTGGGGCGGTTTGATCTGTCATGGCAATGCGGGTTGCCGATTACATGGCTGCAACTGCCTTCGGGCTGGCGGGCATCGGCATTTGCACGGATGGCGGGGGAACAGGGCGTGCTGGTGCGCACGGCGGATGAATTTGCGCTGGTGCATGGACGGGCGCCGAACGCCGTGCGGATCGCGATTGCGGGGCATCTGCCGATGGCGCGTCTGGATGGTGCGTTAAGTGTGCTGGAGCGGATGCTGGAGCGCCCGCAGTTCGAGGTGGCGGTTTAGATTGTGGCGGGAATGTGGCGGGCCTGTGGCGGGACCTTGCCACAATTGCCCGGATCGTGCCCGTTTTGTGGCCAATCAGTTGCGATCACGGGGATTTCACCGTGATTTCAACACAGTTCGATTGACTGCGACACCCACGTGCCGCACCCTATTGAAAAGAGCAGCATAAAAAAAGATGGGTAACATCATGGGTCAACAAGCGTTTTTTCACGCGCCGCACGGCGGAGCGGATTTTCTGGGTCTGCGCAAGGACCGTCAGGGCGCGACCGAGATCGTCTATGACGACGGGGTCAAGCGGCGGATGGTCTGGCGCGTGGCCGGACGCAGCACGTCAGAGGCACATCTGTCGGACGCATTGCGCGCGGCGGTTGGGGCGCTGCGGGTGGTGCCAACACTGTATGACGAGTTGAAAAAGCGGTCGATCGCGATCGAGGCCGTGGTTCGTTAAACCACGTTTCATTTACGGATAACGGGCAGCGTCCACGGGGCGATCTGCCCGTTTTTCATGCGTTTGCAGCGGGGCATTGCAACAGGGATATGAAAAGGGGCTTTCCAGCGCGCAATGGCCTGTGCCACAAAGGTAGCAAGAAACGGGTGCGGGGACCGATCATCTGATGGCTATTGGCAAGGCAAAAGCGACGGATGGCCTGTCTGAGGGGGCAAAGGGCCTGCGACTGATCAGCCCGACGTTGATCTATTGTGTGCTGTTGACGGCGGTGCCACTGGCGACGGTGGTGATCTTTTCGTTCATGAGCGATCAGTTGATCGAGGGAAACAAGGTCGTATCCGGGCCGTTTTCGCTGGCCAATTACATCGAGGTCTGGACTGGCCGGGTGTATCAGATCATCATGGCACGGTCGTTGATGGTGTCGATTTCGGTGACGGCGGCGACGGTCTTTCTGGCCTATCCGATTGCCTATTACGTCAGTTTTTGTGTGCCACCAAAACGCAAGGCGATCTGGTTGTTTCTGATCACGATCCCGTTCTGGACGAGCTATGTGGTGCGGGTGTTCCTGTGGCAGGTGATCCTTGGCTATAAGGGCGTGCTGAGTTCGACACTGGAAATTATCGGCATCACGGGCGAGCCGATGAGTTTCATGACGAACGCGCCGATCGCATTGACGGTGACGCTGGCGCATGCTTACGCGCCGTTTGCGATTTTGCCGATCTTTGTGGCGCTGGAAAAGATTGACAGGTCGCTGCTGGAGGCGGGGCAGGATCTGGGGGAATCGAAGTTTGCGACATTCCTGCGGGTGACGTTGCCACTGTCGATGCCGGGGGTGATGGCGGCAGTTTTGATCGTGTTCATCCCGACGGTGGGCGATTATGTGACGCCGAACCTGATCGGCGATGGAAAGTATCCGCTGATTGCAACATGGATCGAGAAGATTTTGCTGAAGCAGGGGGATAAGGCGCTTGGGTCGGCGATAGCAGTGTCGGCGATGGTGATTGTGGCGGCGGTCAGTCTGCTGTTTGTGCTGTTGAACCGGAAATATCTGAAGGGGAATGCGCGATGAAATCCCCCGGTCTGCGCATTTATGCCGTGCTGTATCTGGTGTTTTTGTATGCGCCGATCATCCTGTTGCCGATTTTCGCCTTTTCCAGCAACACGATCATCGCCTTTCCATTGCAGGGCTTTACGACCGGGTGGTTTGAAAAGATGTGGGCGGATCAGACGCTGTGGCGGGCGTTCGGCAATTCGATGATCGTGTCACTGACGGCATCCAGCATTGCGACACTGCTGGGCCTGTTTGCGGCACGGGCCTCGACGCGGTTTGATTTTCCGGCGAAGGGGCCGATCATCGGGTTGGTCATGCTGCCTTTGGTGCTGCCAGAAATGATCATCGCGATTTCGTTGATTGTGGTGCTGCTGGCGATCGGGATCGAGTTGTCGTTGTTCACAATCATTCTGGGGCATGTGTTGATCTGCACGCCGTTTTCGGTGGCAATTCTGACCTCGGCGTTTCAGTCGCTGGACCGGTCACTGGAGGAGGCGGCGCTTGATCTGGGCGAGTCGGTGTTTTCAACCTTCATGCTGATCATCTTTCCGCTGGTTCTGCCGGGGATCGTGTCGTCATTTTTGATCTGTTTCACGATCAGCCTGGATGAATTCATCATCGCCTACTTTCTGGGGGGCAGTGATGTGGTGCTGTCGGCCTATATCTTTGGCCAGTTCCGGTTCCCGGCGAATGTGCCTGCGATGCTGGCCTTGGGCACCTGTCTGGTCGTGGCGTCGATTACGTTACTTGCAATTGCTGAATATTTCCGTCGCCGTGGCATCGCCAAAACCGGTGGAAAAGATGCCGGAGGCTTTCTGTGACTGATAAACCGACGATGATCGAATTTCGGGACGTCCATAAGTATTACGGCGATTACCACGCGCTGCGGGGGATCACCGGGACGATCCGGGCGGGCGAGTTCTTTTCGCTGCTGGGGCCATCGGGGTGCGGGAAAACCACGCTGTTGCGCACGATTGCAGGGTTTGAAGGAATATCGTCGGGGGTTGTGCTGATTGATGGCAAGGACATGGCGACGGTGCCTGCAAACCAGCGGCCGACGAACATGGTGTTTCAGTCCTATGCGATTTTCCCGCATATGAGCGTGGCCGAAAACGTGGGCTTCGGGTTGCGGCGCGATGCCCGCAGCAAGTCGGAAAAGGCGGCGGCAGTGGCCGAGGCGCTGGAGATGGTGGGCCTGAAAGGCTTTGGCGGGCGGGCGGCGCATGCGCTGTCGGGGGGGCAGCGGCAGCGGGTGGCACTGGCGCGGGCGTTGATCCTGAAACCCAAGGTGCTGCTATTGGACGAGCCACTGTCGGCGCTGGACAAGAAGATGCGCGAACATATGCAGGTCGAACTGATCCGGCTGCAGCGGCAGGTCGGGATCACGTTCATTCTGGTGACGCATGATCAGGAAGAGGCGCTGGTGATGTCGGACCGGATTGCAGTGATGTTTGACGGCGAGATTGCGCAACTGGCCGACCCGGAGACATTGTACCGCCGCCCGGCCAGCAAGAAGGTCGCTGATTTCATCGGCACGATGAACTTTCTGCCGGCAAAGATATTGTCCGAGGCGGGCGGGCGGGTCGAGGTGGACGCGCACGGTTTTGGTGCAGTCACGCTGGATGCGGCGCAGTGCATGGGTGTGGCAGGCGACAGCGGTGCGATGGTGGGGTTCCGGCCGGAAACGCTGACCATTCTGTTTGATGGGCAAACAGCGACCGATCGCGAGTCGCTGTCGACGGTGTCTGAGGTCGTGTATTACGGCGATATGACTTATTACGACGTTGTGATCGACGGCACGGACAAACCGATGCGCCTGTCGATGCGTAATGTGTTTGGGCGGCCCGTGTTGGACATTGGCACAAGGGCGCGGCTCGCGTGGTCCCCAGGGGCATTGGTGTTGTTCCGGTAAACGAATTTTCTGTGAAAATCAGGATTTTTCGCAGAAAAATCGTTAGCGGTCGGGCGGCAGCAATCCCAAGCCGCGCAGATAGATTCCAATTCCGGTTTCCAGCAATTCTTCGGCGGCAAAGGGCGATTGCGACCCCGGTTTGCCGCGTGTGAACAGTTCGACCACGCCATGCGACATCGCCCATATATGCGCGCTGAACATCGAAGGCGGCGGGCGTTTGGCGGGGGGAATGTGTTCCGACAGCCGGATTGCCGCCTGTTCCAACACCTGCCGCGCGCGGGCGGCGACAAGGGCAAGGTCGGGATGCGCGTTCAGTGTCAGGCCGCTTTCGAACATCGCCATATAATGGCCGGGGTATTTGCGCGCAAACGCAAGATAGGCCCGGCCTGTCGCCTCGAACGCGGCAAGGGATGTGGGTTTACCGTCATTATAGGCAAATTCCATCAGGGCGGCGAAAATGTCATAGCCTTGGCGCGCAACCTCGGCCAGCAGATCATCACGCCCGCCAAAGTGGCGGTAGACGGCGGCAGGGGTGACATCGGCGGCCTTTGCGGCCTCGGACAGGGTAAAGCCTTGTGGGCCATTCTCGGCGATCAGGCGTAGAGCGGCGTCAACGAGGGCCTGACGAAGGTTGCCATGGTGATAGCCGCGCTTCACGCAGGTTTCCGGATCTTTGGCGTGCCGCAGATTTTGGCATCGGGCGCGCCAACAATCTGTGGGTCTTTGCCCGCGTAGTCGACGGCGTTCAGCACGGTCTGGATGGCGGCGATGCGGGCGCGCAGTTTGTCGTCCGATAGAATGACGGTCCAGGGGGCGGCTTTCGTGTGACTGCGTTTCAGCGTCTCGTCTATGGCTGCGGAATAGTCATCCCATTTGGCCAGCCCGTCGATGTCGATCTTGCTAAGTTTCCACTGTTTCAGCAGATCGCCCTCACGGTCGAGAAAGCGTTTCAGCTGTTCGGGGCGGCCGACCTCCAGCCAGAGTTTGACGAGTGTCATGCCATCACCCACGATCATGTCTTCGAAGGCGGGCAGTTGGCGAAAGAACGCCGCGCGCTGTTCGGGTTTGCAAAAGCCGAACACATGTTCAACGATGCCGCGGTTGTACCAACTGCGGTCAAACAGGGCGATTTCGCCGCGGGCGGGCAGGTAGTCGATATAGCGCTGGAAATACCACTGTGCGGTCTCGCGGTCCGAGGGTTTGGACAGCGCGACGGTGCTGGCTACACGCGGGTTCATATTCATCCGCACGGCATTGATGGTGCCGCCTTTGCCTGCGGCATCACGGCCTTCAAACACCACGACAAGACGTTTTCCGGTGGCCTGGACATCGGCCTGCAGGCGGGCGAGTTGAATTTGCAAGCCCTCCATCTGCGCCTCATAGTCCTTTTTCTTCATCTCGGCGCGGTAGGGATAGGCGGGGTTGAGGATATCATCCTTGCCCGCAGTTTCGATGGCGCGGCGCACGTCTTTAGGTGCGCCTTCGCGGAAATAGCGGCTGATCGCGCCGTCAAATGGCAGGTCCATGGTGATTTCCCCCAGTGTTTGCGCCAGTATGGCGATTACGGGGCGGCGCGCAATCCGGCGCGGGCGGCGGCACGGTCGATGGCGGCCAGAACCGCTATTTCCTGTGCATGATGCGGCATGTGGCCGGTGGCGGGCAGAACGGTCAGGTTCACATTTGGCAGCAGGTCTGACAGCGGGCCACTGTGGACGCGCAACGGCACGATGGTATCAGTATCGCCGTGGATAGCCTCAATCGGCAGGGTCAACGCAGAATAGCGTGTGCGCATGTCGATGATAAAGGGTTTCAGGCCCGCAACCTGCGCGGAATTGGCCTGCAACGACGTGCGGCGCATGGTGAGGGATGCGCCGATATGGCTGAGGTACCCTGCAGGCATGCGATCGGGGTTAAAGATATCGCGGATGGCGGATTCGGCGGTGGCATCGCCAGCAAAGGCAGTGATCAGGGGCACGGCGGTGCGTGCACCAAGGGGGTTGCCCATGACGTTGTGCATGTACCAGATGCCACCCTCCCAAGGCATGGTGGCGGCCGATACCAGCACGAGGGCGGACGTATCGGGGTTATCCAGCGCCCAGGCCATGGCGACGGCCCCACCATAGCTGTGGCCAAGAACAATGGGGTTGCGCACGCCCAACTGGCTGGCGGCGCGGGCAAGATGGGCGGCTTGCGCGGCGGGGCTGGTATTGTCTTCGGGCAAAGGATCGGACCAGCCAAGGCCGGGGCGGTCGAAAGCGATGACGCGGTAGCGGTCGGTCAGTTGCGGGACCAGCGAAAAGGTGAAATCGCGCAGATTGCCGCTGGCCCCGTGGATCAGGATCAGGTCGGGGCCCGTTCCGGCGACATAGGCGTGGACCTGCAGGCTGTCGACAGTGATGATCCGGCCTTCAGGGGGGAAGGCTGCATTGGCACGCGCCTCATGCGCCGTGGCCTTGCGGTCGACGACGAAGATACCACCGGCAAGGGTGGCGAGAATTGCAAGGCTAAGTGCCAATGTCCGCGATATCATAGGGTGTTGACTGATAAATCTCGTTGATCCAGTTGCCATAGAGCAGATGGGCATGGCTGCGCCAGCGGTTCATCGGCGGCATCAAGGGATTGTCATCGGGATAGTAGTTCGTGGGCACGTTTATCGGCGTCGCGTTGGCGATGTCACGGTCATATTCCTGTTTCAGGGTGTCGCTGTCGTATTCGAAGTGATTGAAGATATAGAGCGCGCGATGGGCGGCATCCTCGACCAGACAGGGGCCAACCTCATCTGACGCCAGCAGGGTTTGCAGACCGGGAGCGGCGGCAATCTCAGGCTGGCGCATTTCGGTCCAGCGACTGACCGGGATCACGCAATCATCTGAAAAACCACGCAAGTAAGGCGAGGTTGGGGCGACGTTGCGGTGACGAAAGCAGCCAAACGCCTTGGCGGACAGCATGTGTTTGGGCACGCCGTGGAAGTGGTTGATCATGGCCATCCCACCCCAGCACACGCCAAAGGTGGATTGCACATTGGTCTGGGTCCAGTCCATGACCTGGCGCAGTTCATCCCAATAGGTGACATCCTTGAACGCCAGATGTTCGATCGGCGCGCCGGTGATGATCAGGCCGTCGAACTTTTCCTGCCGCACATCGGAAAACGGGCGGTAGAAGGTTTCCATATGTTCGGCGGCGGTATTCTTTGTCTGGTGTTCGGACATGCGGATCAGGGACAGGTCGATCTGCAGGGGTGTGGCCCCGATCAGGCGGGCGAACTGGTTTTCGGTCTGAATTTTCTTTGGCATCAGGTTCAGCAGGCCAATGCGCAGGGGGCGGATTTCCTGCGTGGCCGCGCGTTCGGGCGACATGACCATGACGCCTTCGCGTTGCAGGACATCGTAAGCGGGCAGGGAGGTGGGCAGGGTGATGGGCATGGCTTGCGGTTAAGTGGCGGCGTGGCGGCGGTCAAGGGCATTGGCAATCAGGGCGGTAAAGCCTGCGGCATCTGTGGTGGCGGCGACCTCTTCGGCGGTGACAGTCACGCCCCATCTGGCCATGGCGGCATAGCGCGGCTGGCGGTGATCGAGGACCTGCGCGTAGGCGTAGCGCAGAAAGGCATCAGGATCGACGGTGTGGGCGGACTTGCCTTCGCGCGCGAGATAGGCGTCCCAGATCCTGTGCAGGAAATCGGGGTTGTAATAGATCGGCTTGGGGTTGCGGTCAAAGCGGCGGATCAGTTCGGCGCGGTGGGCATCGGAGCCTTTGATCCAGACCAGCAGCATATCGGCGGACAAGGCCTGCATGACGGGATCGGCGGGGTTGGTGGCATCGATCACCTCGCAGATCGATCCGCCGCTGTCGCAGACAAAGTTGGCATAGCCATACAAATCGCCTGCGCGGGCGATGTAGTGGCGGGTGTCGTGCAGAGCCGCGACTTCGGCCTCGCGGTGCTGGGCCTGACGGCGCAGGTATTCATCAAAGGGCAGGCCGCCGCGGTCGGGGTCGCCGGGTTTGCAAAGGTAGGTCGACAGGGGGGCGAGGTTATCGAAGGTGATGTTGGACGAGATGTAGACGGAATCCGTCATCAGAAGTTCGCGCAGCAGGGGAACCTTCATTGCCTCACGTTTGAAGTTATCGGCGATGAATTCGCCCATGTAGCGGGTGCCGATGCGGTAATCGACGGAATAGTGGAACCAGTCGCCGGCCGCTCGCAGGGAATTGGAGATGTGGGTCTTGCCAAGGCCTGACATGCCGAACAAGAGGACACGCTTGTTTTTCCGGCCAAGCCAATCTGTACTGGTCTGGTAAATCATCGGGGCACCGCCTTTGCGCCCTTTGTTAACGGGAGTGCACGGGGTTTTCACGCGGAAAATGCAAAAGCCCCGGCGGGGTGTCCGGGGCTTTTGCGTTCATCGGAATGGTTCAGAACGTATACGCGATGCGCACACCAATCCCGACAGACTTGCTGTCGTTGAAGTTGGCACGGGGCGTGTCCGGTGTACCAGTTTCCGCAGCAACGTCACCAAGGACGGTATAATTGACGCCCGTCGTGATCTTGATGTTGTCTTGGGTGTAGACGGCTGCAAGAGTGACTCCCTTGCGCCCGTTTGACGGGCCAAGCGGAGAGACCAGCACATCGTTGCGATTTTCATACTGGAAGGAAAGGGATCCGGACCAATTTTCATTGAAGCGCCGCCCGACACCAAGCGTAAACGTTGTGGTATCCTTGATGTCAATCAGGCTGGAACCGCCAGTCAGAGCGGCAAAACCACGTGGGCTGAGATCAAGGCCCGACCAATCAACCCAGCGGATCTGGCCGAAAACCAGTGTATCCTTTGCGACGCCGGTCTGGAAATCAAGGTTGACGGATTGTGGCGTGCTGACGTCCGTTTGCGTCGCGACGCCATTTAGCGGCGCGGCAGGACCAACGAGGCCGGTTTCAACTGTATCAAATTCGTGATCGACTTCGGAATTGTAGGTCAACGCCACGCGCAACGCGATGTCTGGGCGTTCGTAAGCGACACCAACGACATAGCCCAATCCCCAGTCACTGCCGAGATTGACAGAATAGCCATTGAGCGCCGCATAAGCCGCGCCGCGCAAATCAATGGCGGCCTCGGCTTGCTGGGCGCGAAGGCCGCCGTGCACGCTGAAATTCTCGTTGAACTTATAACGGAAGATTCCTGTCAGCGCATAGGACGACGCATCAACCCGCGTATTGCCAAGCAAGGCAGACGTCGGGGCATACAGGACATCAGCCCCAAAAGGTTGGTCCAGAATGGCCGCGAACGACAGTTTTTCATTGATGTCGTACTTGTAGCTGAACGCGAGTTGGGTGTAGCTTTTGGCGACATCACCGGTTGATCCCAGCCCGGCCGCGACATCGCGCCCCGGAAGGTCTGGCGAGACATAACCGAAAGACAACTCCGCAACCCGGCCTTTTTCGAACAGGATGCCGATGCCTTGGCCAGAGCGGTCAATCCCTCCCGCAAAAGCACTTGTTGCGGATAGTGCGACGACGCTGGCCGTCAGCAAAAACTTGGTCATTGGTCTTCCTCCCCGAAGGCCACGGTTGTTGCAGGGTGCACACCGTTTGATTGATGAGGAAGCCTAACTATGCCCTTGCAATCCGGTCAATCAATGACGCCGCGTCACAAAATTGTGACGCAAGGACCGTTGCAAACAGGTCATGGCGCAATGTGAGCGCAAACAGTCGTATCTGTGCCGGATTTGCAGTTGCATTCTGAAGCGCCGACAGTAGATTGCCCGCGAGTGGTAAAATAATCTAACCACTTTGGGGCGGGGCTGCGGGATAATGTCCAACAGCGGCCCTTGTTTTTGAACGAGGTTCTGGCGGTCTTTGCTTGACCGGGGGGCAGATACGGCGATGATGATGATACATCCAAGGGAGGATATTCAATGAAAAGACGGAACTTCTTGACCACGGCAGCCGTCGGTGCGGCGGCAACGGCGGTGGCGGCACCGGCGATTGCACAATCGAACCCCAGCGTCACATGGCGCGTAACCTCGGGTTTCCCGAAGTCGCTGGACACCATCTATGGTGCGGCGGAAACGATGGCGAAATACGTGTCGGAAGCGACCGATGGCGCGTTTGCAATGCAGGTCTTCCCGGCAGGCGAACTGGTGCCCGGCCTTGAGGCAGCAGAAGCGGCGGCAACAGCGTCAGTCGAGGCGGCGCATACGGCGGCCTATTATGACTGGGGCAAGGACCCGACCAATGCGCTTGGCACGACGGTGCCGTTTGGCCTGAACTATCGTCAGATGAACGCTTGGCTGTACCATGGCGGCGGCATTGATCTGCTGAACGACTTCTATCATACGCGCAACCTGCATTATCTGCCCTGCGGTAACACGGGCGTGCAGATGGGCGGCTGGTTCCGCAAGGAAATCACATCGCTGGCCGATCTTCAGGGTCTGAAGATGCGGATCGGCGGTTTCGGTGGGTCGATCATTGCCAAGCTGGGCGTTGTGCCACAGCAGATCGCGTGCGGGGATATCTATCCGAGCCTTGAAAAAGGCACGATCGATGCGGCCGAGTTTGTGGGCCCATATGATGATGAAAAGCTGGGCTTCAACAAGGTTGCACCCTACTATTATTATCCCGGCTGGTGGGAAGGCGGCCCGACGTTGTCGACGATGATCAACCTGGACAAGTGGAATGAACTTTCCCCGGCATATCAGGCGATTCTGAAGACGGCCTGCGAAGCGGCAAATTCCAACATGATGGCGAATTATGATTGGAAGAACCCGACGGCGCTGCGGTCACTGGTGGCAAACGGGGCGCAACTGCGGCCGTTCCCGCAGGATGTGATGGACGCAGCCTACAAGGCGGCGACGGACACCTACGCCGAAATCAGCGCGACGAATGCTAGCTTCAAGACGATCTATGACAGCCAGCAGGCGTTCAAGCGTGAGGCCTATCTTTGGGCGCAGATCGCCGAGTACAACTATGATACGTTCATGATGGTGCAGCAGCAGGCAGGCAAAATCTGATCTTGTTGCAGTTGTGAAAGGCGGCCCCGGCGCATGGCGTGCGGGGCCTTTTTCATTTGCGATGCGATGGCAGTAAAAAACCGGCACGCCTTTCGGCTGCCGGTTTTCTGATGGGTAATGCGTTGGCGTCAGGGATTGACGACAGGCGGGTTCAGGACGGGGGCGCCAAGGGCAGGTGCGCCGCCAATGCCGCCGGGTGCGCCGATGGTGGGCAAGGTAGGTATGGTGATCGTGACGGTGGAGGGATCGATGACTTCGCCCTTATAATGCATGACCATTTGCGGGAAGGCGATGACAAGCCCAACCATCACCACTTGGATCAACACATATGGCACGGCACCCCAATAGATTTGCCCTGTGGTGACAGGATTCATCCGCAAGCCTGTCACCTTGTCGGTATAGGCAGATTTCGGGGCGACGGATCGCAGGTAGAACAAGGCAAAGCCGAACGGTGGATGCATGAAGGATGTCTGCATGTTGACTCCGAGGATGATCCCGAACCAGATCAGGTCGATGCCCAATGCCTCGGCAGGGGCTATCAGCAGCGGCACGATAATGAAGGCCAGTTCAAAAAAATCTAAAAAGAAGGCCAACAGGAACACAAGGATCGACACGAAAATCAGAAAACCCGTGGCACCACCGGGAACGGCTACCAGCAAATGTTCAACCCAGATCTGGCCATTAACTCCATAAAACGCGAGCGAGAAGACACGCGCGCCAATCAGGATGAACATCACGAAGGCTGACAGGCGCGTGGTGGACTCAAGCGCCTGCCGGATCACGGTTAGGTTCAGGCGGCCCTTGAGGGCTGCCAGACCCAACGCGCCGACGGCCCCCATTGCGCCGCCTTCCGTGGGTGTGGCAATGCCCAAGAAGATCGTGCCCAACACAAGAAAGATCAGGGCAAGTGGCGGTATCAGCACCATGATAACCTGCTGCGCCAGCCGCGACATCAGGTTGATTTTCAACCCCTTGTCGATCACAGCGTAGACATAGATCAAAGAGATGCCGATGCAGGCGCCAAGGATATCGGCATTTGCACCTTGGGTTTCATACAACATTACATGCGCGCCATACCCAACGGCAACGACGGAAGCCAAGGCTACGACCAGGGATGTCACGCCACGGCCAAGGGTGCGCGCCTCAAGCGGCAACGCCGGAACCCAGCCCGGACGCAGGACTGATAAGGTAAAGATGTAGCTGACATACAGCCCGGTCAGAACGAGGCCGGGAATGATTGCACCGGTGTACATATCACCAACCGAACGGCCCAACTGGTCGGCCAGTACGATCAGAACAAGGCTGGGCGGGATGATCTGTGCCAGCGTTCCGCTGGCGGCGATGACACCGCTTGCGACCCTGCGGTCATAGCCATAACGCAACATAATCGGGAGCGAGATCAGCCCCATCGCGATCACGGATGCGGCCACCACGCCCGTGGTCGCCGCAAGAAGCGCACCCACAAAGATCACGGCATAGGCAAGCCCGCCCCGGATCGGGCCAAACAGCTGGCCGACTGTATCAAGCAAATCTTCGGCCATTCCGGATCGTTCAAGCACGATCCCCATAAAGGTAAAGAATGGGATAGCCAGCAGAGTTTCATTGGACATAACCCCGAAGAACCGTTGCGGCATGATACCCAGAAGCGGCCAGTCTAGCGTGATGGTTCCGCCAGAATAAGGCGCGAGCCAGACGCCGATGACAAAGAACATCAGCCCGTTGGCGGCAAGCGAAAACGCAACCGGATAGCCAAGCAACAAAAACACAACAAGTGACCCAAACATGATCGGGGCGATGTTAGACGCGATAAGTTCGATCATTTGCGGTCCTCCGCGGCAAGGCGGGAAACCTCGGCAGCAAGTGCTGCACCTTCAAGTTCGGCGGCCTCGTGGGCCGAAATGAACGGGGTGGGGTCGTCGATCAGGCCGCGCATGATGGCAACTTTCTTGATGATTTCGGAAATGCCTTGCAAAACCAGTTGCGCAAATCCGATCAGCAGAAACGCGCGCGCGGGCCAGATCAACAGCCCACCGGCGCTTGACGATCCTTCACCAGATGCAAAGGCCGACCAAGCGTAAGGTATCAGGAGGTACGTTGCGAGGATCACGAAAGGCATCAGGAAAAACACATGACCGATCAGGTCGATCCAATGCTGCGTCCGACGCGACCGCGCGCCATAGACGATGTCAATACGGATGTGTTCGTTTTGCAAAAGGGTGTTGGCCGAGGCCATCATGAAGGCCGCACCGAAGAGGTACCATTGTAGCTCAAGCCAAGCGTTCGACGAATAGTTGAATGCTTTGCGGACCACCGCGTTTAAGGCACTAACAATGATAGCGACAAGGATCAGCCACATAACTGATTTCCCGATCGTTTCATTCATCCTGTCGATTGTGCGCGATAGCGCCAATAAAAGTTGCATGCGGCGTTCCCCTCCCTGGAGTATGCGTCGTGTCTGTTGGGCACCCTTTCGCATTCTGATTGGCTTTGGCGAAAGTGGTAAACTTTTTTGTCCAATTACGCGATAAACGACCCCTTCGTCAATCTGTCGTTTTCAGCGCATGATGCGGCGGAAACACACGCTGTGGCGGGGACGGTCGCATAAGTCAAACGCGGTGTCATCCCCATTGGGACAGGAAACTGCAACGTCGCGAAGTTGTCATGCGCTAACGGTGTGTTCGCGGTGCCCCGAACACTAGGTTAATCCAGTTGCCAAACAGAATCAGTGCGCCGCCGGCGATGATGAAGGGATCAATCGGCTCGGCATATGCCAGTGCGCCGATGATGGCGATCAGGGGCAGGCGGAAGAAATCGACCGGCACCACGGCACTGGCGGGGGCCAGTGACAGGGCAGTTGTCAGGCACAGATGGGCGGTGATGCCGCAGATGCCGATCACGGCAAGCCATGGCAGTGTGGCGATGGTGGGCCATGTGACGTGGCCATCCCACAGTGTGCAAAGCGTGCCAAGAACCAGTTGCATGGACGTGAGCCAGAACAGGATGGAGACAATGCTTTCGCCGCGCGTCAGGGCCTTGGTCATCAGGATGGTTGCAGCAAAGCAGATCGCGGATACGGCGGCAGCAAGGGTTCCGGTATGGACGTGGGCAAAATCGGGACGGGTAACGATGAGGATACCGGCAAAGCCAAGACCTGCGGCGATGATGCGGGGCGGGGTCAGCCGTTCCCCCAACAGCAGCGCGGACAACAGGATCACCCAGATCGGCGCGGTGAATTCAAGGGCAAACACCTGCGCGAGCGGGATCAGGGTAATGGCATAGAACCACAGATTTTGTCCGGTGAAATGGAACAGATTGCGGACGGCGTGCTGTGGCAGACGGTCGGTGCGAACCTCAGACAGGCGGCGTAGGAAGGCTGCGACGGCAACCACGATCACCAGCCCGATCAGCGACCGGAAGGCCATGATTTCAAAAGTGTCATGGCGTCCGGCAAGTTCGCGCCCGGCGATGGCCATCGCCGTGAAGGCTATGACCGAGCCAAGCATCCACAGCGTGGCATGCAAGGGGCGGGCTGCAGTTTCAGCCTGCGGCAATGACATAGCGGCGGACGATATGGGCAGTGAGGCGATACCAGTCGGACGCGCGCGTGCGGGTCTGGTGGGCATCAAAGGCGGCCTGATCGGCAAAGGTTTCATCCACCGTCCAGACCAAGGGATCGCCCGACTGTGTGACATCAAAGCTGATGCAGCCCGGCTCGGCGCGGGTCAGGGCGATGTGGGTGGGCACATGTTGCACAACAAGGGCCAAATCGGCGGCGGTTGCGCAGACAAGTTCGCCCTTCAGGTGGATGGTTTGTGTCATGCCATGACCCTTTTCGCTGCGTCCGACAGTGGCATGGGGCGGCCTTCTTGTCGCGCCGAAAGGGTGCGGCGGGTGGTTTATCCGTTGGCCGTTGCGATCAGGCGGCAACGCTCGTTGCGCACGACGCGTTCGCCCGCGATCTGGCCTTGCTGGATGGTGAACAGGGCATCGATCCGCAGATCACTGCCCGCCGCTCTGGCAGTAAACACAAGGGATTGCGGGCGACCGGAGCCGAAGGTTTCCTGAAAGGCGGTGACACTGCTGCGGCGGATGCGAACGGCGGAATAGCCGTCGGCGGACAGAACATTCGCGATGCGTCGCAGGGCGGTGTCGCGGCTGACGTCTGCAAGCGTATCATGGGTGCGGTATTCGATCTGCGACAGCAGGGGCAGGCCGATAAACGAAAAATTGCGCTTGCAGGAGGCGGCATGGGATGCGGTTGCGCTGCCAAGGATCAGGGCGGCAGTGATGTGGACGGTTTTCACCGGTGCGGCACCTGTTGCCGATGGGGTTGGCAACCTGCTAGGGTGCGGCACACAGGCGGCACAAGGAAGGCTATTCCAGCTCTATCGTGCCCGGTGGTTTTGAGGTGATGTCATAAAAAACGCGGTTGATGCCGGGCACTTCGTTGATCAGGCGTGTCATGGTTTCACCAAGGAATTCGTGGGTGAAAGAGTAGTAATCTGCGGTCATGCCATCCACGGATGTGACGGCGCGCAGCGCCAGCGCAAAGTCATAGGTTCGCCCGTCGCCCATCACACCGACGGTCTTCATCGGCAGGATCGCGGCGAAGGCCTGCCAGATCGCATCGTAAAGGCCGTGCTTGCGGATCTGGTCGATATAGACGGCATCGGCGGCGCGCAGGATATCTAGCTTTTCGCGCGTGATTTCTCCGGGGCAGCGGATCGCAAGGCCGGGGCCGGGAAAGGGGTGGCGGCCGATGAAGCTGTCCGGCAGGCCCAATTCGCGGCCCAAGGCGCGGACCTCGTCCTTGAACAGCTCGCGCAGCGGTTCCACCAACTGCATCTTCATGCGCGCGGGCAGACCGCCGACATTGTGATGCGACTTGATGGTCACAGATGGCCCGCCGGAAAACGACACACTTTCGATGACATCGGGGTAAAGCGTGCCTTGGGCCAGAAATTCCGCGCCGCCGATGGCTTTTGCGTGTTTTTCGAACACCTCGATGAACAGCCCGCCAATGATCTTGCGTTTGGTTTCGGGGTCGGTGACGCCCTCAAGCCGCCCCAAGAACAGATCGGATTCGTCGGCATGGATCAGCAGCAGATTGTAATGTTCGCGAAACATCGACACGACCTGTTCGGATTCGTTCAGACGCATCAACCCGTGATCGACATAGACGCAAGTCAACTGATCGCCAACCGCCTCGTGGATCAGGACGGCGGCGACCGAACTGTCAACGCCGCCGGAAAGGGCACAGATCACCCGGCCCTTGCCCACTTGCGCGCGGATTTTCGCAATCGCGTCTTCGCGGTAGGCCCCCATGGTCCAGTCGCCGGTAAAGCCCGCGAGCCGGACAAAGTTTTCATAAAGCTGCGCCCCCTTGGGCGTGTGGTGGACTTCAGGGTGAAACTGCACGGCATAGAAATGGCGCGCGGGGTCTGCGGTGATGGCAAAGGGCGCATTGGGCGAGGTGCCGTAGACGGCAAAGCCGGGGGCTATTTCGCTGACATGGTCGCCATGCGACATCCAGACCTGTTCGCGGGCAAGCGGGCCGTCCTCTGGCGGGAACCAGCCTGCAAGGATAGGATGGGTCAGATCGGTGGGCGTCACATAGGCGCGACCGAATTCGGCCGTGCCGTGCCGTGCCCACGTTCGACCCGCCCGCCAAGGCAATGCATCATCACCTGCTGGCCATAGCAGATCCCAAGGATCGGCACGCCATAGGTGAAGGCGGCAGGCGGTGGCATCGGCGCGCCGTCGGCAAAAACCGACGCAGGGCCACCGGAAAAGATGATCGCCTTGGGTGCAAAGCTGGCAAGAAAAGCATCGTCCACGCGGTTATAGGGGTGGATTTCGCAGTAGACATTCAACTCGCGCAGGCGGCGCGCAATCAGTTGCGTGACCTGGCTGCCAAAGTCGATGATAAGAAGGCGATCATGCTGCGTCATGCCGCTGCCTAGCCGTTGGTGATCACTTTCGCAAGGTCGCGCAGTGGCAGGCGCCGGGGGATTTTGCATCCCCCGGACCCCCTGCAGGATATTTGTGAACAGGGGAGGGCGATGAGTCGGTTTCAGGATGGCGGCATGTCGGTTTTGGAGCGTTTGTGGCGCATTCGGGGGGCGGTGCGATGCCGATTGGCGGCATAACAGCGGCAAAGATGCAGGAGACGGCGATGGGTGACGAAAGTGCGGTTGGCGCGCGGCGCGTGCGGGGCGGTGGCGGGTCGGTGCGACGGGCAGAACGCACGGCAGTTTCATTCGAGACGGCAAGGTTTATTCAGCGCAATATCCCGAATTTCGAAATCCTGAACGAAGAGGCGCTGGTCATCATCGAATGGAACGCGGACACCGTTCTGGAAGAGATCGGGGTGAATTTCGTCGAAAATCCGGGCGCTCTTGATCTTTGGCGCGCGGCAGGGGCCGACGTGAAGGGCGAGCGGGTGCATATTCCGCGGGGCCTTGCGCGGAAACTCTGCGCGACGGCACCGTCGGCGTTTACCCAGCACGCGCGCAATGGGGCACGCAATGTCGAAGTGGGGGGGCGCAATCTGGTGCTGGCACCGGTTTACGGCCCGCCTTTCGTGCGCGATGCGGCAGGTGGGCGGCGCTATGCCACGATCCATGACTTCCAGAATTTCGTGAAGCTGGGATATATGTCCAAATGGTTGCACCATTCGGGCGGCACGGTGTGCGAGCCGACGGATGTGCCGGTGAACAAGCGGCATCTGGACATGCTGCTGGCGCATATGGTGCTGTCGGACAAGCCCTATATGGGGTCAGTCACCGAACCCAGCCGTGCCGCAGACTCGGTGGAAATGTCGAAGATCCTGTTCGGGTCGGATTTTGTTGACCAGAACACGGTGATGACCAGCCTTATCAACATCAACAGCCCGCTGACCTTTGACGGGATCATGATGGGCGCGCTGGAGGTTTACGCGCGCGCAAATCAGGCGGTGATCATCAGCCCCTTCATCGTGGGGGGGGCGATGGCCCCGGTGACCGTGGCGGGCACGTTGACGCAGGTCTTGGCCGAGGTCCTTGCGGGTGTTGCCTATAGCCAGTTGGTGCGGGCAGGGGCCCCGGTGATTTTCGGGGCTTTCGTGACATCCATCGACATGAACAGCGGTGCGCCGACGTTTGGCACGCCAGAGGCCGCACATATCACCTATGGCGCGGGGCAGTTGGCGCGGCGGATGAACCTGCCATACCGGTCGGGCGGCAGTTTCTGCGGGTCGAAACTGCCCGATGCGCAGGCAGCGTATGAGACAGCGAACAGCCTGAACATGGCGCTGCTGGCGGGGGTAAATTTCATGCTGCATGCCTGTGGCTGGCTGGAAGGCGGGCTGGTCAGTTCCTATGAGAAATTCGTGATGGACGCCGATCAACTGGGCACGCTGCACCATCTGGCGCAAGGCGTGATGATGGACACCAACGGGCAGGCGATGGATGCGCTGCGGGAAGTGGGACCGGGAGGGCATTTTCTGGGTTGCGAACACACGCAGGCGAATTTCAAATCGGCATTCTGGCGCAGCGAGCTGTTCGACTATAAACCGTTCGAGACATGGGCCGAAGAAGGCGCGCGCGATACGCAGGCCTTGGCGGCAGAACGGGTCGCCAAGATGCTGGGCGATTATCAGGCGCCCGCCCTTGATGAGGGTGTGCGTGACGCGCTGCATGACTATGTGGCAAGGCGCAAATCGGAAATGCCGGACGCGTTTGTCTGATGTAGAAGGGCAGCGGTTGATGCCGCTGCCCCGGGACCTGTCAGTTGACCAGACGCGGCAGTCGGTGTGCCTCGGCCAACAAGGCGGCCAGCAGTTCGACGTGGCGGACAGGTGAATAGTCCGCGCTGCGATCAAGGCGCGTCTTTTCAACCTCACGCTCGGCCGCAATCAACTGGGCAATCGCGTGCAGCGGGTTTGTCTCTGCCCCGATGAGGCGGCGCAGATCGCGCCCACGTCGATAAGCAGTCAAGCCGTAGCGGGCCGCTTGCATCAGCAAGCGCGGGCGGCGGATTGTTTCCAGAACAGAAAATGTATCGAGCATGGCAGCGCCTTTGTTTGCGGGAATCGCAGGGAAACCATCCCACAACACAACCTTGCGTTGCGCATTCTTGCCATTGAGCGCGCGCTTGCTTCGGGATTGTTAAAGAATTCGAAACAATTATCCACAGATGGTTAACAGTTAACCGGTGAGATACAAATGCAACCTAAGCGCGCACTTGCGGCACACGTTTCCACGCTTTCACCTGTCAGCAGGATGCCGGACGACCAATGAACCAGACCATCCCCATGTCCTGGCCCGCGTGGCTGCCCGATACCTTGCGCTGCTATATCGATCATACCAGCGCAGGATTGTCTTTGCGCGCCTTGGCGCGCCGCGAAGGCCTACATCCATCGACCGTGTTGCGGCAGGTCCGGCGTCTGGAAAGCCGCCGTGATGACCCGTTGCTTGACGATGCGATTGCGGCCCTTGGCCAGTTGCGCACCGACCACCCAGACCCGACCCGAAAGG
The DNA here is from genome assembly GCA_031396505.1 of Rhodobacterales bacterium. Classification (GTDB taxonomy): domain Bacteria; phylum Pseudomonadota; class Alphaproteobacteria; order Rhodobacterales; family Rhodobacteraceae; genus JAAFHS01. The sequence continues at coordinate 35,378 of JANNKX010000250.1, forward strand.
ACCAGATTGCCATGACCGCACCCATCCGCCAAAGTGGGCACCCTGTTGATGACGAAACACTGCAGCGCGAAGGGCGTCGGATGCTGCGCCGGCTTGCCGAGCCGGGTGCCGTGCTGGCGATTGCGCCGGATATGGAAAAGGCAATCGTGTTGCGCGAATTTCCGGATGGGCGTTCGGCACGGACAGGGGTGATGGATCGCGCCGTCGCGCAGGCGTTTGTGCTGCAGGAATGGATCGCGCCGCGTAAATCGGGGCGGGTAACGACGTATGAAATCACCAGTGTCGGACGGGCCGCGCTGAAGCGGATGCTGGACGTGGCAGGAACGGCGGGCATGGCGGAGGCGGCACAGCCCTTTGGCGCACAGCATCGGGATTGGGAGACGCGCAATGTGCGCGACGTCGAAGGTGTGCGGCGCGTGCGATACAACGCTGCGGAAAGCCCGATCGCGGTTCTGGGGCGCAGGCGCGACCGGGATGGCAAGTTGTTTCTGGAACCCGACATGATCGAAGTGGCCGAACGCCTGCGTGAGGATTTTGAGCTGGCACAGCTTGGGCCACGCGTCGCGCAGAACTGGGATCGGTTTCTGACGGCGGGGGATCGTGGCGGATTTCGCGGTGAAAGTGGCGGAGCAGACGGGCCGAGGTCGGCGCGTGACCGGGTGGCACTTGCGCTGCGTGACCTTGGGCCGGGTCTGGGTGATGTGGTGTTGCGGGTGTGCTGCTATCTTGAAGGGCTGGAGATGGCGGAAAAGCGGATGGGCTGGGCCTCGCGGTCGGGCAAGATCGTGCTGCGGATCGCGTTGATGCGGTTGAAGCGGCACTATGAGGAGACGTATGGCCGGTCTGGCCCGCTGATCGGGTGACTAAACGACAAAGAGGGGCCACTGCGGCCCCCCTTTGCCGGGTTTGCAATCAGGTGGGGTCAATCGGCCTGCCTCACGCATCGGCCCGCCCGTTTGCGCCAATGCATCGCCCACAAAATCACCGGTCCACATGTGACATGTGGCAACCATACTCAGTGACATCGCCGCAAACCCCGGTAACATGACCGCAGACGTTGTCATCCACCCTGCCAAGGCCTATGTCCACGGCAGGTGCATTGCCATGGGGAAAAATTTCTTGCGCAACCTCACGCTTCCCGACCAGCGCCATCCCGAAAAGGCGCATCGCGCCGATCATGCGCAACCCAAGAAACCGGACTGGATCAGGGTCAAGGCCCCCACCTCGCAGGGCTACAAGGACACGCGCGACATCATCCGAGCGCAAAAGCTGACCACGGTATGCGAAGAGGCG
>JANNKX010000326.1:0-1754 GCA_031396505.1 Rhodobacterales bacterium
CCTTGCAGCACGCCGAAATAGTTGTTCACTGTCAAGGTGGACGGGATGTCATTGGCCATCAATTCGGCCGACAGCATTGCGCCTGCGGCGACTTGCGCTGTGCCCGGATGCTGGCAGATCAGGCGGTGTGCGGAGAAATCAGCCATGGTTTCGGGGGTGCCGCTGGTGGCAAGGTATTCCGGCGTCGCATAAAGCCGCATCTTGATGTTCATCAACCGTTTGCGGATCAGGTCGGCCTGTGACGGTTCCTTCATCCGGATCGCCACATCCGCCTCGCGCATCGGCAGGTCCAGCACGCGTTCCTCCAGCATCAGGTCAATCTTCAGGCTGGGGTATTTCTTGTAAAGCGCGGGCAGGCGCGGCGCCAGCCACAGGGTGCCAAAACCCGTGGTCGTGGTCACGCGCAATTCACCAAACACCTCATCCTCGCTGTCGCGGATGCGCGCGGCGGCGGCATCCAGGCGGCGGACCATCTGGGTTGTCGCCTCAAACAGCAACTCGCCCTGTTCCGTCAGGATCAATCCGCGCGCATGGCGGTGAAACAGCGTCACATTCAGGCTTTCTTCCAACGCGCGGATTTGCCGGCTGACGGCCGATTGCGACAGGTGCAAAACATCGCCCGCATGGGTCAGGCTGCCCTTTTCGGCAACGCTGTGAAAAATCCTGAGCTTGTCCCAATCCATCGCCGCCCCCCGAGAAACCATGTGAACGCTAACACAAATGCGGTCTTAGGTATGGGATTTTGCGCCTATGTAAACCACCAATTCCCTTTTCGCGGTGGCAGGCCTGTCCTATGGTCACGGAAACAAACAGGGGGCAGGGCATGGCGGTTGGGGTTTTTGACAGCGGTTTGGGTGGCCTCACGGTGCTGGATGCCGTGCAAAAGCGTCTTCCGGACGTGCCGTTTGTGTATCTGGGCGACAACGCGCATGCGCCTTACGGGGTGCGCACGCCCGATGATATCTTTGGGTTGACCTGCGCGTCGGTGCAGCGGCTGTGGGATGAAGGCTGCGATCTGGTGATCCTTGCCTGCAACACGGCCTCTGCGGCCGCCCTGAAACGCATGCAGGAAACTTGGGTGCCCGCCGACAAACGCGTGCTGGGCGTGTTCGTGCCGATGATCGAGGCGCTGACCGAACGCCAGTGGGGCGACAATTCCCCCCCGCGCGAGGTGGCGGTGAAACATGTGGCCCTGTTTGCCACACCTGCGACGGTGGCAAGCCGCGCGTTCCAGCGCGAGCTGGCGTTCCGTGCGATAGGTGTGGATGTGGAGGCGCAGCCCTGCGGCGGGGTGGTCGACGCGATCGAGGCGGGGGATGAGGCGCTGGCGGAGTCTCTGGTGCGCGCCCATGTGCAGGCCTTGCTGCGCCGGATGCCGCACCCGCAGGCGGCGGTGCTGGGCTGCACGCATTACCCGCTGATGGAGGCGGTGTTTGTTGAGGCTTTGGGGCCGGAAGTGCGCGTGTATTCCCAGCCCGCGCTGGTGGCGGCGGCTTTGGCCGATTATCTGGAGCGGCGGCCGGACATGCGCGGGCCGGGGATGGTATCGCGTTACCTGACGACAGGGGACGCACGGGCGGTGAGCGACCGCGCGACGCAGTTTTTGCGGAAAAGGGTGGTGTTTGAGGGGGTCGCGGCTGGTTGACAGATTATTGTAGTTACGATAAATGAAAGTAGAGTACGACGCGGGCAAGCGGCTTGATACACTTGCGAAACGAAAACTCGACATGGCCGATGCGGCGCTGGTGTTCGCA
>JANNKX010000397.1:0-4740 GCA_031396505.1 Rhodobacterales bacterium
GTTCACCATGCGTCAGCTATTGGAAGCTGGCGTTCACTATGGCCACCAGACGGCACGCTGGAACCCCAAGATGGGTGAATACATCTACGGCGACCGCAACGGCATTCACATTCTTGACCTGACGCAGACCGTGCCGTTGCTTGATGCAGCATTGAAGCTGGTGCGCGACACGGTCGCCAAGGGCGGGCGCATCCTGTTCGTGGGCACCAAGCGTCAGGCACAAAAGCCCATCGCCGAGGCTGCGGAAAAATGCGCACAGTTCTACATGAACCACCGCTGGCTGGGTGGCACGCTGACCAACTGGCAGACGGTGTCAAAGTCGATCCAGCGGCTGAAACAGATTGATCAGCTGATGGAAAACGGCAGCGACGGTCTGACCAAGAAAGAGCGTCTTGGCATGGAGCGCGATCAGGCAAAATTGCAGGCCAGCCTTGGCGGCATCCGAGAAATGGGTGGCACGCCGGATCTGTTGTTCATCATTGACGTGGGCAAAGAGGACCTTGCGATCCTTGAGGCGCAAAAGCTGGGAATCCCGGTGATTGGCATTGTCGATACCAACTGTTCGCCCAAGGGCGTGGATCATGTGATCCCCGGCAATGACGACGCAGCACGCGCGATTGCGCTGTATTGCGACCTGATTGCGCGTGCGGCGCTGGACGGGATGTCGGCGCAGATGGGGGCGGCAGGCGTTGACATGGGTGCGCTTGAAGTTGCGCCAGAAGAAGAAGCGGTCGCTGAGGCCTGATTGCAGGCTGTCACGGAACCGATACGCGGCAGGGGGATAACCTCTGCCGACACATTCCTTGAATTTCAGGAGACTGCTATGACCGTCACCGCACAAATGGTGAAAGAACTGCGCGACAGCACCGGCGCAGGCATGATGGATGCAAAGAAGGCCTTGGTGGAAACCGAAGGCAATATGGATGCGGCTGTTGATTGGCTGCGGACCAAGGGTTTGGCCAAGGCGGCCAAAAAAGCAGATCGTCTGGCGGCCGAGGGGCTGGTTGGCGTGGCCGTATCGGGCCATCGCGGCGTGGCGGTCGAGGTCAACTCGGAAACCGACTTTGTGGCCAAGAACGCGGATTTTCAGGCGCTGGTGCGCAACATCACGCAAGTCGCTGTTCGCTGTGCGGACGTTGATGCGCTGCGCGTGGCTGACATGAACGGCGTGTCGGTTGAGACGACCATTGCGGAGACGGTTGCCGTGATCGGCGAAAACCTTTCCCTGCGGCGCATGGCGTCGGTTGAGGGCGACCATGTGGCATCCTACGTCCATAACGCGGCCGCCGATGGCATGGGCCGTATTGGCGTGTTGGTGGCCGTGAAGGGTGCGGACAACGGTATTGCCAAGCAGATCGCGATGCATGTGGCCGCGACCAACCCGCTTGCTCTGTCGGAGGCGGACCTTGACCCGGTTCTGGTTGAACGCGAATTGGCTGTGCAGACGCAGAAAGCGCTGGAAGAAAACGCAGCCTCGGCCAAGCCAAAACCGGATACGGTGATCCAGAACAACATCATTCCGGGCCGGATGAAAAAGTTCCTCGCCGAAAGCACGCTGATGGGCCAGATGTTCGTGATGAACCCGGATATCACGGTGGCACAAGCGGCCAAGGATGCTGGCGTGCAGATCGTTGGATTTGTGCGTTTGGGCGTTGGCGAAGGCATCGAAAAGCCGACGGAAGATTTCGCGGCCGAAGTCGCAAAGATGGCGCAGGGCTGATCTTTCGCAACTAAATGACATAAGGCGCAACGGGCAACCGCTGCGCCTTTTTTCATGGGCAAGATGCCGATGCGCCTGCCTTGTAAAAGGCAGGCGCACCGGATCGCGCCCCGCCGGTCCCTCGGGGAAGGAGACAAACGACCGCAGGCGCGACATTGCGGATACAACGGTCAAAATGACCATCACAACCAGCAACCGAAAAATGACCCGAATGAAAGGGCCGACACTTGGCAGCAGCCTTGGTGAAAATACACCCTGTTTGCCGCGATGATCTGCAGGGGCCGGTATGGGAGCCATCCGCCGATATGGCAAGTGTGGCGCATGACGCGAAGGTAAGCCTAGTCAGGGAATCCCTACCTGGAGGCGGCGGCGCGCAACCGGTTTTCAGATTCCTCGGGCACCGGATCGCGCTGAAAGATCATGTTCATCAGCGCGGCCTTGGCCACGGCGGCGGCGGTTGTGTCGACATCCAGCGCCTCACGCGCGAGGCGCAGGTGTTTTTCCACCATTGCAGGCGATACGCTCATGATACAGGCGATATCCTGCATCGTCTTGCCATCGGCCACCCATTCCAGCACTTCACGCTGACGACTGGTCAGCGCACGCCTGCCACTGCCGCCCGGAAGCTGAATGATTTTCAGGTGCATCATATGGGCGATTGCGAGGATTTCCTGTTGCCGGGTTGCGAAAATTTCTTCGACATCCGCATGGGTCAGGCCTTTGTCGGCGATCAGGCCAAGCGCACCTTTGGCCCGCAACGATGTTTCCGGGAAACTGACCGCAATGCCTGCGGCCACACCCATTTGCGCATTCAGGCGCACTGCCTCGGCCTCTTCGGGTGACAGGCGGCCTTCATCATACGCTTTTTGCACCCATGCCCAGGTGCAGGCCCCATCATTGTTCAGGGCCCAGCGATAAACCGGCGTGCGCGCAAAAAAGCCACCACGAAAATATAGGCGCACATATTCGGGGTCGGCGGTTGACAGAAAGATCGCATCATCGGGGTCGCCGATATTGCGGTCATGGCGAAAGCGGGTATGACCGTAATTCACCCGCGAAAACCCAAGCGCACGAAAATACGGCACGGAAAGGGACCACACATCCTCGATCCGTTTGGTCTGCGCAATGCGCGTCAAAAGCGACAGGACATCTGTCACCAACATCATCCTTCTGATCATCATGATCGTCCCCACTTGTTGTTCTATGCCTTTGACGCGGGGCCGTCGAGTATCCTTGGCGACGGCGGCATCTTTTGCCTAAAGCGGGTTCTGATCCAACCAGTCGGGAAAATCCGCATGGTGTCCAAAGGCCATGACAGGTGCCAGATCCGCCACCGGTGTTTTGCGATAGCCACCTGTGAACAGCACAAAGGGCAGGGGGGTCGCCCGGGCGGTTTCGGCGTCGACTTCGCTATCGCCGACAAACAGCGTCGGCCCGCCGCCAATCAGGCGATGTGCAAGGCGCAAAGGTGCGGGATCAGGTTTGCGCTGCGCCAGCGTGTCGCCGCCAACAATCACGGAAAAATGGTGCAACAGGTTGAAATGATGCAGGACGGCGCGGGTCGGCGCTTTGGGTTTGTTGGTGCAGATGCCGAGCACATGGCCGGATGCCGCCAGCCTTTGCAGCATGGAGGTGACGGCGGGGTAAAGTGTCGTTAGCGCAAAGCGGGTTTCATAATCGGCCAGAAACGTCGCCATCAGCCGGGCGTGCAGCGGGCCGTCTGCGCCCATGCCGAGGGCAGCAAGACAGCGTGACAACAAGACGCCGACGCCATTACCGATAAAGCTGCGCACCTGTGCTGCCGTCAGGTCCGGCAGATTTGCGCCGATCAGCGCACGATTGACGGCGGCATGAATTTCGGATGCCGAATCAATCAGCGTGCCATCCAGATCAAACAAGACGGCGCAGGTGCCGTTACCCACGTGCAGCATCCCGCAACGCCCGGATATTTGCGCCATAAGGTGCAGGGTTGGCAACCGATCCCCCCTTGAACACCGATGACCCCGCCACCAGCACATCCGCGCCGGCCGCAACCAATGCGCCTGCGTTGTCAACCGTGACACCGCCGTCGATTTCCAGATAAATGGCGCGTGACCCGATCATTTCACGTAAAGAACGCACCTTATCTATCTGGGATGTAATGAATTTCTGTCCACCAAATCCGGGGTTCACCGTCATCACGCAGATCAAGTCCAGCTGATCCAACAGATATGGCACGGCGCCGATGTCGGTGCCCGGATTGATCGCAAGTCCTGACATTTTCCCTTTTGCGCGAATGGCTTGCAAGGTGCGGTGAATGTGCGGACCCGATTCCAGATGCACCGTGATGATATCGGCACCCGCCGCAGCGAACGCGTCGATAAACGGATCAACCGGGGCAACCATCAGATGCACATCCATCACGCCCTTGATATGTGGACGCAAGGCGCTGCACATTTGCGGACCAAAGGTGATGTTGGGCACGAAATGCCCGTCCATTACATCGACATGGACCCAGTCCGCGCCCTGATCTTCAATTGCGCGACATTCCGCGCCAAAGGCTGCAAAGTCGGCAGCAAGGATGGATGGCGCAATCTTGACCGCGGTTTCGGATGGCATGAAAGTCTCCTGGCAACGTCAATCATCTTTAGCCCAACAAACACAGATCGCGCCATCCCGAGATTGCGCTTTTGGTCGGCGCGATACACTCTATTGATTACATAATACTGATTACCGGATTATTGGCGTCACCAAGATGACGCCACAGCAATCCATTTCGCCCCCCCTTTTGTGCCGAGGAGGAATTTTTTGTCTTGCCGAATGAAAGCGTTGCGTCATAGGCTGTTTTGGAATTCATTTCGACGTTTCCGCACGGCATATTTTTGCCGCTCATTGATTTCACGAGGGCTCTCACATGGTATTGAAGCAGGCCGGTAGGCTTGGCACACTGCATACGTCTTTGGGTCTGGATGTTCTGGCGCTGGATCGACTTTGACACCGTCTGCCAGTTGGTCAGCGTGCCACCCAGCCAGCGGTGGTTC
>JANNKX010000036.1:0-8161 GCA_031396505.1 Rhodobacterales bacterium
AATGCAGGTCACCCAGACCCTGAACGAAGGCCTGAAGCGCGGCTATCAGATCACCGTGCCCTCGGCGCACCTGGATGCAAAAGTCACGGAAAAGCTGCTGGAAGCGCAGCCCGAAGTGGAGCTGAAGGGTTTTCGCAAGGGCAAAGTGCCGTTGCCGATGCTGCGCAAGCAATTCGGCCAGCGCATGATGGGCGAGGCGATGCAGACGGCCATTGATGACGCAATGAAGGACCACTTTGACAAAACCGGCGACCGGCCCGCGTTGCAGCCCGAAGTGACGATGGTGGGCGGCGAGACGTGGAAAGAGGGGCAGGACGTCGTGGTCGAGATGACCTATGAAGCCCTGCCGCCGATTCCGGATGTCGATGCGTCCAAGATCAAGCTGGACCGCCTGGTGGTCAAAGCAGACGATACATCGGTGGACGAGGCACTGGCCAATCTGGCGGGCAGTGCTCAGTCATTCGAGGACCGCAAGAAGGGTGCCAAGGCCAAGGACGGCGATCAGATCGTGATCGACTTCAAAGGTTCGGTCGACGGCGAGTTGTTCGAGGGCGGCACGGCTGATGACTATCCTCTGGTTCTGGGATCGAACTCGTTCATTCCGGGATTTGAAGGTCAGCTGGTGGGTGCCAAGGCGGGTGATGAGGTTACGGTGAACGTGTCGTTCCCGGAAAGCTATGGTGCGGCGCATCTGGCGGGCAAGGCTGCGGTGTTTGCCTGCACGGTGAAAGCGGTCAAGGAACCGAAACCTTCGGAAATCAACGACGAGCTGGCCAAGAAATTCGGGGCGGAGGATCTGGCCGGGCTGAAGGCACAGATCGCTGAACGGCTTGAGGCAGAGTACAAGGGGGCCAGCCGCGCGGTGATGAAGCGGTCGTTGCTGGACCAGTTGGACGAGATGGTGAAATTCGATCTGCCGCAAAAGCTGGTGGATGCCGAGGCGAGCCAGATCGCGCATCAGTTGTACCATGAAGAGCATCCCGACGACCACGGCCATAACCATGGCGAGATCGAAACCACGGACGAGCATAAAGCGCTGGCCGTGCGGCGCGTGCGTCTGGGGCTGGTGCTGGCCGAAATCGGGCGCAAGGCCGAAATCACGGTGACGGACGCCGAGATGACGCAAGCGGTGCTGGGGGCGGCGCGGCAATATCCGGGGCAAGAGCGGCAGTTCTTTGAATTCGTCCAGAAGAACCCGCAGATGCAGCAGCAACTGCGCGCACCGCTGTTCGAAGACAAGGTCGTTGATTTCATCGTGGCGGGGGCCAAGATGAAAGACAAGGACGTGACCAAGGAAGCATTGCAGAAGGCCGTCGAAAAGCTGGACGAGCTTTAGGGTCGATTTTTCTCCGAAAAATGCGGGTCGCACCGATGGGTGCGGCCCTTTTTCTATGGAAATTGACGGCTGTCAATTTTCCACATTATCTATAAGTATCAGTATGATAGCTTTTTCAAAGCTAACTCTTTTAACACGTTGTTAACACTTTTGAAACACTGTGTGATCGCAGGCGACACCATCATGGCAGGCTGCCTTGGATGCGGGTGAATCTGGCCGAGCCGCTGCGCGCGGAATGTCGCCGATGATTTGGCGCGCTATCGGAGGGTGCATGCCGGACGCTGTGGCACAGGGATATTCGGCTTGGCGCAAAAACGGGTGTCGGACCAGGGTTTAGGCGGCGACATGCAAATTTTTCATGCGCCAAGACATATTGATCGCCACCATTTTCAAAGATCCAGGTTGCCGCGGTTTACGGGCGGGGCACGCGGGAAATCACCTGAATATATATCGTCGGGCCACGGCCCATGGGAGGGATAATGCGTGAGATTGCACAACGGTTGCCCGACGCATTTGACAATCCGAATGCAGGCGGACATGCAAAGGGCGATATTTTCCGGGTCTTGAACAATATCGCGATCAACGATGCAAAAATGTGCGAATTCAGCACCTTTAAGGAAGCGCTGCGCCACCATCTGAATGATGCTGTCCATGCACTGGGGCGGCGGCCAGAAGGGTATTATGTTGCGATCGTCATCATAACGAGGGATATCAGCGCAGGGTCGTTGACGTTTATCCAGTTTGTCCGCGCGTCGTCTGGCAATGCAGCCCCGATCAGGTCATTCGATATCAACTTCTGGACCCGTTATCACATGCCGGGGCACCGGCAGCATTTGTTTGTGGTTCACAACGTGGAGGGCGTCTGCCCTGTTGTCCTGCCGGAGGGGTCGCTGAACCTTGAAGAGGCGCGGGCGACTTTGCACAAGATGTGACGCTGTTTATGGCGAGGTGCCCGCCGGGCGGGTGGCTGTGTGTGGCGGCGAACTGGCCGTCTCCAGCCGTTCGCGGTGCAGCACGTAGAGCCCCGCACCGATGATGATGGCGATGCCCATCCAGCCCAGCGTATCGGGCAGGTCATTCCAGAACAGCCAGCCCCAGAGCACGCCCCAGAACATGAAGGTGAATTCAAAGGGGGCAACGGTTGAGGATTGCGCGACGCGGTAGGCTTGGGTCAGCAGGGTCAGCCCGACGGCTGCAATCACGCCGCACAGGCACATCAGGCCCGCATCAAACACCGAAGGCCAGACCCAGCCACGGGTGAGAAAGGCAAGGCTGGGATGGCCCAACCCTTCGCGGGTGCCGGGGCCGTACCAGACGGAGAGCGCGGTTGCGCAGAGCAGAAAGGCAATGTTGCCCCAGAAGGCCATGGCGCCTGCGGTTTCAGTCCGGCCCATGGTGCGCGCAAGGATCATCGACAGCGCATAGGCAAAGCCGCAGAACACGGGCAGAAGTGCGGCCCAGTCGAAAAGGTCGCTGCCCGGCCGTACCATCAGGATGACGCCCGCAAATCCGGTTGCGACGGCCAGCCAGCGTTGCAGCGACACCTGTTCGCGCAACAGGACGACCGACAGGATGGTAATGATCAGCGGGGCGGTGAAATACAGGGCCACGGTGGTGGAGATCGGCAGGGCCGCGAGTGCCAGATAATAGGCGGTGTAGGCCAGAAAGTTCAAAAGCCCGCGCCCCAGCATGGCAGGCCAGCCGCGGCTGACCAGGCCACGCAATCCGCCGTCGAACCACGCGACGATCATCAGCAGGATCGGCACAGCCGTCAGGCTGCGCAGGACCATCGCCTGATGCAGGGGATAGGTGCCCGACAGCAATTTCAGAATAAGGTCCTGCACCGAGAATACGGCAATCCCAATGGTCAGGCACAGGATACCGAAAAGGCTGGATTGCGCGGGCATCAGATTTACAGGCTAATCCGCTGCATGGGCGCGGCTTGTGCAATTGCGACCGGGGATGTCGCGTTCAGCTTCTTAAAACGGAAGTGGGGTTGATTTCAGTCATGCTGGGATTGGGCGGCGTCACCGCGCGACCGGATTCGCCTTTCCCGAAATTGGGGGTGGCAGAAAGTGATTGCGATGACGGCGGGCGCGAAACGAAACCCGGTTTGATGCGGCGTGGTTTTATCCGGTTCAGTGCGTAGGTTCGACCTGAATGAACAGCGGCTTGATGCCGCTTGCCAAATCACCGCTTGCAGCATCTATCCGGTCCCAATCGGTCGCAATGCGATTTGCCAGACCTTGCACGCCACCTTGGCGTTTGCATTGATCTTGCATGACACAGGGCGCATCAGTGGTCGCATTGCGGGCTTGCAGTCGTTCCATGTTGCTGCGTGTGTCTTCTGCGCTGATCATTTCGGTCGGAGCCATGCCCGTCGTCACCGCCAGCAAATGCCGAAGTTCAGCAATTTCTGGGTTCGGTGAGGTTGCAATGAACCTCACCAGAATGAAGAATGCGATGGAACAGGTTATTCTGACAAGCATGGCGCAATCCACCGCACGGTTAAGTTGAAACACTCGCTGAGCAGTTGGGCGAAGATATGGCGGGCATAAAAAAACCGCGCGCAGTTGCCTGAGCGCGGTTCTTCTTGGTTTGTTGCTGCGATCAGTCGCGACCGAGGTCCGCGCCGTCTTGTGCCGCGCCCATTTCATCAAACAGGTTGGCGATTTCAAACTCGGCCTCGGCCTCGGCTTCGGCGGCGAGTTCCTGGATCGATTTGCCGGAGGCTTGCAGTGCGGCCTCTTCGACCGAACGCGCGACGTTCAGCGTGACCTTGACCGCAACTTCGGGGTGCAGGGCAACGGTGATCGTGTGCATGCCAAGATCCTTGATCGGACGATCAAGGATGACTTGACCACGGTCAACGGTAAAGCCTGCCGCGGTCGCCACTTCTGCGGCGTCACGGGTGGTGACGGAACCATAAAGCGCGCCGGCGTCGGATGCAGAGCGGATGATGATAAAGGTCTGACCATCCAGTTTGGTACCGGCGGCTTCGGCCTCGGTCTTGGTTTCCAGGTTGACCATTTCCAACTGGGCTTTCTTGGCCTCGAAGGATTTGATGTTGCTGTCGTTGGCGCGCAATGCCTTGCCTTGTGGCAGCAGGTAGTTGCGTCCGTAGCCGTCCTTGACGTTGACGACATCGCCCATCTGGCCAAGCTTGGCCACGCGCTGAAGAAGGATTACTTGCATCGGTTTTTCCTCACTTCACAGCATAGGGCAGCAGGGCAAGAAAGCGGGCGCGTTTGATCGCGCGCGCCAGCTCGCGCTGCTTGATGGCCGAGACGGCGGTGATCCGCGACGGGACGATCTTGCCACGCTCGGAGATATAGCGCTGCAGGGTGCGGGTGTCTTTGTAGTCGATCGCCGGTGCATTGTCGCCCGAGAAGGGGCAGACCTTGCGGCGGCGGAAAAATGGTTTCGTAGCCATGGTTTATTTGCCTTTCTTCAAGCTGATGATCAACGACGGTCGCCGCCAAAGGACGGACGATCACCCCGGTCGCCCCGATCCGGACGGTCGCCAAAGCTGCGTTCACGACGTTCGCCGCCGCCAAAGCCGCCACCGTCACGGTCGCCACGGTCACCGCGTTCGCGGTCATCACGCTTTTGCATCTGCACGGAGGGGCCGTCAGCATGGGTATCGACCTTGATGGTCAGAATCCGCATGACATCGTCATGCAGGCGCATCAGGCGTTCCATTTCCAGAACGGCTGCGGCGGGCGCATCCGTTTTCAGAAAGGCGTAGTGGCCCTTGCGGTTCTTGTTGATCTTGTAGGCCATCGTCTTGACGCCCCAATATTCAAACTCGACAACTTTACCGCCGTTGTCGGCCAGAACTGTGGAGAAGTGTTCGATAAGGCCCTCGGCCTGCGCGTTGGACAAGTCCTGACGCGAAATGAAGACATGCTCATACAGCGGCATGCAGCGATCCTTTTATCAAGGCGCATTTCATAGGGCAGACGGATAACCCGCCGCAGCCTGCCCACGAGAGAGTGCGCCGGTTCAGGGTATGAACGGCGGGATGGGTTCCTTTACAGACGGGGGGCGGGGGATGCAAGCGGGTTCGGGGCAACCGCAGAAGGGATGCGCGATCACGACTTGTTCAGTGGCGAACAGGTTCTGTTCGGACCTGTGCTATTTTGCGACGGGCCGTTTTCGGATAGGTTTGCCACGTCAACCGGCCCCGCGTGGGCCCTTAGCCGGAGCATTGCCTGATGAAAGTTACCCCATTTGCGTTGATTGCCGCCCTTGTTGCCGCACCCGCGTTTGCCGCACCGGAAAAATACACGCTGGACGCATCGCACAGCCAGATCGTGTTCAACTACAACCACCTTGGGTTCTCGACGACCTACGGGATGTTTGCGGGCTTTAACGGCGAGATCATGTTTGATGAGGCCGATCCTGCGGCATCGAGCGTGAGCGTGGCGTTCCCGGTGCGCAGCATGTTCACCGGCTGGGAAGCGCGTGAAGGGCATTTCATGTCGGCCGAAGTGTTCAACGCGCCCGATGATACGGCGATGGTGACCTTTACGTCGACCGCGATTGAAGTGACAGGCGACAGCACGGCCAATATCACGGGCGATCTGACGATGAACGGGGTGACCAAGCCGGTGACGATTGCGGCAACCCTGACGCAGAAGGGCACGCATCCGATTGCAAACGCGCCATGGCTGGGTTTCACGGGCACGACGACGGTACTGCGCAGCGATTTCAACGTGGGTCTGTTCGCCCCGGCGGTCAGTGATGAGGTGCAGATCGTGATTTCGATCGAGGCCGCGAAGGCCGCTGAATAAGCAAACCTTGCAAGAAACAAGAACGCCCCCCGACCCTGCGGTCGGGGGGCGTTTTGGCATCAGCGCTTGGTGGCGGTCAGGTTCACGGTGACTGCGGCGTTGAAGCCGACGCTTGATTCGTCGGCATAGGTGGCGCCAAGGCCAAAGGTGCGCCGATCGATGGTGGCAAGCCCGGTCATCGTGGCACTGTCGCCGGTCAACACGAGGCTGAAGGGCAGTTGCAGGGGGGCTGTCATGCCGCGCATATCAAGTGTGCCATCGGCGACGTAGCTGCCTTCGCCTGCGGGCACGATGGTGGCGGTGAACGTGGCGGTTGGGTGCGTGGCGACATCAAAGAAATCAGGGCCCTTTGCCTGATCGGTGACGGAACCGAGGGTGAGGCTTGTCATGTCGATGGTGACGGTCACATTGCCATGCACGCCGTCGGTTGCGACCGGGTCAAAGGTGATGTCGGCAGCCCAAGTGGCGAAGGTGCCGCTGACATCGGACCCCATCTGTTTGATCGAAAAACCCAAGGTGCCGTCAGTAACCTGCCAGTTGCCGGTGGTGGCTGGTGTGGTCGCGGCGGGCGATGCCGGGGTTACGGGTTCTGGCGCGGTCATTGCCCAAGCTACGCCTGCGCCCACGGCATAAAGCGCGAAGGCGGCGAGCATTGGCGCGCGTTGGTGCCCGACGCCGCGCGCAAGTAGTGGTACCGTGCGGCCCGACACCATGCGCGCCAGTGTGCCATCCCGATCAACAAACGCGTGCTTCAATGCGCCCGCGATGTGCAACAGCAAAGACGCAACCAGAATTTTGGTGAACAGCCAGTGCATCGCGGCGGCGCTATCTGCCACGGTTTCGGACGTTGGCACCAGCGGCAAATCCTGCCCCAGCGGCCACAGGATCGGCGCAAACCCATCGGTCGCGGCGTGATGCACCCAGCCTGACAGTGGCACGATCACCAGCGACAGATACAGCAGCCAGTGCACGGTTTCGGCAAGGCGCGTTTCCCACCGGCGGTCGGGATGCACGGGTTCGGGGCGGGCCTGCGTGAAAGCCCACAGGATGCGGATCAGGGCGACGCAAAACGCAGTGACACCCACGGTTTTGTGCAGCGAAAACAGTTGCGCCTTGGCGGCGAGTTCATCGCCCGTGGCATAAGGCATCTGGTTGGCGAACCAACCGAGCGGAATGGCGGTCAGAATCAAAAGGGCGGTGATCCAGTGCAGGGTGCGGGCGACCGATCCATACTGCGTGGCGGTATTGCTGGCGGACATATGCTCTCTCCGGTTGTATGGCAGGGTATATCTTAGCGAAATGTCGGCGGTTTGACAGGCATTTGGGCGAACATCCGCTGTGCGCAAGTCTTGCCCGCGCATCGCCTGCCCGCTATGCCGGGGCAAAGCCAGGGAGGGCCACAGATGAGCCGCGCATTCGTATTTCCGGGGCAGGGGGCCCAGACGATTGGTATGGGGCAGGCGCTTGCCGCCGCTTACCCGGCGGCAAAGGCCGTATTCGATGCGGTGGACGACGCATTGGGGGAAAACCTGTCGGCGTTGATCTGGGGCGGGACGATTGAAGAACTGACGCTGACACAGAACGCGCAGCCTGCCCTGATGGCGACATCAGTGGCCGTGATGCGCGCCTTGGAAAGCGAGGGGATTGCGGTGACGGATGCGGCCTTTGTGGCGGGGCATTCGCTGGGTGAATATTCGGCGTTGTGTGCGGCAGGGGCGCTTGATCTGGCGGATACGGCACGCCTGTTGCGCATCCGGGGTCGCGCGATGCAAGAGGCGGTGCCGGTGGGCGTGGGCGCGATGGCCGCCCTGCTGGGTCTTGATTTCGCAACCGCGACCGAAGTGGCGGCTGAGGCGGCACAGGGCGAGGTCTGTCAGGCGGCGAATGACAATGATCCGGCACAGGTTGTGGTGTCCGGGCATGTGGGGGCCGTGACGCGGGCGTTGGAAATTGCAAAGGCGCGGGGGGCCAAACGCGCGATCCTGCTGCCGGTCAGCGCGCCGTTTCATTGCGCGCTGATGTCGCCCGC
>JANNKX010000082.1:0-1959 GCA_031396505.1 Rhodobacterales bacterium
GCATGGCGCATGTGGTCGTCGTCGGTCACTCTTCCGCAGCGCCGCCGGGGCGAAGCTCGGATACGAAGCGGTCAAAGTCATCTGCCGCCTGGAAGTTCTTGTAAACGCTCGCGAACCGCACATAGGCCACGGTGTCGATCCGCGCCAGGCTTTCCATCACGATCTCGCCAATCACCTTGGACGAGATGTCGGTATCGCCAAGGCTTTCCAGCCTGCGCACGATTCCGCTGATCATCTGATCGATGCGTTCCGGATCAATCGGGCGTTTCTGCATCGCAATGCGGATCGAGCGTTCCAGTTTGGTGCGGTCGAAATCCTCGCGCTTGCCCGATGATTTGACCACAATCAGATCGCGCAACTGCACACGTTCATAGGTCGTGAAACGCCCCCCACAGGCCGGGCGGAACCGCCGCCGCCGGATGGCGACATGGTCTTCCGCCGGACGCGAGTCTTTCACTTGGGTATCGATATTGCCGCAGAATGGGCAGCGCATGGGCCCCCTCCTTGCTTGATGTTATGCCTGCCTCAAGGTGCGGGGGTTATCGCCCCCCGTCACGACTGACTATAGTGACATCGCGCAGGCTTCGGCTAGTGGGATTCGCGCTCTACTGTATGTAGCATATTTTGGGTGTGGCGGCAGAGACTCAATCGCTACAGCGCCGTTGTGATGTGGACGTCACGATTTTCATGCTAACTTTGCGATCAACCACAGAGTCTGGAGACGAAAATGACCCGCATGACCGCATCGGATTTCCATCCTGCATTGCTCGAGCTGTATGATTTCTACGCCCATGGCCAGATCACCAAACGCGAATTTCTGGATCGTGCGGGCAAGTTTGCCGTGGGCGGCATGACGGCAGTGACACTGCTGGGTCTGATGAGCCCGAATTATGCGATGGCCGAACAGGTGCCCTTTACCGATCCGGGTATCATCGCCGAATACGTCACCTACCCATCGCCCATGGGCCATGGCACGGTGCGCGCCTATCAGGTCAGGCCGTCGGGCACCGAAAACCCCCTGCCCGCCGTGGTCGTTGTGCATGAAAACCGCGGGCTGAACCCGTATATTGAGGATGTCGCGCGGCGCGTGGCCAAGGCGGGCTTTATCGCCCTTGCCCCCGATGGTTTGACCAGCGTGGGTGGCTATCCCGGCAATGACGACAAAGGCAAGGAACTGCAGGCGGGCGTTGATCCGGCCAAGCTGATGAATGATTTCTTTGCCGCTGTGGAATGGTTGATGGCGCGCGCCGATGTGGTGGGTGTGGGCATCACCGGGTTCTGCTATGGCGGTGGTGTGGCCAATGCCGCCGCCGTCGCCTATCCCGAACTGGGGGGTGCCGTGCCGTTCTATGGCCGCCAGCCCGACCCCGCCGATGTGCCAAAGATCACGGCCCCGCTGTTGCTGCACTACGGCGAACTTGATACCCGCGTGAACGAAGGCTGGCCCGCGTATGAAACTGCGCTGAAGGCCGCAGGGACCACGTATGAGGCGCATATCTATCCCGGCGTGAACCATGGCTTTCACAACGATTCCACCCCGCGCTATGACCAAGCGGCGGCAGAACTCGCGTGGGAGCGTACCATCGCATTTTTCCGCAAGACGCTGGCCTAGCAACCGGTGGCGTAACAGGCTGGTTCCCGCGCGCGGCAGTCTCTGCACTGGCGCGCGCGCGGCAGGCCGTGCGACACTTGCCCCTTCATCAACCGGGAGGATGCCATGTCAGTTGCACGCGTTACCGAAATCTCCGCCACCTCGACCAAAAGCTTTGAAGACGCCGTCGCCACCGGCGTCGCCCGCGCCACCGAAACCCTGCGCGGCGTCTCAGGCGCGTGGGTCAAGGAACACAAGGTCAGCGTCAAGGACAACCAAATCGTGCAATGGCAGGTCAACATGATGGTGACGTTTGTGCTGGAGGACTAAAACCAGTTCGCATCAACCCGAACCCGGCAGTCCAAGTG
>JANNKX010000115.1:0-1649 GCA_031396505.1 Rhodobacterales bacterium
CCTTGATCGAATGATGCGCAATCAGACGGCGCAGCGTGGTGCAGCGTTGCCCCGCCGTGCCCACGGCGGAAAACACGATGGCCCGCACGGCCATGTCCATATCCGCCGACGGGGCCACGATCATCGCATTGTTGCCGCCCAGTTCAAGGATCGACCGTCCGAACCGTGCTGCGACCTTCGGCCCGACAAGGGACCCCATCCGGGTCGAGCCCGTCGCCGACACCACAGGCACATCGCGCGACGCCACCAGCGCCTCGCCAATCGCCGGGCCACCGATCACCAGTTGCACCAATCCGTCCGGCGCATCGCCAAACCGCGCCAGCGCGCGCGCCATGATCTTCATGCAGGCCATGGCCGTCAGCGGGGTTTTCTCGGACGGTTTCCAGATCACCGGATTGCCCGTCACCAGCGCAAGGGCCGCATTCCATGACCACACGGCCACCGGAAAGTTGAACGCCGAAATAATCGCGCAGGGCCCCAACGGATGCCAGCTTTCCATCATCCGGTGACCGGGGCGTTCGGACGCGATGGTCAACCCGTAAATCTGGCGCGACAGGCCCACGGCAAAATCGCAGATATCAATCATCTCCTGCACTTCGCCCAAGCCTTCAGAGGTGATCTTGCCCGCCTCAAGTGTCACCACGGCCCCCAGTTCGGCCTTCGATGCGCGCAACTCTTCGCCCAGCAGGCGCACCAATTCACCCCGGCGCGGGGCGGGCACATCGCGCCATA
This sequence comes from Rhodobacterales bacterium, assembly GCA_031396505.1. Taxonomy (GTDB): domain Bacteria; phylum Pseudomonadota; class Alphaproteobacteria; order Rhodobacterales; family Rhodobacteraceae; genus JAAFHS01. Next base: position 733 of record JANNKX010000115.1, read on the forward strand.
CCTTGAACGCCGCCTGACTGGCCGTGATGATGCCCGCCATGTCGCCCGGTGCGGTTTCATGGACAAGTGCCACCGTGGCCCCGTCGATGGGCGAGCGCACGGGCAAGGTGCCGCCCGTCAACTCGGCGGCGGTCAGCCCTGCGGCATGCAGTGTTTTGGCGTGGGTCATGGGTGGCCTCCTGTTGCGATGGCGCGCTGATCGTCCATCCCCATGGACAACACAAGCGGCGCGGTTTGTTGGCGTGTCTGGAAATCGGCTTTGCAGCGCAGGCCCTGCCAGTTTGCGGTAATCAGCGATTGCGCGACAGCCCCGCCCAGCGTGGTGCCGGGGCCGGTCACAATGAACAGATCGGGCGCGAATTCACGCGCGGCGATGCGGATGGCATGGGCGAAATCGTAGGCTTGCGTCACCTGATGGCCCAGCGTGTAGTCATAGAGCGCGTCCACATCCGTCGCCCCCGGCCACCATACGGCCCCCCGCCCGTCAATCATCGCGACATCGGGCTGGCGGAAATGGCCCCGCGCAAGGCGGGCTTGCCCCGCCACAGCGACCGGGGCCATCAGGGCCGTATGGAACGCCGCGTGGTTGTGCAGGCGCATGGGAAAGCGACCAACCGGCGGCGGCGCAAAGGCGGCAAGCGCGGCATCATCCCCCGCCAGCACGACCATCCCCCCCAGATCAATCGACAACGCTAGGCCCGCCCGGTTGGCAAGATCCATCACCTGCGCCCGCAGGCCTACGTCAGGCCGCCAGTCATCGCCGGTGATGGGATAGATCACCTGCCCGCCTTGCCCGGTGTCGTGCATCAGTGTGCCCATGGTGTTGACGACGTCAAACCCGCCCATCGGCGTCAGCGCCCCGGCGCAGGCGAGTGCGGTATACCAGCCCATCGAATTGCCGGTGACGGCGACAATAT
>JANNKX010000049.1:0-15474 GCA_031396505.1 Rhodobacterales bacterium
GCCGTGGCAAACGCCACCGCCCCGCCCGACCCGCCTTCCCCGATGATCACCGTCACCAGCGGCACGGCCACCGTCAGGCACTTCGCGGTCGAGGTTGCGATCGCCTCCGACTGTCCCCGCTCCTCGGCCCCCTTGCCCGGATAGGCCCCCGGCGTGTCGATCAGCGTTACGATCGGAAGATGAAACCGGTGCGCAAGGTCCATCAGCCGGATCGCCTTGCGATACCCCTCGGGCCGCGCCATGCCGAAATTCCGCTCGATCCGGGTCTTGGTGTCGTGGCCCTTCTCGTGGCCGATCACCATCACCGGGGTGTCGTTGAACCGCGCAAGGCCACCCATCACCGCGTGGTCCTCGGCAAAGTTGCGGTCGCCTGCCAGCGGTGTGAATTCAGAAAACAGGGCGTCAATGTAATCGATGCAATGGGGCCGATCAGGGTGGCGGGCGACCTGACATTTCTGCCATGCCGTCAGATCCCTATAAAGGTCCCGCAGCATGGCGTCGGCCTTTTTGTCCAACGCCTCGGCTTCTTTGGCGACATCCAGTGCGGTGTTCGACCGTGCCATGGCACGCAGTTCTTCGGCCTTGCCCTCGACCTCGGCCAGCGGCTTTTCGAATTCAAGATAATTCATCAGACGCTCCGCTTTGATCTGTTTGGGTATATGACCGCATGAGGGCAAATATGCAACTTCGCAAGATTTGCAAAGCATGACCATGCACTGTGGGACGGGCGAAGGAGGCCGCGATGGCAAATGATGCGGAACGACGGATGCTGCGGGTAATCGACCATATCCATGATAACCCCGCCGGGGATTTGTCACTGGATGCCTTGGCCGATGTGGCCGCGATGAGCCGGTTTCACTGGCACCGGGTGTTCCACGCGACGACCGGCGAAACAGCGGCACAGACGGTGCGACGCATGCGGCTGCACAGGGCGGCGGTGGCCTTGGTGCAGACCGATGCGCCGCAAGCGGGCATTGCAAAGGCGGTTGGCTATGCCAATGCGACCAGTTTCGTGCGGGCTTTTGCCGACGCCTATGGGATGCCACCGGCCGCCTTTCGCAAGCGGGGCGAATTGCGCCCTTTCCCTGTAGCACAGCCCCCGAAAGGAGCGATCATGCACCCTGTTTCCATCCGGACCGAACCCGCGCGCCACCTTGTGACAATCCCGCACAAAGGGGCGTATCACGAAATCAACCGGGCGTTTGAAAAGCTGTTTGCATCGCTGGTCGCGCGCGATCAGGTGGGGCTGACGGGATACATGATCGGTGTGTTTCTTGATGATCCGGCGGCGGTGCCGAAGGCCGATTTGCGCAGCCTCGCGGGGGTTGAAGTGCCGCCTGACTTTTTGCCCATGGCACCGTTGGAGGCCCGCACCTTGCCCGGCGGCATGCAGGCGGTGCTCACCTACGCCGGTCCCTATGCGGGGCTGCCCGCCGCATATGATCAGTTGTACGGGATCTGGCTGCCGCAAAGCGGACATTTGCCCGACAATCAGCCGTCATTCGAAGTGTATCTGAATTCACCGATGAACACATCGCCCGAAAAGCTGATCACAGAGTTGCATCTGCCTTTGGCCGGATAAGCGGGCCTGATTCTTCGCAGAAAAATCATCGTGGCAAAATAGCAGCGCCCCGTGGCTGGGCCACGGGGCGTGCATCCTCCCGTTGGTGCTGCGGCGGGCCTCCCCTCCCGTGGCGCAGCGCGGGTATTCTTCCGATAATGCCGCGAATCACGGCGAACATGACAAATACGTGACGATTATCTGGGCAGTCTGTCAACGATGCAGATTGTGGCTTGTGTGCCCGCGTGGTGTGGACGGACCGCCCGCTGGAGGGACGCGCACAAACTGGTTGTTCGGCAATTGGCGTAAGGCTACCCTTCCTGCATGTTGGTGATCACACCTGATATATTCCGGTTTGCGCAGGTGTTCACCATCGCGCGCGGCAGTCGCACCGAGACGCGGGTATTGACGGTGCGGATCACACGCGGCGGCGTGACGGGCTGGGGCGAATGTGTCCCCTATGCCCGTTATGGCGAGACGCTGGAAAGCGTGACGGCGCAGATCGAAAGCTTGCCTGCCGATATCCTGCGGGATGACCTGCAATCGGCATTGCCTGCCGGGGCGGCGCGCAACGCTGTGGATTGCGCCTTGTGGGATCTCGCTGCAAAACAGGCGGGGAGGCGGGTCTGGGACCTCGCGCAGTTGCCGGCCCCCGGGCCGATGGTAACGGCCTTTACCCTGTCGCTGGATACGCCCGCGCACATGCGTGCGGCGGCGGCAACGCACGCACATCGCCCGATCCTGAAGATCAAGCTGGGCACGACAGATGATATGGCGCGGCTTGAGGCCGTGCGGCAGGGCGCGCCCGCATCCGTCTTCATTGTCGATGCGAATGAAGGCTGGACGGCAGATGTCTATACCGATTTGGCACCGCATCTGGTGCGTCTTGGCGTGGCGCTGGTGGAACAGCCGCTGCCCGCCGGGGCAGATGATATGCTGGCCGAAATTGCGCGGCCCCTGCCGGTTTGTGCGGACGAATCCTGCCATGATCGCGCATCGCTTGCAGGGTTGCGGGGCAAGTATGACGTGGTGAACATCAAACTGGACAAGACGGGCGGCCTGACCGAAGGGCTGGCCCTGAAACATGCGGCGCTGGCGCAGGGTTATGGCCTGATGGTGGGCTGCATGGTCGGATCGTCGCTGGCGATGGCACCGGCCACGCTACTGGCACAGGGTGCCGCCTACACAGACCTTGACGGCCCGCTGCTATTGGCCGAAGACCGCGAATATCCGCTCGTCTTTGATGACCAAGGCGTGCACCCGCCAACCGCCCAACTGTGGGGATGACCATGACACGGACTGTCTATGTAAACGGCACTTATCTGCCCGAGGCCGAAGCCACGGTTTCGATCTTTGATCGCGGGTTTCTGATGGCGGATGGCGTGTACGAGGTGACGTCCGTTCTGGATGGCAAGCTGATTGATATGGAAGGCCATGTCGTGCGTCTTGCGCGCAGTCTGGCGGAACTGGAGATGGCAAGCCCGATCAGCGATGAGGGTCTGACGGCGATGTTCCGCGAACTGGTGCGGCTGAACGAGATTGATCAGGGCATGATCTATCTGCAGATCACGCGCGGCAATCCCGGCGATCGGTCTTTCGTGTTTCCCGATCCGGCAACCACGCCGTCGACCATCGTGGCCTTTACCCAGAACATCCCCAATCTGGCCGATGCGCCAGCCGCGAAGGTCGGATTCAAGGTGATCTCCATCCCTGACATCCGTTGGGGGCGCCGCGATATCAAGACGGTGCAACTGCTGTATCCGTCGATGGGCAAGATGATGGCGAAAAAGGCGGGCTGCGACGACAGCTGGTTTGTCGAGGACGGCATGGTCACGGAAGGCACATCGAACAACGCCTATATCGTCAAGGGCAACCACATCATCACACGGCACCTGAGCCATGATATTCTGCATGGCATCACGCGGGCGTCCGTTCTGCGCTTTGCCGCCGAGGCACAGATGGTGGTCGAAGAGCGCCCCTTTACGGTGGCCGAAGCGCAAGCGGCGGATGAGGCATTTTCATCAGCGGCGTCCATCTTTGTCATGCCCGTGGTCGAAATCGACGGCACAATGATCGGCAATGGCAAGCCGGGGCCGGTGGCGGCCCGGCTGCGCGAAATTTATCTGGATGAGATGCGCAAGATGGCCGTGTGATCAGACACGGGTGACGACCACGTCATTGGACAAAATCTGGTCCGGCGTGAACCCTTGGATCAGCGCATAAGTCGTGCCGTTTACATTGACCCGCACGCTGTTGTTCGGCCCATCGGTCAAGGTCAGATCAGGGGGTGTTGGTCCATTGTCGATTTCAATCTGCAACTGATCATTACCGGGTTGGAAATCAAAAACGCGCACCCACTGGTCAAGCGAATCTTCTGCCGCGATGTCGATCGCGAAGGTATCGGCCCCAAGACCGCCAAACAGCCAGTCGCCATCGTCACCGAACAAAAAGTCATTCCCAGCCCCGCCAAACAGCGTATCTTGCGCTGACGGCGTTTCACCAAAATCACCGGCGAACAGAATATCATTGCCGTCGTTGCCGTGCAGGGTATCCGCCCCAAGACCACCTATGATCGTGTCGTCGCCCGCATCGCCAAACACCAGATCATTCCCGGTTTCAGGAAACGGATCGTCTTCGAAATTCGGGAAGAACCGGTCGTTTCCGGCACCCAAACGCACCGCATCATTGCCGTCGCCGCCAACAACCTCATCGTCGCCGTCACCGCTGTCGATGGTATCGTCGCCTAGGTCGCCGGACAGACTGTCAAAGCCAGCACCCCCTGTCAGACTGTCGTCGCCCAAGTTTCCTTGCAATTCGTCATCACCCGCTTCGCCGGCGATGGTGTCATTGCCGTCATCACCAAACACAAGGTCATTGCCGGACGCGCCGATCAGGCTGTCATCTCCGGCAAACCCCTGAATTTCATCGTCACCGCCCCGCCCATTGATCGATTCGGCGTCATCGGTGCCGATCAGAAGGTCCGCATCTTCGCCGCCCTCGATATCGGCCGTTGTAGGGGGTGTTTCGGGTGCAGATTCATCATCATTTGAACCGCCATCGACCAGCAACCCACCGAACAATATCAGTGGGAGAAGCAAAAGCAGTTCAACCATGGTGCGACCCCGTTATTGCACCCATTCGGATAGGGGCGCGTTACATGTCACATAAGAACAATCATTAACGGGCGTCAATGAATGACCATTATCTGTTCTTTATTTTGCCACAATTATGGATTTTCCCCCGGATCATCCTGCTGGCTGAAGCTGATTCAATCCGGCTTGCCGACGTTCTGCTGAAACGCCACGTTAAACGCGGCTTTCTGCGAATCTGATGCCGCCCCCTGATGCAGGGTTTTCCAGTCATCGTAGGGCATGCCATAGACCATGGTGCGCGCCGCCTCGCGGTCCAGTGGCACGCCTTGCGCCACCGCCGCCTCGTGCATCCAGCGGCCAAGGCAATTGCGGCAAAAGCCGGCGAGGTTCATCATATCAATGTTTTGCACATCGGTACGGGTCTGCAGATGGTCGCGCAGACGGCGATAGGCCGCTGCCTCAAGCGCCTGAATGGTTGCGGGATCAAAGTCTGACATCAAGAAGAGCCCCTTTCAAATGGGTTGCAAGCCGGGCCGCCCACGCTGTGCAGGCAGCACAGTCGGAAATGAGGTCATTTCGAACCTCGATCAAGGTGTTCAATCGCCCCATCGCAAGGGCGTGGCGGTCAATCGCATCACCGGGCAAGTGGCCCGCATAGGGTTCGTTGTCGCCGACACACAGGTCACGATCGTTTTGCAACCGTGCAAGCAAGGCATCCGACAATTGCGCATCCACATGCGAATACAACACCCCAACATGCCAGGGCCGCGGCCCCCGCCCCTTGAGGCAGGGTGTAAAGCTGTGTACGGCGATGATCACGGTATCATCACGCCGCGCAGCAAGGCGCCCCAGTGCCGCGTGGTAGGGATGATAAAGCCGTTCCATCCGTTGCGCGATGTCAGCGTCCGAGACGTGCCGATTGGCCGGAATGATAGTGCCGTCATACAACCGCATCACAAGGGTCGGATCAGCCTCGCCCCGGTTCGGATCGATCACAAGGCGCGAGAAGTTTGACATGATGGCCGTGCACCCCAAAGCCGCAGCCAGGGCCACCGTCAAATCGGCGGCCCCCACATCGTAGGCGATATGGCGGTTCATGTCGGCCTTGCAGATGCCCAGATCACCACCGCCAACCCAGCCGGGCACATGGTTTGTGGCGTGATCGCAGGTCACCAACCATGGGCTGTCACAATCTTCGGCTATGATCTGCAACGCATCTGTTTTCTTAAACTGCACAGAAATTATGCACCTTCTTCTTTATTGACCATCATTGTCCGGCGAATGTTGCTGGATCAGATTTATTGGGCCATAAGCCCCGCAACAGCGCAAGCAATGTAAGGAAAAGGCCATATGAGACGCCTCCGCAACGTCAAGATCGTCGCAACACTCGGCCCTGCCTCCAACGATTACAAGATGATCCGCGCATTATTTGAGGCAGGCGCCGACGTGTTTCGCCTGAATATGAGCCATGGCACACATGATGACATCCGCGCGCGCCACACCATCATCCGGCAGGTCGAGGCCGATACAGGCCGCCCGATCTGCATTCTGGCCGATCTGCAGGGGCCAAAGCTGCGCGTGGGCACGTTTGCAAATGCGGGCGGCGAAGAACTGGTTGAAGGTGCCAAATTCCGCATGGACCTGTCCAGTGCGCCGGGCGACGCCAGCAGGGTAAACCTGCCGCACCCCGAAATTTTTGCAGCACTGGAACCGGGCACGTCGCTGTTGGTGAATGACGGCAAGATCCGTCTGATCGTGGATACGTGCGGCAAGGATTTCGCAGATTGCACCGTCACGGTGGGTGGCACGATTTCGAACCGCAAGGGCGTGAACGTGCCTGATGTGGTGCTGCCGGTGGCGGCACTGTCGCAGAAAGACCGGGGCGATCTTGAATTTGCCTGCGAACTGGGCGTGGACTGGCTGGCGCTGTCGTTCGTGCAGCGACCTGAAGACGTGCTGGAAGCGCGCCAGCTGGCAAAGGGGCGCGCGGCGATCCTGTCAAAAATTGAAAAACCGGCGGCCGTCAAAGCCTATGATGCGATTTTGCGGGTTTCGGATGGCATCATGGTGGCGCGCGGCGATCTGGGGGTCGAATTGCCGGTCTATTCGGTGCCGCCCATCCAGAAACGTCTGGTGCGCGGGGCCCGCGCGGCGGGCAAGCCGGTGATCGTGGCGACGCAAATGATGGAATCGATGATCGAATCGCCCGTGCCAACGCGGGCCGAGGTCAGCGACGTGGCCACAGCGATCTATGAAGGCGCGGATGCGGTGATGCTGTCGGCGGAATCGGCGGCGGGCAAATACCCGGTCGAGGCCGTAACAACGATGCACAACGTGGCGCTGTCGGTGGAAAAAGACCCCACCTACCGCCAGATCATCGAGGCCAGCCGCGTGATTGCGCGCGAAACCGTGGCTGACGGCATCGTGGCCGCGGCGCGCGAAATCGCCGAGGCGACTAACATCAAGGCCATCGCCTGCTTTAGTCAGTCCGGCACAACAGCCAGCCTTGTGGCGCGCGAACGTCCACGGGTGCCAATTCTGGCGCTGACGCCGCTGATGTCAACGGCGCGGCGCATGTCGCTGACATGGGGGTTGTACGCGGCCATCACCGAACCTCAGGACCGGTTCAAAGGCGCGGTTCTGGCGGCAGTCCGCGCCGCGCGTGAGAACGGCTTTGCCGACCAAGAGGACCAGATCGTGGTGACAGCGGGTGTGCCGTTCAACGTCAAAGGCACCACAAATATCCTGCGTGTGGCCCCTTGCGATGAACGGTTGATCAGCAGCGCTGACCCAGAGTAACCTAAGGGCTGTTCGATAAGGGAAGCCCAGTATGGATACCGACCTTTTTCTGGTCATCGGCATCATTATCACGGTACTTGCCGTGCCGCCAGTTGTGGGGGCATTTTCGGAAAGTCGCCCGCCACGCGCAGGTGCGATCATGTTCCTGATCGGGGGTGGGTTGATCGCGTTGGCACTGACACAGGGAACTATCCGCTATTCGGTGCCCGATATTCCGGACGTCTTTACGCGCGTTGTTGGCCGCTATCTGAACTAGAGGCCTTGCGCCGCCAAACATTTCCGCCTAACAGAGCGGCTTCAAAAAGCCTGCGCGTCCGGCCAGAAGTGGCATGCCGAGTCGCGCATTGTCACGATTGGAGATCGAAATGCCCAAGATGAAGACGAAGTCGGCGGCGAAAAAGCGTTTCAGCTTTACCGCCTCCGGTCGGGTGAAAGCTGGCCCTGCCGGCAAGCGCCACGGCATGATCAAACGTTCGACGAAGTTCATTCGCGATGCATCCGGGGCGATGATCCTATGTGCGTCCGACGCGAAGATCGTCAAAAAATACATGCCCTACGACCGGTAAGGAGAAACACATATGTCCCGCGTCAAATCCGGTGTTGTGACCCACGCCCGTCACCGCAAGGTCATCAAGGCGGCCAAAGGCTACTACGCTGCCCGATCCACCAACTTCCGCACGGCCACGCAGGCCGTTGACAAGGCCAACCAGTACGCCACCCGTGACCGCAAGGTCCGCAAGCGCAACTTCCGCGCGCTGTGGATCCAGCGGATCAATGCGGCTGTGCGCCTGTTCGATCCGGCCTTCACCTATTCACGTTTCATCAACGGTCTGGCCTTGGCTGGCATCGAGGTGGACCGCAAAGTGCTGGCCGATCTTGCCGTGCACGAACCCGAGGCGTTCAACGCGATTGCGGCGCAAGCCAAGGCCGCCGTTCCCGCCTGACCAGTCCTGACCAGATCTTGAAAACCCCCGCGTGCCCGTCACGCGGGGTTTTTTCTTGCCTTACGGGCTGGCTGTACGGATCATGCGCAAAGGTATGGCTAAGGGGGCGGGTATGGCAGGCGATCTGCGCTTGAACGGCGAAGACGTGCTGTCCCTGCCCGCGCTGGAGGATGCGGCGCGCGATACATCGCCCGCCCGCACCGCCCTTGACCAAGCAAATGCACTGCTGGACGCGGGCAAGACCCATGCCGCCGCCGATCTGTGCGTGACGACCCTGCGCGGTGAAGCGTTGGCACCGATGACGGCGGCCAATCTGCTGATGGTGCTGCGCGCGGCGGGTGGCGTGACCGATGCCGATGCGATTGCAACAGATTTCTTTGCGCAGTTGGGCGCGGGTGTGATGGATGCCCACCGCCAGATCAATCTGGGCCGCCTGATGGCGGTGATGGGCCGCAAGGATGATGCCGTGGCGCTGCTGACGCAGGGCCTGTGCGATGACCCTACACATCAGGCCGGGGTGCTGACCCTCACCGGGATTTTACTGCACCGGGGCGATGCTGATGCGGCGATGGCGCTGTGGCAGCCGATTTTTGCCGGCGCGCCCGAAGATGGGGTGATCCGCCTGAACCTTGTGCGCATCCTTGCCCAGTCGGGCTTTCTGGGGCACGCCCGCACGTTGCTCGACAAGACGGAACCGCTCTGCACCCAGAACCGTGCCGAATTTGATCATGTGGCAGGCGCGCTGCGCGGCACTCACGCGGGGCCAGCACAGGCGGCAATGACGCTTGAGGTGTTTGAACGGTTCGCCCCCAGCTATGACAAGACGCTGGCAAAACTGGGTAACCTTGGCCCCGATGCGGTGGCCGCGATGCTGCATCGGCTGTCCCTGCCTGCGCAACGCAAACTCGATGTTCTGGATGCGGGCTGTGGCACGGGGTTGTGCGGCCCGCTGCTGCGCCCCTATGCGCGGCGATTGCACGGTGTCGACCTGTCACCTGCGATGCTGGCCAAGGCGCGGGCGAAGAAAAGCTATGACAAACTGTCGCGCGCCGATCTTGGCACGCTGGGCACGTTGCCTGCGGGACCATTTGACCTGATCGTCAGTTCGGATGTTCTGGTGTATTTCGGCGATCTGGTGGCTGTACTGGCGAATTTCGCGCGCCTGCTGCGTCCGGGTGGCTGGGTCGTGCTGACGGTCGAAGATGCGGGTGACGCAATTGCGCCCGGATGGTCACTGTCACCATCAGGTCGCCACAAGCACAGCCTTGCCTATCTGGACGCGGCCCTGCGCACAGTGGGGTTTGCCGCCCCAAAGTTGACCCATGGCTTTGATCTGCGGCACGAATTTGGCACACCGATACGGGGTCTGGGCGTGGCCGCACAACGGCTCGCGGTGTTTGGGTAAAATGCCCGCGCCACTTGCATCGGACCCCGTGTCCCGCTAGCACCATCCGGCATTGATGGAGGCTGCGATGGACGGGTTGGATACACTGAAAATCAAATACCTGACCGCCGTGGCATCCGCCGCCGATGAGGCCGCACTGGAAGAGGTGCGCCTTGCCGCTCTTGGTAAAAAGGGCGAGATTTCTGCGTTGATGGCAACCCTTGGGAAGATGGACCCCGATCAACGCAAGGCTGCGGGTGCCATGCTGAACGTCGTCAAGGATGAGATTGACGCCGCCCTGCGTGCGAAGAAAGCCGCGCTTGCCGATGCCGCCCTTGATGCGCGACTGCGCGACGAATGGCTGGACGTGACGCTGCCCGCGCGCCCCCGCCCGCGTGGCACGATCCATCCTGTCAGTCAGGTGATGGAGGAATTGACGGCGATCTTTGCCGATATGGGTTTCGCCGTGGCCGAAGGCCCGCAGGTGGAAAGCGACTGGTATAATTTCGATGCCCTGAACATCCCGCCTGAACACCCGGCACGGCAGGAACATGATACGTTCTTCATGCACCGCGCCCCCGGCGACAACCGCCCGCCGCATGTGTTGCGCACGCATACCAGCCCGGTGCAAATCCGCGCGCTGATGGACCAAGGCGCGCCAATTCGGGTCATCGCACCGGGTCGCGTGTACCGCATGGACATGGACCAGACCCACACCCCGATGTTCCATCAGGTCGAGGGCCTCGCGATTGACCGCGACATCAGCATGGCCAACCTGAAATGGGTCCTGGAGGAATTCTGCCGCGCCTATTTCGAGGTGCCATCGGTGGAGCTGCGGTTCCGCGCATCGCATTTTCCGTTCACCGAACCGTCGGCGGAAGTGGACATCCGCTGTTCATGGGAAGGTGGGCAATTGAAGATCGGCCAAGGCGACAAGTGGATGGAAATCTTGGGGTCGGGCATGGTGCACCCCAAGGTGCTGACCGCCGCCGGGGTGGACCCGACGCAATGGCAGGGGTTCGCGTTTGGCATGGGCATCGACCGGATTGCGATGCTGAAATACGGCATTCCGGACCTGCGCGCGTTCTTTGAGAGCGATTTGCGCTGGCTGCGGCACTATGGGTTTGCCGCGCTCGATATACCGGATCTGGCGGGGGGGTTGAGCGGGTGATGAAAGTCAATCTCACCGATAAGCTGGCGCAGTTTGATGATTTTTGGTCACCCAAGATTGTTGGTGGTTTCAACGGCAATGATCTGATGGTTGTCAAGATCAAGGGGGAATTTGTCTGGCATAGTCATCCTGAAACGGATGACTTCTTTCTTTGCCTGCATGGACAGGTCACCATCAAGTTGCGCGGTACCAATGTTATTCTGAACCCTCGTGAGCTGTTTGTGGTGCCCAAAGGGGTGGAACACTGCCCGATGGCCGCGCAAGAGGCGCATCTGTTGCTAATTGAGCCTGCCGGCACACCCAACACCGGTGATCCAAAGTCAGCCGCGCTCAAGTCAACGATCTGAACAATGACCGACCCCGACACCAGCCACCGCATCCATATCGCGGCCAACGACCCGGCCTTTGCTCAAAAGCGCGAGGCAGCGGTGGTGATGATCTGTGATGCGATCAGTGCCGTCGCCCGCCCTATGGGATACACCCAAAAGGGCACCACATGGGCGCGCGAGACAGCTAATGGCAAGACTGCGATCAACCTGCAACGCAGCCGCTATGGCTTTGACGCCTATATCAACTTGCGCTTTGTCACCCCGGACGGCGATCTGCCCGATGATCCCGTTTGGCAGCAAGGTGATGATATCCGGCTTGATCAGTTTTGCCAGCCGGGGGAAGGGGATGGCGTGGTGTCATACCTTGATGTGCATGAAAACCCCGATTGCCTGATCCAACCGATGACCATCCTGCGTGCGCGGGCCTTGCCTTGGCTGGACGCGCACCATCAGGGCAACGCTTAGGCTGTCAGCCAAACAGCGGCAGCGCAAAGCCATAGCTGTTGGCAATCAGAATAAACAGCAGTGCGGTCAGCCCCATCAGCAGGCACATCCGCCAGACGGGCACACGTTTGCGATTCTTGGGGATGTTCAGCATTGGGTCCATGTGAACAAATTACTGCAGATTCGGACCGCAATTAAGGCAGAACCTGCCACAGTTTGAGAACAAGCCGTTTCCCGGCAGGAAACCGCCAACCCCTCTGCTTCCCATCGGCAACCCTTTGCGCTAATTGCCGAGGGCGCCGCATCTTCAAGGACTTCGACCATGAAATTCACCCTCTCCTGGCTGCACGACCATCTGGAAACATCGGCACCGCTGGATGATATCCTGTATGCCCTGACCGATCTGGGGCTGGAGGTTGAGGGGGTTGCGAACCCCGGCGATACCCTTGGGGCATTCCGGATTTGCAAAGTGATCGAGGCCCAACCGCACCCCAATGCCGACCGTCTGCGCCTTTGCCGGGTGGCCACATATCCCGGCGGGCCGGACACGGTAATGGAAGAGGTGCAGGTGGTATGCGGTGCACCGAATGCCCGCACTGGCCTTGTGGGGGTGTTCGCGCCCGTGGGCACGCATGTGCCCGGTACCGGAGTGGATCTGAAACCGGGGGTGATCCGCGGGGTCGAATCCAACGGCATGCTGTGTTCGGAACGCGAGCTGATGTTGTCAGACAGCCATGATGGCATCATCGAGCTGCCCGACGATGCGCCGCTGGGCGCGCGGTTTATCGATTATCGCGGCCTGAACGACCCAATGATCCATGTGAAGGTCACACCAAACCGCCCGGATGCTTTGGGCGTGCGCGGCATTGCCCGCGATCTGGCCGCGCGGGGATTGGGCACGCTGAAACCGCTGGATGTGACCCCGGTAAAGGGCACGTTCGCGTCGCCAGTCGGCGTGCAGATCAGTCCGGCGTTAAAGGCCAAAGGCTGCCCCTTGTTCGCAGGCCGGGTGATCCGGGGGGTGACGAACGGCGCGTCGCCTGTGTGGCTGGCCGACCGGCTGAAAGCCATCGGGCTGCGCCCAATCTCGGCCCTGGTGGATATCACCAACTTTTTCACCTTTGCGCTGAACCGGCCTTTGCATGTGTTTGACGCGGCCAAGGTGAAAGGTGATCTGCGCATTCATGCGGCAGTGGGGGGCGAAACCTTGCAGGCGCTGGATGGCAAGATCTATACGATGGCCCCCGGCATGATGCTGATTTCCGATGACGAGGGCCCCGAATCCCTTGCCGGAATCATGGGGGGCGAGGCGTCAGGTTGTAGTGATGCGACCACGGACGTGTTTCTTGAATCTGCCTACTGGGACCCGATCACCATCGCAACCACCGGGCGCGCACTGAAGATCAATTCCGATGCGCGCTACCGGTTTGAACGCGGAGTGGACCCGGCCTTTACCTTGCCGGGGCTGGAGGCGGCGACGCAGATGATCCTTGATCTGTGCGGCGGCAGCGCATCAGACGTGGTGACGGACGGCGCTGTGCCGGACGTTGCCCGCACCTACCGGTTGGATACGGCGCGTGTCGTCAGCCTTGTCGGGATGGATATCCCCGAGGCCGAACAGCGCCGGTCCCTGCAGGCGTTGGGCTTTACGCTGAACGGCGATATCGCAACGCCGCCGACATGGCGGCCCGATGTGCTGGGCGAGGCGGATCTGATCGAGGAAGTGGCGCGCATCGCGTCCCTGACCAAGCTGGTGGGAAGGCCCCTGCCCCGCGTCAACACCGGCGTGCCAAAGCCGATTCTGACACCCGCACAAGTGCGGATCGGAAGCGCGCGCCGCACGCTGGCGGCACTGGGTTACAACGAATGTGTCACCTACAGCTTCATCGATGCCGATGACGCGGCCCTGTTTGGCGGTGGCGCGGATGCCGTGCGGGTGGACAATCCGATTTCATCGGAAATGTCGCATCTGCGTCCCGATCTGCTGCCCGGTCTGTTGCGGGCGGCAGCGCGCAATCAGGCGCGCGGCTTTGCCGACATGGCATTGATGGAGGTGGGCCCGGTGTTTCAGGGGGGCGAGCCCGGGGATCAATATGTGCAGGCGACGGGTCTGTTGATCGGGGCGGCAGCGGGGCGCGATCCACATGGGTCACGCCGCATGGTGGATGTTTACGATGCCAAGGCCGATGCCGAGGCGGTGCTGGCGGCCATCGGTGCACCTGCGCGTGTGCAGATCACCCGCAAGGCCGCCGCATGGTGGCATCCGGGGCGGTCGGGTGTGGTGGGGCTGGGGCCGAACATGCTTGCGACGTACGGCGAGGTGCATCCGCGCGTTCTTGCCGCGATGGACGTCAAGGGGCCTGCGGTGGCATTTTCTATCCTGATCGGCAATGTGCCGTTGCCGAAGGTTAAGACGCCGACGCGCGCAGCACTGGCGGTCAGTGATCTCCAAGCGGTGGAGCGCGATTTCGCCTTTGTGGTCGATGCCGGGGTTGAGGCACAGACGCTGGTGAACGCGGCGATCGGGGCGGATAAGGCGCTGATTGCGGATGTGCGGGTCTTTGATGCGTTTGGTGGGGCCAAGGCCGAGGCGCAGTTGGGGCCGGGCAAAAAGTCACTCGCCATCGCGGTGCGTCTACAACCGGTGGAGCGGACACTGACGGAAGCCGAGATCGAGGCGGTATCGGCGCGGATCATCGAAAAGGTCAGCAAGGCCACAGGCGGCGTGCTGCGGGGGTGATGCTACGTCACACTTGCGCGGTTGCGCGCAACCCATAGGCTGCTCTGATGGAGTACGATTACATCATCGCGGGTGGTGGATCGGCGGGCGCCGTTCTTGCGGCGCGGCTGTCCGAAGACCGGTCGGTCAGCGTCTGTCTGATCGAGGGCGGGGGTGCAGGCAAAAGCATCTTCATCCGGGCACCAGCGCTTGTCGCGGCGATGGTGTCGGGGCGGCCACCGATCCATAATTGGGCGCTGAAGACGGAACCGCAGCCGGGCCTGAACGGGCGGCGGGGATTTCAGCCGCGCGGCAAGGCCTTGGGCGGGTCATCGGCGATCAATGCGATGCTTTATGTGCGGGGGCATCCGGGCGATTATGATGAATGGGCCGATCTGGGCGCAGATGGCTGGGATTGGCAATCGGTGCTGCCTTGGTTCCTGAGATCGGAAGGCAATATGCGCGGCGGTGCCTTGCATGGGCAGACAGGGCCGTTGCAGGTGTGCGATCAGGCGCGGCCCGCGGCCATATCGGATGCCTTTCTGGCGGCGTGCGACAGCCTGCAGATTGCGCCGAACGATGATTTCAACGGACCTGTGCAGGCGGGTGCGGGGCTGTATCAGGTCACGCAATATGGCCATGGGCCACGCAAGGGCGAACGCTGTTCTGCGGCGGCGGCCTATCTGCACCCGGTGTTGGGGCGGGCGAACCTGACCGTGCTGACAGGCGCGCACGTGGACCGCGTGACGCTGGCAGACGGCCGCGCCACGGGGGTTTTGCTGGCAAATGGCACGCATCTGCGGGCACGGCGCGAGGTGGTACTGGCGGCGGGCGCGTTCGGGTCGCCCGAGATTTTGCTGCGGTCGGGCATCGGGCCAGAGGATGAATTGCGCGCCCACGGCATTGCAGTCGTGCACGCGCTGCCGGGGGTGGGGATGAACCTGCAGGATCATCTGGATTACATCCTGAGTTATCGTTCCAGACGCGCCGATGTGGTGGGGTTGAATCCGGCGGGTCTGGTGCGGCTGGCG
>JANNKX010000189.1:0-5307 GCA_031396505.1 Rhodobacterales bacterium
CATCAAGGGCGTGAAGATGTACACGGCCGAGTGGAACGGAGAGTCGAAAGGCTGGCGGCTGAACGATCCTGCGGCGTACAAATGCTTTGAGCTGTGTGACAAGCTGGGCATCAAGAACATCCACGTCCACAAGGGCCCGACGATCATCCCGCTGAACAAGGATGCGTTCGACGTGCATGACGTGGACTATGCCGCGACCGATTTCCAGAACCTCAACTGGATCATCGAGCATTGCGGCCTGCCACGCCTCGATGATTTCTGCTGGATCGCGACGCAGGAAACCAATGTCTTTGCAGGGCTTGCTGTCGCCTTGCCGTTCATCCATTCGCGCCCGCGCTACTTCGGCGAGATCATCGCGGAACTTTTGTTCTGGATCGGGCCGGAAAAGATCCTGTTCGGATCGGACTATGCGATCTGGACGCCAAAATGGCTGGTCGAGAAGCTTTGGGCCTATCAGATCCCCGAGGACATCGCCAAGGAACGCGGTGTGCAGCTGACGGATGAGATCAAAGAGAAGATCCTGGGTCTGAACGCGGCAAGGCTTTACAACATCGACATCGCGGCACGCAAGGCGGAATTCGCCAAGCACCCGATGCAGATTGCGGCCGAATAAGATGGAGGGCGCGCTTTCACAACAACTGGCTGACGTGTGGGCGCGCCTTGATCTGGTGATGGACCCGGAACTTGATGAACCCGTGACGGACATGGGTTTCATCGAGGCGGTGTCCATCGCCGGCCCGACCACTGGCCACAACAGCAGTACGGTCGAGATTGCGTTTCGCCTGCCGACCTATTGGTGTTCGCCGAACTTTGCGTTCCTCATGGCCGAAGGGATCAAGCGCGAGGTTGAAGGCCTGCCTTGGGTCGGAGAGGCCGTGGTCACCCTGCACGACCACGTGGCAGCGGAGGAGATGAATGCCGTCATCAACGCGCGCGGTGCCTTTTCGGAAGTGTTTGCCGATCTGATGCCGGGTGAGAACCTTGATGCCCTGCGGGAGAAGTTTGATCAGAAGGCGTTTCAGCGTCGCCAGGAAGTGGTGATCAAGGCGCTGATTGGCCAAGGTTATCTGGCACAGGACATCGTCGCCATGACACTGGCCGATCTTGAATTAATCAGGTTTCAGGACGCCGAGGACCAGCGTCAGCGCGCACGCTATCTGGCGTTGCTATTGTCCAAGGGGCTGGCGTTGATGGACGCTGATCTTGCCTTTCCGACCTATCAGGGCGTGCCAATAGGTGCGGATTTCCAGACCTACATGGGCCTCTTGCGGTCGGTCCGCATCAATATGGAGTTCTCCGGCTCGCTTTGCCGGGGGCTGAAACGCAGCCGCTATTTTGAGGCGGACGTGTCGGGCGATGTGCCCATTCTGGTTGACATGGCAGCACCTTTGCCAATCCACGCCTGCCGCTGACGGGCGACTGACAAGAACACAAAACCGGCGCAAGCCGCAGGAGGAACGATGCCGAAAATCATGATTCACGGGAACGAAGCCCGCCGCGCCCTTGCCACAGGTGTGCAGAAACTGACGGCGGCAATCGAGTCCACGCTTGGTCCGATGGGCATGAACGCGATGATCGACCGCCCCATCGGCACGCCGTTGATCAGCCGCGACGGGGTGTCCATCGCCTCCGAGATCGCACTGTTCGACCGGTTCGAAAACATGGGTGCACAGGTGGTGCGCGAAGTGTCGATGCAGACCAATGATGTGGCGGGCGATGGCACCACCACATCCATCGTGCTTGCCAATGGCATCATCAAATCCGGCGTGGCGCTGATTGAAAAGGGTGCAAAACCGGTGGAACTGTGTCGGGGCATTGCGCTGGCGGTCGAGGCGACTCTGGCCGCGCTGCGCGCCGCCGCAACGCCCGCGACGGATCACGCCATGCTGTCGTCTGTCGCAAAAATCTCGGCATCGGATGCCGAACTTGGTGCACTGGTCGCCGAAGCATTTCGCCGTGTCGGGGCGCAGGGTGTCATCTCTACCGACTACGGTACCGGCAATGCGTCCACGCTGGAGGTCGTTGACGGCATGTCGTTCGACCGTGGCTATATCTCGCATCACATGGTCACCGATCTGGATGCGATGCGTGCGGTGGTGGTGAAGCCCTATATCGTGTTGACCGACATCAAGATGAAGACGGCCAGTCAGCTTGACGCGGCAAAGGCCATTGCCGCCGATGATAAACGCCCGCTGGTGATCATCTCGGAGGAAACCTCGCCAGAGGTGCTGTTGACACTGTTGGGCAAGCACGGCCCGGGCAAGTTTCTGGTCGTTCACCCGCCGGAGTTCGGCCATTGGCGGCGCAACATGATGGAGGACCTTGCGATCATCACCGGCGGCAAGGTGCTGGCCCGCGATCTTGGCGACAGTCTGGAGGCAATCACGCGCGCCGATCTTGGGAGTGCCGATCGGGTCGATGCCACACAATCCGACACGGTGATCGTGCGCGGCCATGGCGATCCGCAGGCGATTGCCGCGCGGCGGACGCAGGTGCAGCGGCTTTTTGAACTGGCCCCGCCCAATGTCGACAAGGACAAGCTGCAGGAACGTCTGGCCAAGCTGTGCGGTGGAACCGCAACGATCTTTGCGGGTGGTGTCACCCCGGTCGAACAGAAACGCACGATCCAGCTGATCGAGGACAGCCTGAACGCCGTGCGCGCCGCCGCCGAGGAGGGTGTTCTGGTCGGGGGCGGCGTGGCCCTTGCCCGGGTGGCACCCGCGCTGGCCGGTCTTGCCAAGACCGTGCAGGGCGACATCCGCAAAGGGGTGGAGCTGGTACAATCGGTGTTGACCGTACCGCTGGCGCGGATCGCATTTAACGCTGGGGCCGAACCCAACGATGTGGTGGGCAAGGTCTGCGCGCTGGCTGGGGACCAAGGCTATAACGCCGCGACAGGGGTTTACGAGGATCTGATGCGAGCCGGGGTGATCGACCCGGTACGCGTCACCTGTGCGGCACTGATGAACGCAGGATCTGTGGCCAACCTTATCCTGACCACCGAAACCCTGATTGCGGATCTGGCCGAGGATGAAGATCCGACGCTGGGTGGTGCCTTGGGTGGCGGCGCCGAAAAACTCGGCCGGAAATAGCAGAACACGTCAGAAAGGGTTGCACCATGAAAGCTGCCAGACTCTACGAATACGACCCCGCGATGAATGTTCAACTTAAGATAGAGACGGTAAAACCACCAAACATTTTAGGACCGAACGACGTGATCGTAAAGGTTGGGGCGGCGGGCCTATGCCGCACCGATCTGCACATCATCGAAGGTGTGTGGAAAGATATCATGGATACGGGCGGCAATCTGCTGCCCTATATCATGGGCCACGAGAATGCCGGTTGGGTAGAGGATGTCGGGTCCAACGTGACGTCGGTAAAACACGGCGATACCGTCATCTGCCATCCGCACCGGACTTGCGGCATTTGCCTTTCCTGCCGCTATGGCGACGACATGCATTGCGAGCATTCGGCCTTTCCGGGCTTGGGTCTGGATGGCGGTTTTGCTGAGTACTTTGTCACCTCGGAACGGTCACTGATCAAACTGAACCCAAACATCACGCCGCTGGATGTGGCCCCGATGGCTGACGCCGGCATCACGGCTTACCGCGCCGCGAAAAAGGCGGCCAAGGCGCTGCGCCCCGGCGCGTATTGTGTGATCGTGGGGGTCGGCGGGTTGGGCCACATCGCGCTGCAATGTCTGCACGAAATCTCGGGCTGTCGGATCATCGCAGTGGACCGTGAAGCTGCCGCGCGCGATTTGTGCACGGAACTGGGTGCGGACTTCGTGCTGGATGGCGGCCCGAATGTGGTTGAGGAAATCAAACAGATCACCAGCGGGGGCGCGCAGGTCGTGATGGATTTTGTCGGCGAATTGGGCATGGAAAACCTGTGCTGGAAAATGGTGCGTCCGGGAGGTGAGCTGATCATGATCGGCTATGGCGGCAAGATCGAAGTGCCGACAGCGCATCTGGTGATCAATGAGATCAACATCGGCGGCAGCCTTGTCGGCAATTACACCGAGCTGGTGGAACTGATGGAGCTGAACGCCGATGGCAAAGTGAAGATGCATTACACGCAGTATTCGTTGGATAACATCAACCTCGCCCTCGACGACTTCAAGAACCGCCGCTTTGCCGGGCGCGGCGTTATCGTACCTTGAATGGACGCGGGATTGCCGCGCGCCAAAGCAACCAATCGAAACAACCAAGCCGGGGGAAATCATGTGTGCTGATACGGTGAAAGAACCAAAGGCAAAAATGGCAGTCGAGCCGTGCTTTCGCCTGATCTACCGCAGCCACAGTTTGTTGCCGGATGGCGGCATGAACGAAGCGGGGCTTGCGATCATTCTGCGGCAAGCGCGGTCCGGCAATGCGCAACGCGGCGTCACTGGGGCCCTGATGCTTTACGACGGCTGGTTTGCCCAAGTGCTCGAAGGACCACAGATGACGGTTGAGGCGCTTTATGCAAAGATCAAGGAAGATACGCGCCATGATGGCGTGCGCCTGGTCGAGGCCGAACCGGCCGCCAAGCGGCTTTTTGGCAAATGGGCGATGGCTATGGTGGCCGAACACCATGAACCGGATATGCCTATGGTTGCCACCACGGACGGGCTTGCGCAGGGCGCACCCTGGAAGATGACGCCGCAGCAAGACGCTGTCCTCGCGCGGTTGCGTGACCTGACGCGGGGGTATGGGCTGGGTTCCTGATCTGCCGCCGGGCCGGTCATCCGAGGGTGGGCCGCGGGGGTCATGGTGCCACAAAACGGCACCATTACGAAAAATGGCCGGATATAGGCGTGGTAATCCCCCCGTTTTTAAGGGGTGCATCCATAGAACTTACGCAGCCATTTTCAGTTTCTGTGCGGGTGTGATGCCGCCGATGGCCGAACTATTTTTTCCGAGAGCCTCCTTGAGCAGTTCATTTTGCATGCTCAACCCGGCGAACATCTTCTTCAGTCGCCGGTTCTGTTCCTCAATGTCCTTCGTCTGGGCGATCATCGACGCATCCATGCCACCATACTTCGCCCGCCATTTGTAGAACGAGGCGTTGCTCATGCCATGCTCACGGCACAGCTCGGCCACCGGCACACCGCCTTCAGCCTGCCGCAGGATCGCGAGGATCTGCGGTTCAGTGTATCTGCTTGTCTTCATTCAGAATCTGCTCATGCATCTTGCAGAGAAAATTCTACTTATGTAGCCCCCTAATTTCGGGGGGATTACCGCTGTTCCGCCACTCGCATAGGACCATTTCGCAACACTGCATACCGGCCGTGGCGGGCCCTGCCGAATCAGTCCAGATCCGTCA
>JANNKX010000220.1:0-21864 GCA_031396505.1 Rhodobacterales bacterium
CGCCGATCTGCCGGCGCATTTCGCTGATGTGGCGGCGTTCTGACTTGCGTCACGCCTCCATCCCCTCCAACGCGTCAATCATCCCTTCGATCATGCTCAACCCCTTGTCCCAGAACTTCGGGTCTGAGGCATCAAGGCCAAACGGGGCCAGCAGGTCCTTGTGGTGTTTGGAGCCGCCTGCGCTGAGCATTGCCATGTATTTCGCTTTGAAATCAACGTCCCCCTCCTCGTAAACCGCATAAAGCGCGTTCACCAGCCCGTCGCCGAACGCATAGGCATAGACGTAGAAGGGGGAATGGACGAAATGCGGGATATACGCCCAGAACGTCTCGTATCCGTCAACGAAATCAAAGGCATCCCCAAGCGACTGGGCCTGGACCGACATCCACAGCGCGTTGATGTCGTCGGGGGTCAATTCGCCCTGCCCCCGGGCGGCATGCAGTTTGCATTCGAAGTCGTAAAATGCGATCTGCCGGACCACGGTGTTAATCATATCCTCGACCTTGCCAGCCAGCAGGGTCTTGCGTTCGGCCAGCGTTTTTGCCCCGGCCAGCAGTTTGCGGAAGGTCAGCATTTCGCCAAACACGCTCGCTGTTTCGGCCAGCGTCAGGGGGGTGGATGACAGCAACTCGCCTTGCCCTGCGGCCAGAACCTGATGCACACCGTGGCCAAGTTCGTGCGCCAAGGTCATGACATCACGCGGCTTTCCCAGATAGTTCAGCATCACATAGGGGTGTACTGTCGTCACCGTCGGGTGCGCGAAGGCACCGGGTGCCTTGCCGGGTTTCACGCCCGCGTCGATCCAGCCCTTGGTAAAGAACGGCTGTGCCAGATCGGCCATTTCGGGGGCGAATCCGGCATAGGCCCCCAGCACGGTCCGTGTCGCCGCGTCCCAATCCACGACCTTGGCCGCGTCCAGCGGCAAGGGCGCGTTGCGATCCCAGACCTGCAACTTGTCGAGGCCCATCCATTTCGCCTTCAGGCGGTAATAGCGGTGCGACAGTTTCGGATAGGCCGCAACAACCGCATTGCGCAGCGCCTCGACCACCTCGGGTTCGACATGGTTTGACAGGTGCCGCCCGGTTTGCGGGGTCGGCATCTTGCGCCAGCGGTCCTCGATTTCCTTTTCCTTGGCAAGGGTGTTGTGCACCCGCGCGAACAGCTTGACATGTTTGTCGAAGACCACGGCCAGCGCGCGCGCCGCCGCCTCGCGTTTGGTGCGGTCCGTGTCCGTCAACAGGTTCAGCGTCGCCTCAAGGTTCAGATCGTCATCTTCGCCCGCAACGGTGAACATCAACCCCGCCATCGTTTCGTCAAACAAGCGGTTCCATGCCGCGGACCCGACTGTCGATTGATCGTGCAGAAATTTTTCCAGCTCATCCGACAACTGATAAGGCCGCATGGCGCGCATCCGGTCGAACACCGGGCGATAGCGCGCAAGGTCGGCATTAGCCGCGATCAGCCCGGACAGATGCGCCTCGTCCAGACGGTTGAATTCAAGGGTGAAAAACACCAAAGGCGTAGTGTGCTCCGTCACCTTGTCTTGGGCATCGGCCATGAATTTCGCGCGGTCGCTGTCCAGGGTGTTCTGATAATAGCGCAGGCCCGCATAAGACATGATCCGCCCGGCGGTCACATCTATCGCCTCGTACGCGCGCACACAGGCAAGCAGGGCGGCCGCATCAAGGCTGGCGAGCTTGCCATCATAGGCCGCCGCAAAATCCACACCCGCTTTTGCCAGCGATGCCATATCCCGGGCATATTCGGGCGCATCTGGGCTTGGGTACAAATCCGTCAGATCCCATTCGGGCAAATCGCCGAACCCGCCACCATTGGCGTTGGCGTTGGCGTCATAGACGGGGCGGGGATGCGGGATCATTGGAACCTCCTGAACTGTTGGAGGTGAGTTAGGCCACCAAGGCCATGGCTGCAACCCGTGGCCTTCAATTCGCTTGTATGGCCAACAGCGCCTTCAAACTGTCGAGCGTATCAATATCGGCCACACCCTTGTCCTGCCGCCAGCGCGCCATGCGTGGAAAGCGCAGGGCGAGCCCTGATTTATGCCGCGTGCTGGCCTGAATGCCCTCGAACGCAATTTCGAATACCAGTTCGGCGTGCACACGGCGCACCGGGCCGAACCGTTCCAGCGTGTGTTTGCCCACCCATGCGGTAATAGCGCGAAATTCCGCATCGGTCAGGCCGGAATAGGCCTTAGTAAAGGGGACAAGGTCATTGCCATCGCGCACGGCAAAGGTGAAATCGGTGAACAGGGTGGCGCGCCGCCCGTGGCCGGATTGCGCATAGATCATCACGGCATCGACGCTGTAGGGGTCCAGTTTCCATTTCCACCAATCGCCGCGCTTGCGCCCGACATGATAGGTGGATGATGCGCGTTTCAGCATCAACCCTTCGGCCTGTGCGCCGCGTGCAGATGCCCGCGTGGCTGCCAGTGTATCCCATGTGGCAAATGACAGGGCGGGAGACAGGGCCAGTGGCAGGCCGGGGGGCAATGCGGCGATCATTGCGGAGAGCCGCACGCGTCGCGTCGCGAGCGGTAGCGCACGCAGATCGTGGCCTGCGTCCTCCAGCAAATCATAGGCGAGCATCCGTGCGGGCGCGTCAGCCAGCAGTTTTTTCGGCACGGATTTGCGCCCGATGCGCCTTTGCAAGGCAGCGAAAGGTTGGGGCTGGTCCGCAAGCGGACCCACGCCCCAGGCCAGAACCTCGCCGTCGATGACGCAGCCGGGGGGCAGGAAATCGGCCAAGGGCGCGAATTCGGGAAAGCGGTCGGTGATCAGCTCCTCGCCCCGCGACCACAGCGCAAAGGCGCCTGCGCGGTTGATCAACTGACCCCGGATACCGTCCCATTTCCATTCGGCGATCCAGTCACCTGGCGCGCCAAGGCTTGCTGCATCGGCCTCAAGCGGGCTGGCAAGGGCAAAGGGATAGGGCTGCGCGCCGTCCTGCCCGTCACCCGCGATCAGCGCGTCAAAGGACAGACGGGCGGGGTCCCAGTTGCCCATCAGGCGGTGGGCCAGGGTGGTTTCCGCAATCCCGGTGGCAAGGCCAAGCGCGCGCGTCATCAGGCCCTGACTGACGCCCATCCGAAAGCCGCCGGTGATCAGTTTGTTGAACAGGAACCGCGCGTCACCGGGCAGGGCGTCCCACGCCGCAAGGATTGCCGCGCGCCGCGCAGCAGGCGGTTGCCCGGTCAGCGCGATCAGCCCGGTCAGGGTTTCTGTCAGGCTTTGGTTGCCAAGCTTTGACGGCGGCGGCAGGACAAGGGCGATGGTTTCGGCCAGATCGCCGACGATCGGATAGGCCTCTTCGAACAACCACAGCGGAATGTGCGCGGCCTCGGCCGCCCAGAGGCGCAGTTCGGTCGCGGTGACACTGCGTTTCGGGCGGCGGCCGGACAGCAAGGCGATGGTCCAGACGCGATCAGACGGGGGGGCCGCGCGAAAATAGGTGGCGAGGGCCTCGGTCTTGGCGGATGTCTTGGTGGTGCTGTCGAGGGCGGCAAACAGGGTGGCAAAGGCTTTCATGCGGCGCGCCTGTCGGGGGTGGCGCAGGGGGGCTGTCTGCCCCCCTCGGCCTGCGGCCTCACCCCCTGAGGATCGTTTTGCAGAGAGGAAGACGGATGGATCATTCGGCGCTGCCCGGTTCAGCCTCGGCCGCCGCATCATCGCCTGCATATTCGGTGGCCACGATGCCTGCCTCATAACCTTGGGTTTCCAGCCATTTGCGGAACGGTGTTGTATAGCCATGGGTCACGAAAACGCGGCTGGCACCCATTTCCCTGATGGCGTTGTTCAAGCCCGGCCAGTCGGCGTGGTCTGACACGACAAAGCCCGCAGTGCCGCGTCGCCGCCGCACCCCGCGCAGGGCCATCCAGCCGGATGCAAACGCGCTTTCCGAGGGGCCAAAGCGCGCGGCCCATGGCGTGCCCAGTGCCGATGGCGGGGCGATGACCAATGCGCCGGGATGCGATTTTCCGTCCACGCCGGCCCGCACCTGCACCGTGTCGGGGATCGCATAGCCCGCCGCGCGCAATGCCGCAGATGTACCTTCGACTGCGCCATGCGTGAGGATCGGGCCTGCGCCTGCAACGCCCGCCATCAGCCGCTGTGCCTTGCCCAGACTATACGCCCCGAGGATCGAGATTTTCCCCGCCGCCGCATTTTCTGCCCACCACGCAGTGATGCGGGCCATCACGGTGGAGTTATCCTCCCACCGGAACACCGGCAGGCCGAAAGTGCATTCGCTGATGAAGGTGTGGCAAGCCACGGGCTGCCATGGCTCGGCCAAGCCATCCGGATCGGTTTTATAATCGCCCGATACCACCCAGACCTCACCACCGCGTGCGATGCGGATCATCGCTGATCCTGGCACATGGCCCGCCGGGTGAAAGCTGACGGAGACGCGGCCAATATGTTGCGTTTGCCCGTAACCGATCGTGTCAGACGTGATCGCGCCCAGCCTGTGACGCATGACGATATCAGTGCCGGGGGTCGACAGATACGCAGCATGGCCGAACCGTGCGTGGTCAGAATGCGCATGGGTGATCAGCGCGCGCGCAACGGGCCGCCATGGGTCGATGTAGAAATCGCCGTCCGGGCAGTAAATGCCCTTGTCGGTGAAGATCAGGATCGGAGTTTGCGCCATAAACAGCAGGATAGCGTGAAGTCGCGCGCCCGCCAGCCTAGAGATTTGCACAGAAAGCAGGCAATTGCCCGTCATTGCGACGTATTTGCGACAATTCGCTTGGCGCGGCGGGAAATGCGACGCTTTACTGATGCAAAGCAACGAGGGCGTGCGGCGATGTTCAACGAAATGTACCAGGGGCAATCCGTGCGCGCACCCTATGCACGTCTTGGTGACTGGATGCAGTCGATGCCTGCCTCGTTGCGCAGCCTGAAACAGGCCGAGGCCGAGGCGCTGTTTCGTCGTATCGGGATCACCTTTGCAGTCTATGGCGAAGGCGGCGATCCTGACCGGCTGATCCCGTTTGACATGTTCCCGCGCGTGTTTACGGCAATGGAATGGGCGCGGCTGGAACGCGGGATCAAGCAGCGCGCCCGCGCATTGAATGCGTTTCTGGTGGATGTTTACGGGCGCGGCGAAATTGTGCGCGCGGGGCGAATCCCGGCAAAGCTGGTGTATCAGAACGCCGCGTTTGAAAAGGCTGTGGTCGGGATCAAGCCGCCCAAGGGGGTGTATTCCCATATTGTGGGGATTGATCTGGTGCGCACGGGGCCGGATGATTTCTTTGTGCTGGAGGACAATTGCCGCACGCCGTCGGGCGTTAGCTATATGCTGGAAAACCGCGAGATCATGATGCGGATGTTTCCGGACCTGTTCCGTGCCAATCGGATTGAACCGGTCGACGGTTATCCCGAACTGCTGCGCCGGACGCTGGCCAGTGTGGCACCCGCCAAGTGTAAGGGGGATCCGACCGTGGTGATCCTGACGCCGGGGCATTTCAATTCCGCGTACTACGAGCACTCGTTCCTTGCAGACCTGATGGGCGTGGAACTGGTCGAGGGGCAGGATCTGTTTGTGGAAGGTGAATTTGTCTGGATGCGCACCACCGAAGGCCCGCGCCGGGTCGATGTGATCTACCGCCGCGTGGATGATGCCTATCTGGACCCGCTTTGTTTCCGCCCTGACAGTACCCTTGGCATTCCCGGTCTGATGGATGTGTACCGTTCTGGCGGCGTGGCGATCTGTTCGGCCCCCGGCGCGGGGGTGGCTGATGACAAGGCGGTTTACACCTTTGTGCCCGAAATGATCCGGTTCTATCTGGGCGAGGAACCCATTCTGCAGAACGTGCCGACATGGCAATGCGGCAAGGATGACGACCTGAAATACGTGCTGGAAAAGCTGCCGGAACTGGTGGTGAAAGAGGTGCATGGATCGGGCGGTTACGGCATGCTGGTTGGCCCGAAATGCACGGCGTCCGAGGTGGAAGAATTCCGCCATCGCATCATCGCAGACCCCGGCAATTACATCGCGCAACCGACGCTGGCGCTGTCGACCACGCCCACATTCGTGGCCGAAGGTGTGGCCCCGCGCCATGTCGATTTGCGCCCCTATTGCCTTGTCGGCGAACGGATCGAACTGGTGCCCGGCGGGCTGACACGGGTCGCGTTGAAAGAAGGTTCGCTGGTGGTAAACTCTTCGCAAGGGGGCGGGGTCAAGGATACGTGGGTCTTGGCGGAGTGATGACATGCTAAGCCGTACCGCCGATAATCTGTTCTGGCTTGCCCGCTATATGGAGCGGGCAGAAACCACCGCGCGCCTGCTTGAGGTTGGATCGCGCATCGCGCTGATCCCGTCGGCGGCTGGCTATCGCAACGAATGGGACTCGTTGTTGCAGGCGACGGGCACGGCGGATGGCTTTGCGGCGAAGCATAAAGAGGCCACACAGGAAAACATCGAAGACTATCTGTTTTTTGACCATGACAATGCGTCTTCGGTGGCCGCCTGCATCACGCGTGCGCGCGAAAACGGGCGCATCGTGCGCACTGCCCTGACAACGCAGGTCTGGGATGCGCTGAATACAGCGTTCACGGAATTGCGCGGGCTGGAAGGCGCGCCGCGTGCCACACTGGAACTGACGCGGCTGACGGAATGGACGATGCGGCATGTGGCGATGCTGCGCGGGGCGATCGAGGCGACGCAGCTGCGTGGCGACGGTTATGATTTCATGAACCTTGGCTATTATGTCGAACGCGCCGACAACACGGCACGCCTGATGGATGTGAAATACTATGTGCTTTTGCCGCGTGCGGATTTCGTGGGGTCGGGTCTTGATAATTATCAATGGACAACGCTGTTGCGCGCGATGTCGGCGCACCGGGCCTTTCACTGGGCGTATGGGGGCGAAGTGACGGCAGGCAAGATCGCGCATTTCCTAATCCTCAATCCGCAATGCCCGCGCGCGCTGATCACTTGCGTGCAGGCCCTGAACACGCATCTTGACCGCATCACGCGGGCCTATCACCGCACCAGCGCGGCGCAAACGCAAGCGCGCGGCGTGCTGGCAGGGCTGGCGGAATGTCAGGTGGAAGAGATTTTCGAAGAAGGCCTGCATGAGTTCCTGACGCGGTTCATTGGCGATATGGCCGGGGTCGGCCTTGCCATTCACGACAGCTATTTGTCCGGGGATTTGCGCTGATGTGGCTGACGGTCGACCATGTGACGCGGTACACTTACGACCGCGCAGTGCGCGGCGCGGTCCAAAGCCACCGCCTGACGCCGTCTGTATTTGACGGGCAACGCACGATCGACTGGCAGGTGACCGTATCGGGCGGCATGGCAGGCGGCACGTTCCGCGACGGCGCGGGCGATCTGGTGCAGGGTTGGACGGTGCCCGGACCCGTCACGGAAATCGAAGTGCGGGTGATTGGCACAGTCGACACCATCGATCTGACTGGCGTTCTGCGCGGCCACCGCGAGAAGGTGGCACCCGAGGCCTATTTGCGCAGTACCGAACCAACCATGGCAGATGCCGCCATCATCGGGCTGGCCGCGCGGGCGCAGGAGGCTGACCCTTTAGCCCGGGCCCATAGCCTGTCGGCCGCCGTTGCAGATGCAATTGCCTATCGCCCCGGTGTGACCAATGCCCACACGACCGCAGCCCAGGCCTTGGCGCAGGGGAAAGGTGTGTGCCAGGATCACGCCCATGCCCTGATTGCGATGGCGCGCAGTCTGGGGATGCCCGCGCGATATGTATCGGGCTATCTGCATTCAGGATCGGATGGTGCGGCGCACGAGGCCGCCCATGCCTGGGCCGAATTGTGGATGCCAACGCTGGGCTGGGTCGGGTTTGACCCCGCCAATCGCTGTTGCCCCGATGATCGCTATATCCGGTTGGGATCGGGCATGGATGCCCAAGATGCGGCCCCTATCCGGGGTATTTCGCGCGGGGGCGGAACGGAAATCATGTCTGTCACCGTTGCGATTCAGGCAGCACAGCAATAGGCTGTATCCAGAACTGCGGGGGATTGAATGACATATTGCGTTGGCTTGTTACTGCATGAAGGCATGGTGTTGCTGTCGGACACGCGGACCAACGCCGGACTGGATAACATTTCGACCTACCGGAAGATGTTTGTGTTCGAAGATCCCGGTGAACGCATCATCGTCATCATGACCGCGGGCAGTCTCTCTATCACGCAAACCACGATGGCGCGTCTGCGGGAGGCGATGGAAGATCCTGAAAGCGACGCGGCGGTAAACATCATGAAGGCCCCGACGATGTTGAAAGTGGCCGATATCGTTGGTGGGATGCTGGGGGCGGTGCGCGAAGAGATTGAGGAAAAGCTGGCCACGATGAATCAGGGTGCCAGCGCCAGCATGATCGTCGCGGGCCAGCGCAAGGGCGGTGCGATGCGCATGTTTCTGATCTATCCGGAAGGCAATTTCATCGAGGCGACCGAAGATACGCCCTTCCTGCAAATCGGCGAACACAAATACGGCAAGCCGATACTTGACCGTGTGGTTAAGCCCGGAACCAGCCTTGCGGACGCCCAGAAAGCCGTTCTGCTATCCATGGATTCGACCTTGCGATCCAACCTCTCGGTCGGCATGCCGCTTGATTTATGTGTGGTTGAGGCTGATGCCTGCCGCGTCACCAGCCGACGGCGCATTGAACCCGGGGATGAGGCGTTCCGTGCCATGTCGGATGCCTGGTCTATGGCGCTGCGCGACGGATTCACCAAGATCACGCTTTAACGCTGTGCGTCAAACACGGCTGTGGCCGCGTCAAAGAACCGCTGACGCGTTGCGGCATTTTCCATGATCACCTCATGTTCGGCGCCGGCATAAATTTGCAGGTGTCCCTTGGGCCAGATTGCCATGCGGCGATGGATCGCCCGCGTCGCGACAATCCGTTCATCCGTGCCAAGTGCGCAATAGCAAGGCACGTTTGGGCTGGGGCTGCGCGCCAGATCGGCGCATTCGGCGAACGCCGCATGCAGCCACGCAATCGTCGGCCCACCAAGCGCTAGTGCAGGCTGTGCCACCAGATGCGCCACCATCACGTCCCAGTTTGCGCGATCCTTGGTCAGGGTATTGCCCGCAAATTCAGCCTTTTGAACATAGGGAACCGGACCTGTCGTCGGGGCATATGACAGCCCCTTGCCCCATGCAATCATGGCCTGCGCAATCAGTGGCGCGAAAGGTCGGGTCAGGAGCGGCACCTTTACCCCCCACATCGGGGCCGAAAAGGCCGCTGCCCGCAACGGCATGCCAGACAAAAGGCTACGCAGCCCGATGGCCCCCCCCATCGAATGTGTCATCAGAAAATAGGGCTCTGCACAGCCCAACTGCCGCGCGAGCGCCATCAGTGCCTGCATATCCAACTGGTAGTCGGAAAACTGCGCGACATGGCCTTTGAGCGGATCATCAATCAGTCTGTCCGCCAAGCCCTGCCCGCGCACATCAATACACAGTGCCGCATAACCCCGCGCCGCAAGTTCGGATGCGGCGGGGCCATATTTTTCGATGTATTCAGTTCTCCCCGGCACCATAAAGACTGTGCCCTTGCGGCCCGCTGACCAATAGCCTGCCCGCAGCCGCACGCCGTCGACGGCATGAAACCACATCGCGACCGCGTCTTTCGGGCCCGCCGCCAGATCGGCAAAGAACGGGGCATCAAGCATCCGTCAGGCCAGCACGCCGGCAAGTTTCATGGCCAACCCCATGTCGCCATCAACTGACAGCTTGCCAGTCATGAAGGCGGCGGTAGGGTTCATGTCGCCCGCTAGAATCGCCTGGAACACATCCGCCGCGGCTGTCAGCGTCACGTCAGACGGGTCGTCGCCCGCGCGCACACCGCCCGCATCCATCATGATCGCCCCTTCGCCTGGAATGACGAATTTTGCCACGCCATCAAAGGACGGTACCTTTGCGCCAAGGATGGCGACGGCGGCTGTGATGATATCGCTCATGTGATCTGTTCCTTGTCGATCAGTATTTGGCTTTTGCGCATCATGCGCTATCACTTCATCTATGAAAGCGTATCGCTCATTACTCAATTCTTTCGTAGTGGCATTTGCGATGTTTTTCATCGTGTCTCTTGCCGCGTCTGCGCAATCTCCGACGCTGGACGACTTGTTTGCGCGGCTGAAATCCGCGGACGCAGGGCAGGCTGGCCGCATCGAACGTGAGATATGGCTGGAATGGTCGAAATCCGGCTCGCCCGCAATGGATCTGCTGTTGCAACGCGGGCGCGATGCGACAGAGGCGGGGGATATTCCTGCGGCGATTGAACACCTGACAGCCTTGATCGACCATGATCCGGCGTTCGCCGAAGGCTGGAATGCGCGTGCAACCGCATACTTTCTGGCAGGTGAGTTTGGTCCGTCGGTCGATGATATCGCGCACACGCTGACGTTGAACCCGCGTCATTTCGGGGCGCTGGCGGGGCTTGGCATGATCTTTGAACAAATCGAGCAACCTGAAAAGGCGCTTGAGGCGTATCGCGCAGCATTGGCTATACATCCCCATATGCCTGCCGTATTGGAAAGCGTGGAACGGCTTCAGACTGAGATCGCCGGGCAGGATCTGTAAGGAATTCATGTTGACCCCCGCGCGGGTGACGGCGGTTCTTGGGCCGACCAACACCGGAAAGACGCATTACGCGATTGAACGGATGCTGGCGCATCGCACGGGGGTGATCGGCCTGCCGCTCCGATTGCTGGCGCGTGAGGTGTATGACCGTTGCGTCGCACAACGTGGCCCATCCGTGGTGGCGCTGGTGACTGGCGAAGAACGCATCGTGCCGGACCGCACGCAATACTGGGTCTGCACGGTCGAGGCGATGCCGCTGGAAATAGGGGCCGATTTCGTCGCGGTTGACGAAATCCAGCTCTGCGCCGACCCTGACCGTGGCCACGTGTTCACCCAACGCCTGCTCAAGGCGCGTGGGCTGCGCGAAACACTGTTTCTGGGCTCGGATACGATGCGCGGCGCGATTGCGGCGCTGGTGCCCGGCGCGACCTTCATGAAACGGGATCGTTTTTCGACCCTGACCTATTCAGGTTCGAAAAAGATAAGCAGGATGCCACCCCGCAGCGCCATCGTCGGTTTTTCTGTTGAAAATGTGTATGCAATTGCCGAACTGATCCGCCGCCAGAAAGGTGGTTGTGCCGTGGTCATGGGCGCATTGTCGCCACGCACCCGCAACGCACAGGTGGAGCTTTATCAGAACGGTGATGTCGATTATCTGGTGGCCACCGATGCCATCGGCATGGGCCTGAACCTTGATATCCATCACGTCGCGTTTTCCGCCACGGCCAAATTCGATGGCCGCCGGATGCGCGGGCTTTTCCCGAACGAATTGGCGCAGATCGCGGGCCGGGCCGGGCGGCACAATGATCACGGTACTTTTGGCGTCACGGGCGAGGCGCGGCCCCTTGACGACGAGGTCATCGATGCGATCGAGAACCACCGCTTTCAGCCCGTCAAGAAACTGCATTGGCGCAATGAGGTTCTGGAATTTGGCACCGCTGCACGCCTGATCCGCAGTCTTGAGTCGCCCACCAGCGATGATTGGCTGACCCGCGCGCGCGATGCTGATGATGTGGTGGCCCTGAAAACCCTGTCCGACATGCCCGAAGTGCGGGACCGCATCCGTTCGCCGCAGGATGTGCGTCTGCTGTGGGACGTCTGCCGCGTGCCCGATTTTCGCGCATCGTCTGGGCCGGAACACGCCGCCCTTCTGGCCCGGATTTTCGACTTTCTGAAGGATGGCCAAGTGCCGTCCGATTTTCTGCGCACGGCTGTCGCGCGGATCGACAATGCAACAGGCGATATCGACACGCTATCAAAACGGCTGGCCTATATCCGCACATGGACCTATGTGGCGCAACGCAAAAGCTGGGTTCAGGACGAAAGCCATTGGCGCGACGAGACTCGCGCTGTAGAAGATCGCTTGTCAGATGCATTGCACGCAGCACTGACCCAAAGATTTGTTGATCGGCGCACATCCGTGCTGATGCGCCGGTTGAAGCAGAAGGAGACCCTCGTGGCCGAGGTGAATGACAATGGCGAAGTGACGGTGAGCGGCGAATTCGTCGGCCGTCTTGAAGGGTTCCGTTTCCGGCAGGATGCCTCTGGCAGCCCGGATGAGGCGCGTACGCTGCGGCAGGCGGCCGAACAGGCCCTGCGGCCTGAGTTCCATCTGCGCGCGGATCGTTTCTATAACGCGCCCGATACCGAACTTGATTTCACCGAGCAGGGGGGCCTGATGTGGGGCACCACGGCAGTCGGCAAGTTGGTCAAGGGCCCCGAAATCATGCGCCCCACGGTCGAGGCGTTTGTTGATGACGAGGCTGGCCCCGATGTGGGCGACAAGGTACGTCGCCGGTTGCAGCACTTTATCGACCGCAAGGTTGCCGCACTGTTTGAACCGCTGCTGGCCATGGGCCGCGATGAAACGCTGACCGGGCTTGCGCGCGGATTTGCGTTTCGTCTGGCCGAAGGGCTGGGCGTTCTGCCACGTGAGGTCATTGCAAATGATGTGAAAGAACTGGATCAGGACGCGCGCGGCGCACTGCGCAAGCATGGCGTGCGCTTTGGTCAGTTCACGATTTTCCTGCCCCTGCTGTTGAAACCGGCACCGACGCGGTTGCGCCTGGTGCTGTGGTCGCTGTTCAACGACTTGCAGGAGTTTCCCGAAAGTCCGCCGCCTGGACTTGTCACGATCCCGAACATCGACGCTGTGCCAAAACAGCACTACACGCTGGCGGGTTACCATCCGGCGGGCGCGCGCGCGATCCGGATTGATATGCTGGAACGGCTGGCCGATATCCTGCGCACAAAAGACAGCCGCGCGGGGTTCGAGGCGGCACCTGACATGTTGTCAATTACCGGGCTTTCGCTGGAACAATTCGCCGATTTGATGGCAGGCCTCGGTTATCGGGGTGACAAGGCTGAACGCGTGAAAATCAAGGCGGCGATCGCGCCGATCGAAATCCCTGTGGTGCCCGAAGGCGAGGTGTTGAACCCGATCCCGGAAGAAGTGTCTTTGCTGGTGATCGCACCTGAACCGGACGCCGCCCCCGATGCACCACCCGAAATGGAGGCATATTACACCTTCGTCTGGGCCCCCAAACCGCGCGGCGAGCGTCGCCACACGGGGGGTAAACCGGATCGTTCTGCGCGTGCCAATGAGGCGCGCCCGCAGGGAGATGCGGTACCGGGTGAAACTCCCCAAGCGGATAAACCCCGCAATGACAGGCCTCGCAACGACAAACCGCGCGGCGACAAACCGCAGGGCGACCGTCCTCGCGGCGACAAACCACGAGGTGACACACCACGGGGTGACAAACCACGGGGTGACCGTCCGCAAGGCGAAGGTT
The DNA here is from genome assembly GCA_031396505.1 of Rhodobacterales bacterium. Taxonomy (GTDB): domain Bacteria; phylum Pseudomonadota; class Alphaproteobacteria; order Rhodobacterales; family Rhodobacteraceae; genus JAAFHS01. The sequence goes on from JANNKX010000220.1 coordinate 13,371, forward strand.
ACAAGGGAAAAGGCAAACCCGACGATCGCAATGATCGCCAGAAGACGTTCGAGGCCCGGCCCCCGCGTCCAGAAAAACCCATTGATCCCGACAATCCCTTTGCGGTTCTGATGGCCCTGAAGGGGAAAGTCTGATCCTTGGCCGGAAAAGGCGCACGCACGTCGTCAGATGTTTCAGCCACGCTTCGGCTGGATAAATGGCTGTGGCAGGCGCGATTTTTCCGCTCACGCCCGCAGGCTATCGCAGAAATTCAAGATGGGCATTTCCGGATCAACGGGCAGAAAACGCAAAAGCCCGGTCATGTTTTGCGTGCGGGGGATGTGCTGACCTTTCCGCAGGGTGATCATATCCGCCTCATCCGTGTTTTGGCATTGGGCCTGCGGCGTGGCCCTGCGGACGAAGCGCAGAAATTGTATCTTGATATGGACGCGGGAAAATCCGATGCGGCATTGCCGCCGCTTGAATGATGCCGCGCGCTGGATTATCCCGGCGCCACAGAACTGACGGAGACGACGAATGACCTATGTGGTGGTCGATAACTGCATCGCCTGCAAATACACCGATTGCGTCGAAGTATGTCCTGTGGACTGCTTTTATGAGGGCGAAAACATGTTGGTCATCCACCCGGATGAATGCATTGATTGCGGGGTTTGCGAACCCGAATGCCCGGCCGATGCGATCCGCCCGGATACAGAGCCGGACATGGAAAAGTGGGTCACGTTCAACCGCAAGTATTCCGAAATGTGGCCTGTGATCGTGACCCGGAAAGACCCGATGCCCGAGGCCGAGGCGCGGGACGGCGAAAAGGATAAGTTGGAAAAGTACTTTTCCGAAGGTGCCGGTGCCGGAGGCTGAGCCCGCGCAATTGCGGCATGATTCGGCCAATTACTGCTCACGAATCGGGCATCTTGTGAAAATGCGGTTATTTACAATGCCTTGCGCAAAGGCTTTGGAAATTTCCGGTTGTTGGAATCGGGTCAAAAATGTGCTACACAATTGTTACACACAAGGACGGAGCCCGACCCCTCGCCTCAGTGCTGCTCGCCTGAGACGGTTATTTTTGTGACATTGCATGGCAACGGCCGGGGCGTTTTGCTGCGGACGATTTAATGTCGCCAAATGGCAGGTGTTTGGATCTTGGGCCGATGAAAAGGATGCGTCTGAATGACAAAAAGCAAGAAGCCTGATTTCCGCCCGAATGAATTCGTGGTCTACCCGGCGCATGGCGTCGGTCGGATCATGTCGATCGAAGAGCAAGAGATCGCTGGTCTGCGGTTGGAACTTTTCGTGATCTCGTTCGAAAAGGACAAGATGACGCTGCGGGTTCCGACCCATAAGGCGACGGAAATCGGGATGCGTTCGCTTTCGACCCCGGATGTCGTGACCAAGGCGCTTGACACCCTGAAGGGCAAGGCACGCGTCAAGCGCGCGATGTGGTCGCGCCGCGCGCAGGAGTACGAACAAAAGATCAATTCGGGCGATCTGCTGTCGATCGCCGAAGTGGTGCGCGACCTGCACCGCAGCGATGATCAGCGTGAACAATCCTATTCCGAACGTCAGTTGTATGAGGCAGCGTTGGAACGTCTGACCCGTGAAGTGGCTGCCGTTGCGGGCACGGACGAGGCGGGCGCACAAAAGCAGGTTGGTGCCGTTCTGATTGGCCGCGCGGCCTGATTTCGTTGTAAGATCAAAGTAGAAGCCGCGCTATCGCGCGGCTTTTTCATATCAGCGTGGCCAGCACCGTCAACGTTGCAACCTCGGCCAGTTGTTGGCTTGCCCCCAGCACATCCCCCGTTTGCCCGCCAATCCGCGCCTTGGCCACCAGGGCAAGCGCAAACGTCCCCGCCGCCACGATCGCGGTCATCATGAACGCTGTTGTCAGCCCTGCCATCACAGCTGCCACCGCAAACGCGATCGCAATCGCCGTTGCCGCCACCTGTTGTTCGGGCTGCCCGACCGATTGCGCGAGGCCCTTGCCGCGCGCATTCGGCAGGCCTGCCAGCAGCGCAACCATTGGTGCCCGTGACAAAGCCGCCACTGCCACCAGCCCCCACAATGACCCCGTCAGCACGACCTGCAGTGCCGACCAGCGCGCCAGCACCGTGACAATCAACGCCAGCGTGCCATAACTGCCGATATGGCTGTCTTTCATGATCTCCAGCCGCCGCGCGGGTGTCCAGCCGCCAAAAAAACCGTCGACCGTATCGGCCAGCCCGTCCTCATGCAGTGCGCCAGTCAGAATCGCGTTTGTGCCAAGCACGACCGCTGCTGTCACCGTGACCGGAACCTGCATCCACAACAATACAGCGGCGATGGCCATGTTCAACCCGCCGATCACCACACCGACCAATGGCCAGGCCCAAGCCGAAGATGCCCCTTGCGGCGCATGGATCGCGGGCAGGGGCAGGCGGGTCAAAAGGCCCATGGCCGACAAAAAACCATGCCAAAGCCCTGAAATGTCGCGTTGCATCAATGGAGTGCCTTTCCCGGCTGGCATTTCTGCATGTCATTGGGTAGCGAAGCGGGACGAGTTCCGCAATGAGGGTGTCATGGCCGATATCACAACGCTTGCTGCCTTTCGTGCTTTGTTGCAGGGAATGCCTGCGGCCGATGCCGTGGCGCATCAAGCGGCATCCACCCGCAACGGGCAATTGACAAAACCGCCCGGCGCATTGGGCAGGCTCGAGGATCTGGCGATCTGGGTGGGCAGCTGGCAGGGCACGCCACAGCCGCGCGCGGACCGGGCACAGATCTGTATTTTTGCAGGGAATCATGGGGTTGCAGCCCTTGGTGTATCGGCGTTTCCGGCCGAAGTGACGGCACAGATGGTGGGTAACTTTGCGACCGGCGGGGCGGCAATCAATCAACTGGCGAAAACCTTTGGGGCCAAGCTGACGGTGCAGGCGTTGGACCTTGAAACGCCGACAGCCGACTTCACCCAAGGGCCGGCAATGACCGAGGATGAGGTCGTTTCATGCTTGAACGAAGGCTGGCAAGCCGTTGATCAAACAGCAAATATCCTTATCGTCGGTGAGATGGGCATCGGCAACACAACGGCTGCTGCGGCCATCGTCACCGCCCTTTATGGCGGGGATTGGGTGGGGCGGGGAACTGGTGTTGACGATACGGGACTGGCCCGGAAGACAGCCGTCGTTGTGGCAGGGCTGGCCGCCAACCCCGGTGCAGCGGGCAATGGGCTAGAGGCGCTGCGTTGTCTGGGCGGACGAGAGATTGCGGCGATGGCTGGTGCCATGGCGCGCGCGCGCCTGTTGCGTATCCCATTGATTCTGGACGGATTTATTGCGTGTGCGGCAGCGGCCTGCCTGATGGCCGAAAGCGCCACGGCACTGGATCATGCGGTCGCCGGGCATGTCAGTGCGGAAGGCGCGCATGGGAGATTACTGCAGAAACTGGGTAAAACACCGCTGTTGGACCTTGGTCTGCGGTTGGGCGAAGGGTCGGGAGCGGCGCTTGCCTTGGGGGTCGTCAAAGGGGCGGTGGCCTGTCTTTCCGGGATGGCAACCTTTGCCGAGGCAGGTGTCGCCGGCGGCTGATGAGGCAAAAACGGCCATCTACATTGCATCTACATCGCATCTACATTGCGTCTATATCCCATAGAGATGCAAAATGACGAGGTTGGCGCGGCATGACGGGCCGGTCGCGCGCGCAAGATGCTTTCCTGCTAGTCACCCGACGCAATCTTCGCTACTCTACAAAGCATATCCCGGCGAAAGATCGGGGTCTGAGGCATAACAGGCGAAAACGGGCAGGTTTCCATGACTGAAATGGTCTTTGGGTCCAGCCCCGCACGGGTGACCGAACCGGTCATTCCGCGGTGGTGGCGGACAATCGACAAATGGTCGATGATCAGCATCTTCATGCTGTTCGGTATCGGGCTGATGCTGGGCCTTGCGGCGTCCGTGCCGCTGGCCGAACGCAACGGGCTTGATCCCTATTACTATGTCGAACGACAGATGTTCTTTGGCGGCATGGCGATGGTTGCGATGATCGCGGTGTCGATGATGCCCCCTGATATGGTGCGGCGAATCGGCGTGATGGGCTTTGTCGGCGCGTTCATTGCTTTGGCGCTGTTGCCGTTTCTTGGCACGGATTTCGGCAAGGGTGCCATCCGCTGGTTCAGTTTCGGCTTTGCCAGCGTGCAGCCGTCAGAGTTTCTGAAGCCCGGTTTTGTCATCCTTGTCGCGTGGCTGATGGCGGCGGGGCAGGATGTGAACGGGCCGCCCGGCAAATCCCTGTCCTTCCTGGTGGCCGGGGTGATCGTGCTATTGCTCGCGTTGCAGCCGGATTTCGGGCAGGCGATGCTGATCCTGTTTGCCTGGGGCGTGATCTATTTCGTGGCCGGTGCGCCGATGACGTTGATCGCAATCGTGGTCGGCCTGACGGCGGCGGGCGGATTTTTCGCCTATGAGTTTTCGGAACATTTCGCGCGTCGGATTGACGGCTTTCTGTCACCGGATGTCGATCCGCGCACACAGCTTGGCTATGCTGTCAACGCCATTCAGGAGGGCGGCTTTTTTGGTGTGGGTGTGGGTGTGGGCGAGGGGCAGGTGAAATGGGCGCTGCCCGATGCGCATACCGATTTCATCATCGCGGTCGCGGCCGAGGAATATGGCCTGATCCTGGTGCTGTGCATCATCGGCTTGTACGGCACGGTGGTGGTGCGGTCATTGATGCGGTTGTTGCGCGAACGTGATCCGTTCGTGCGGTTGGCGGGCACGGGCCTTGCCTGCATCTTTGGCGTGCAGGCGATGATCAACATGGGGGTGGCCGTGCGGTTGTTGCCTGCCAAAGGGATGACCCTGCCGTTTGTCAGTTATGGTGGGTCATCCGTCATTGCGGCGGGCATCACGGTTGGCGCGCTGCTGGCCATGACGCGGCTGCGTCCGCAGGGCGAAATGGGCGATATCCTGCGGCGGGGGCGGTGATGGCGCGCCCTTTGCTGTTGATCGCGGCGGGTGGCACCGGCGGGCATATGTTTCCCGCGCAGGCGCTGGCCGAGGCGATGCTGGCAAGGGGTTGGCGGGTAAAGCTGTCGACCGATGCGCGCGGCGCGCGGTATACAGGCGGGTTTCCGAAGGCAGTTGAGATTGTGCAGGTCAGTTCGGCCACATTTGCGCGCGGCGGCATGGTGGCCAAGATCATTGCCCCTTTGCGCATTCTTGCAGGCATCATCGGGGCCGTGTGGCGGATGCGGGGCGAAAAGCCCGCCGTCATCGTGGGATTTGGCGGGTACCCGACGATTCCTGCGCTCGCAGCGGCGGTCATTTTGCGCAGGCCACGGATGATTCATGAACAGAACGGCGTGCTGGGGCGGGTGAATGCATTTTTTGCGCCGCGCGTTGATCACGTGGCTTGCGGCACATGGCCGACGACGCTGCCGCAGGGGGTGGCGGGGGTGCATGTCGGCAACCCTGTGCGCGCCACGGTGATGGAGCGCGCGGCTGCGGGCTATATTCCGCCCGGCGACTATCCGATGAGCGTGCTGGTGATCGGCGGCAGTCAGGGCGCGCGTGTCCTGTCCGATGTGGTGCCTGCCGCGATTGCGGCACTGGACGCAAGATTGCGTGACCTGATCCGCGTGGCGCATCAGGCCCGCGATGAAGATCAGGTCCGCGTCATTGCCGCCTACGCCGCCGCCAGCATCCGCGCCGAGGTGGAGCCGTTTTTTGCGGACGTGCCGCGCCGCCTGTCAGAGGCGCAACTGGTGATCTCGCGCGCGGGCGCATCGTCGATTGCCGATATCAGTGTGATCGGACGCCCGGCGATCCTGATCCCGTTTGCCGCAGCCACGGGCGATCATCAGACCGCCAACGCGCGCGGACTGGTCGATGCCGAAGCGGCGATCCTGATTCCGGAAAAGCAGCTTGACCCGCAGGCGTTGGCTGCGCAGATTACGTCGATTCTGACTCAACCACAGGCTGCAGAGCGGATGGCGCGCAACGCGCTGTCGCAGGGGCGGCCAGATGCAACAGACCGTCTTGTAGACCTGGTCGAAACTCTTGCGAGGACGGCATGAACGCAGCAACAAAGCTTCCGCTTGAACTGGGCCCGATCCATTTTGTGGGGATTGGCGGGATCGGCATGTCGGGCATTGCCGAGGTGTTGATGACGCTTGGCTACCGCGTGCAGGGGTCGGATGCGAAGGCATCAAAAATCACTGACCGGCTGGTCAAACTGGGGGCTACGTTCTTTGAAGGGCAGCGCGCCGAAAACCTTGGCGCGGCGGCGGTGGTGGTGATTTCATCCGCAATCAAAAAGGGCAATCCCGAACTGGAAGAGGCGCGGCTGCGCAAGCTGCCCGTGGTGCGGCGGGCGGAAATGCTGGCTGAACTGATGCGGATGCGGTCGAACATCGCGATTGCGGGTACGCATGGCAAAACAACGACGACGACGATGGTGGCAACCCTGCTGGACAAGGGTGGGTTTGATCCGACGGTCATCAACGGCGGCGTGATCCACGCCTATGGGTCGAACGCGCGGGCGGGGGCTGGCGAATGGATGGTTGTCGAGGCGGACGAAAGCGACGGGTCGTTCAACCGCCTGCCCGCAACGATTGCGATTGTCACCAATATCGACCCCGAACATATGGAACACTGGGGCACCTTTGATGCATTGCGCAAAGGGTTTCTGGATTTCGTGTCGAACATCCCGTTCTACGGCCTTGCGGTGTGCTGCACCGATCATCCGGAAGTGCAGGCCTTGGTGGGCCGCGTCACCGACCGCCGTGTGGTGACCTTTGGCTTTAACGCGCAGGCCGATGTGCGGGCGGTCAACCTGTCCTATGACAATGGTGTGGCGCATTTCGATGTGGCGCTGCAAAGCGAAGGGCCGGGCGTGATGATCGAGGGCATGACCTTGCCGATGCCGGGCGATCACAATGTCAGCAACGCGCTGTCGGCCATCGCCGTGGCGCGGCACCTTGGCATGAAACGCGATGAGATCCGCGCGGCACTGGCGTCTTTTGCAGGCGTCAACCGCCGCTTTACGAAGGTGGCCGAGGTGAACGGCGTCACCATCATCGACGATTACGGCCACCACCCGGTTGAAATCGCCGCCGTGCTGAAGGCCGCGCGGCAGGCCACGAAAGGCCGGATCATCGCCGTGCATCAGCCGCACCGCTATACCCGGCTTGCCAGCCTGTTTGACGACTTTTGCACCTGCTTTAACGAGGCCGATGTCGTGGCGATTGCGGACGTCTATGCCGCTGGCGAAGACCCGATCGAAGGGGCCAGCCGTGATGATCTGGTCGCAGGTCTGATTGCGCATGGTCATCGCCATGCGCGCGCTGTGCAGGATGAGGCCGACCTTGCCCGTCTCGTGCGCGAACAGGCCCGCCCCGGCGATATGGTGGTCTGTCTGGGGGCGGGTACGATTTCCAGTTGGGCCAATGCGCTGCCTGCCCGCCTGATCGGGCGCGCGGCATGAACTGGATCGTGCTTTGTGCCTGTCTGTGGGTGCTGGCCGCAACGGCCACGGCACTGCTGCCGATGAAACTGCAAATGTTGCCGGGCCTTATGCTGTTGGCCCTGGCCCCCGTGTTGATTGGCGTGATTGGGTGGCATTACGGCTGGATCTGGGCCGTGTTCGGGGTGTTTGCCTTTGTGTCGATGTTCCGCAACCCGCTGATCTATTTTGCCAAGAAAGCCATGGGCAAACCCGTGGAACTGCCCAAGGAGTTGCAGGAATGATCCCGTTGGCGCTGGCCTGTCTGTGGTTGATTGCCGCCAACGTGATGGCCATGTTTCCCAGCCGCGACAACCACTGGCGCAGCGCCTATGTGCTTATCGCCGTCGGCATCCCGCTGCTGGGTTGGGTGACCTATGACAACGGCCCGGTGATCGGGATGCTGATTCTGGCGGCGGGCGTATCGGTGCTGCGCTGGCCGGTGATCTATGTGTGGCGCTGGGTCCTGCGGCAGGTGGGATAGCCGGGTGCCCTTGCATGGCCACCAAAAACCCCGCAAAATCACATGATGACCCAGCCTCTTCCCCCCGTGCGCGGCATATTGACCGCGAACCGCCCGCTGGCCGATCTGACATGGCTGCGTGTCGGCGGTCCTGCCGATTGGTTGTTTCAACCAGCAGATGAAGCCGATTTGCAGGCGTTTCTGGCGGGGCTTGATCCGGCCATCCCGGTCTTGCCCATGGGTGTCGGCAGCAACCTGATTGTGCGCGATGGTGGTATCCGTGCGGTGGTGATCCGGCTGGGGCGGGGGTTCAACGGGATTGATGTTGCGGGTGATACCGTGACGGCGGGGGCTGCGGCACTGGATGCGCATGTGGCACGCCGCGCCGCTGATGCCGGGCTGGACCTGACGTTTCTGCGCACCATTCCGGGCAGCGTTGGTGGGGCCGTGCGCATGAACGCGGGGTGTTATGGTGCCTATGTCGCCGACCATCTTGTCGATGTGCGGATGGTCCTGCGGGATGGCACGGTGGCGACGGTGCCTGCCGCCGACCTGCATCTGCAATAC
>JANNKX010000221.1:0-5587 GCA_031396505.1 Rhodobacterales bacterium
TTTTGCCGCGCGCCGCTGGGGGCTTTTTTTTGGGGGCACTGATGACACGTCTCGCCGTGGCGCTGGTGGCGCATGATGACAAGAAAGATGATATGTCCGCTTGGGCCACGCGGCATCGCGCAACGCTTGCGGGGTTCGATCTGTGGGCGACGGGCACGACCGGCGGTCGCGTGGCCGATGCCACCGGGCTGCCGATCACGCGCCTGAAATCGGGGCCACTGGGCGGCGACGCGCAACTGGGTGCCATGATCGCCGAAGGCCGCCTTGATGCTCTGTTCTTCTTCACCGATTCGCTGTCGGCCATGCCGCATGATGTCGATGTGAAATCCCTGCTGCGGTTGGCGGTCCTGTATGACATTCCCACGGCGATGAGCCCGCGCACGGCGGACATGGTGCTGGCGGGGATTTCCGTCAGGTAAGGAATACCTGCCTTGGTTCCCGGACGGGCTGCTGATATTCTGCAAATATTAACAGATTGCTTTGCACAGTTTCATTTCACAACGACGCTGCCGCGTTTGGCATTTGGGGGTATTGCACATGGTCGTTTCAGATATTTTCGTTGTTTTTGCCGTTCTGGCACTGGCCCTGATGTCGTGGCCGCTGTCCAGACGTCTGTCAGCGGTCAATCCAAGGCCGCGTCGCAAGCGGTAAATCGACGATTGCGCAGCGTTGCCGGATGATGGCGGGCCTTCGCCCGCCGACCCATCATGCGGCGCTGACACCGTCCGGCGGGGGAAGCCCTCCCTCTTTCCGCGCCGGGCGGTGTTGTTTTCGTACAGGATCTAAAGCGTTTTACCTTTGATCTGGTCCACCAGAGCAAAGGTGAAACGCAACATTCCCGGCGGTGGTCATGTCTTGGTGTGCGGCCAATGTGATCAACATTGGCTGCACAGCGCTGTCGTGTTTTCAAAACGTCTTGCGCGCCCGCAGCGCCGCACCAATCGTGCCATCGTCCAGATAATCCAACTCGCCTCCGATCGGTACGCCCTGCGCAAGGCTGGTCAGCCGCACCCCCGTCCCCGCCAGCAGATCCGCGATGTAATGCGCCGTCGTCTGCCCATCCACCGTCGCGTTCAGCGCAAGGATGACTTCCGTCACCCCCTCATCGTCCACACGCGCCGCAAGGTTGGGAATACGCAGTGTTTCCGGCCCCACCTCATCAAGTGCTGACAACGTGCCGCCCAGTACATGATAGCGCCCCTTGAACACCCGCCCGCGTTCCATCGCCCACACATCGGCCACGTCTTCCACCACGCAAATCTCGCCCGTGGCCCGCGCCGAGTCCGCGCAAATCGCGCAGATGTCATCCGTGCCGATATTGCCGCAGACCACGCAATCACGGGCAGTGGCCGCAACCATTGCCATCTTGGCCGCCAGCGGTGCCATCACCTGACCGCGTTTCTTCAACAGCATCAACACCGCCCGCCGGGCCGAGCGTGGCCCAAGGCCCGGCAGCCGCGCCATCAGATCAATCAGGTCCTGGATCGCGCGCGCATCATCCATTCAGAACGGCAGCTTGAAATCCGCAGGTAAGCCCAGCCCTTCGGCCATCTTGCCCATTTCCTGCTGCGCCCGTTCCGCCGCCCGTGCCTGCGCATCCTTGATCGCCGCAAGGATCAGGTCCTCGACCACTTCCTTTTCCGACGCAACAAAGATCGACGGGTCGATATCCAGCCCCGTCAATTCGCCCTTCGCCGTCGCCCGCGCCTTGACCAGACCGCCACCCGATTCGCCGATCACCACGATGCGCGCCAGATCACCCTGCATTTCGCCCAGTTTCGCCTGCATCTCTTGCGCGGTTTTCATCATCTTGGCCATGTCGCCAAGCCCGCTTAACCCGCCCAGTCCCTTCAGCATCACGTCACTCCTTTGCGCCGCAGAAATAACCCGGCCATTGCACCCAACCATATCAGCCCCAAAAGCCCGATCACAAGGGTGCCGTCCCCCATGCAGCCTTCCACCCTTGCCGCCGCAATCAGATCCGGGTTCACGGGCAAGTGGCGCGGCACCGCAAACACCACCGCCGCCAGCATCACCGCCGCCAGCAGCATCTGCTGACGGAAATACCAGCCCGCCACCAACGCCACCACCATCACCCCAAACGCAGGCGTCACCATGAAGGCCGCCAGTTCACCCCACAGGCCCACCGCGCCATCCGCCGGGGTCCAGCCCGGACGCGCCTTGTCGCACACCTCGGCCACAGCCGGGGTTGCCGTTGCCAGCAACGCAATCAGTTGTCTTCGAAAGGGTCCCATTCGTCTTCTACCTCGGGCAGGGCCGCACTTGCCGCCTGCGCTGTCATCGCCTCGGGCGTGCGGATTTCGGTGATCTTTGCCCCCGGAAACGCCGCCATCACCGCCTGCACCAACGGGTTTGTCGCCGCATCCGCGCGTGCCGCGTCCTGCGTCGCATCCCGCGTCTCGGCAATCGTTGCTGCGCCGCCCGTCCCCACCACAGACACGCCCCAGCGTGCCCCCGTCCATCCCTGCAACCGCTGGCCCAGCCGCGATGCAAGATCGCCCGCCGCCTGCGCCGTCGGTTCGAACTCGATCCGCCCCGGCGCATAGCGCGCAAGCCGCAGCGTCGTTTCCACCTCAACCAGCAGGCGCATATCCCGCTTTTCGCGGATCAGGTCCACCACCGCGTCGAAACTGCCATACATCGTCAGGCCCGCCTCCGCAGGCTGCCCCCCCACCACCTGCGCCACCGCCTGCACCATCTGTGCCCCGCCACCCGCAGGCTGTACCGCCGCAGGCTGTGCCACCACCGCAGGTGGCACGGCGCCCTGCAACCGCCGGATCAACGTCTCCGGGTCCGGCAGATCGGCCACATGCGTCAACCGGATGATCGCCATTTCCGCAGCCATCATCGCATTCGGTGCCAGCGCCACCTCTTCAATCGCCTTCAGCAGCATCTGCCACGTCCGCGACAGCACCCGCATCGGCAGCCGCCCCGCCATTTCCAGACCCCGGCTGCGTTCATCAGGTGGCGTTGTCGGATCATCCGCAGCCATTGGCGTGATCTTGATCACCGATATCCAATGCGTGATCTCTGCCAGATCGCGCAGCACCGCCATCGGGTCCGCCCCATCCGCGTATTGCCCCGCCAGTTCCGCCAGCGCCGCCCCCGCATCCCCCCGCATCACCATATCGAACAGATCGAGCACCCGCCCCCGGTCCGCCAGCCCAAGCATCACCCGCACCTGCGCCGCCGTTGTTTCCCCCGCGCCATGCGCAATCGCCTGATCCATCAGGCTCATCGCGTCGCGCACCGACCCTTCCGCCGCCCGCGTGATCAACGCCATCGCATCCGGTGCCAGTGCCGCCCCTTCCAGCCCCGCAATCCGCGCCAGATGCGCCATCATCACCTCAGGCTCGATCCGCTTCAGATCAAACCGCTGACAGCGCGACAATACCGTCACCGGCACCTTGCGAATTTCTGTCGTCGCAAAGATGAACTTCACATGCGCCGGCGGCTCTTCCAGCGTTTTCAACAATGCGTTGAACGCATTCGTCGACAGCATATGCACTTCGTCGATGATATAGATCTTGTACCGCGCGGATGCCGCCCGATAGTGAACAGAATCAATGATTTCGCGGATATCGCCCACGCCCGTGCGCGACGCCGCATCCATCTCCATGACATCCACATGGCGGCCTTCGGTAATCGCCACGCAAGGCTCGCACAGCCCACACGGTTCCGTCGTCGGCCCGCCCGCCCCATCCGCCCCGATGCAATTCAGCCCCTTGGCGATGATCCGCGCCGTCGTGGTCTTGCCCACGCCCCTGACACCCGTCATCACAAACGCATGCGCGATCCGGTCCGCCGCGAAGGCGTTCTTCAACGTGCGCACCATCGCCTCTTGCCCGATCAGATCGGCAAAGGTCTGCGGGCGGTATTTGCGCGCAAGAACGCGGTAGCCTTGCACTGTGTCGTCTGACATTGGGCCTCAACGGATTCGTTCAGGTCGCAGACTAAGGCGATGCGGTGCCGTCGTCCACCGCACTTGCATCATGGCCCGTCACGGTCCACCCTCTTATCAGGCCCGGAGGCGACGCAATGCTTGAACTCAATCCCCAGAAGGTCGTCCATATCATCTTCCTGTTCCGCGAGGCGGAACTGCGCCACAAAGAGCTGTACGCCTTCATCGACGGCATGAACGACGACGAAAAGGCGCATCTGGTGGCCCTTGCATGGATTGGCCGCGGCGCGTTCGAGGCGGATGATTTCGACGAGGCCGTCGAAACCGCGCGCTCTGCCGTCACCGTGCCCACCGCCGATTACCTGATGGGCATGATGCACCTGCCCGAACATCTGGAATCCGGGATGGAGGCGATGGGCCTTGATGTGGCCGACCAAGAGGCCGATTTTCTGGATGGGGATCACTGACGCGTCAGCAAATCCCCCAGCATCGCCTCAACCTCTGGGATCAGTGCCGCAAACACCTTGTCTGTCGCGCGTTCGCGCAATGCCTCGGCCCGACGGTCCCCGCCAAAACTGCGCCCCAGCCCGGACAGATCTTCTGCCACCGACGCCGTGCCATAGGGATACCCGGTGCGCACATCCAGAAAGATCGCCTGCCCGACCCCCGCCACGCGGATGTTGCGCGTGGGCAGCAACGCCCCCCCAATCAGCGTCACATCCGCCAGCGCAAAAGGCGTGTCCGTCTCGCGGCTGCGCGCGCCCATCTCGTAGATAAGCACATAGTCCAGATGTTGCCGCGCCGCCGTCTTGCGGATGTCCTGCACCACCTGACCCGACGTCTGGCGATAGCGTTCCTGCTGCCCGCTTGGGTCACTGTCCGTCACCAAGGCCGCAATCAACGGGCTGACCTGCACGAAATCCCCTAACGCCGCATTGCGCGCGCCCACCTCCACCAGCAGCGCCCCCTCATCTGCCGATGGTAAGGTCAATTGCCCGTTCACGATGCGCGCCACGCCGATGCGCGCGGGAAAGTGCAGGTTCGGCTCCACTGCCGCAATGGCCGCAATATCGGCATCAATCGGGCGGATGCCATTTGCGTCACGCGCCGCAACAAAGGCCGCGCCAGACGTGGTCTGCACGTCATAGGCGCAACCGGACAACAGCATGGCAAAGGCGATGGTCAGGGGGCGGTTCATGGGATTCTCCTATAAATGTGTATTTTGCACATTTACTATTCTGATAGACCTGTCAAGATAAATGTGCGAAATACACATATGATCCGCGTCATCAACGCCCTGCTTGCCCCCCTCACCCGCCTGTTCGTGGCGCGCGGAGTGCTGTTTGCCGATGCCACACGGCATCTGAAGCGGCACTACGTGCAGGCGGCACTCACTCTGGCAGGCCGCGATGCCACCGATAGCCGCGTATCAGTGATGACAGGCCTGCAACGCCGGGATGTGGTGGCGCTGCGTGACGCGACCGTCGATACGCAACCCAGCATCAACCACTCTGCCCGCCTCGTCGCCCGCTGGCTTGCTGTCCACGCAGGCCGCCCCCTGCCGCGCAAGGGTGATGTGTCATTTGATGCTCTGGCTCTGTCGATCAGGCGGGATGTGCATCCCAAAACCATGCTGGATCAATTACTGGCGGCCGGCACCGTCAC
>JANNKX010000398.1:0-13155 GCA_031396505.1 Rhodobacterales bacterium
TCCGCAAAAACCGGCGCTATCGGCCGATCAGCCGGATTTTCCACCCCGTAACTTGCCAACGTTGCGCTGCCCCCCAGACGCGGATGCAGCCATGACAGGCCCGAAAACAAGCGCGGATCGTGATGCGCATGGTCCCGCATGAACCCTGCGAACATCCGGTCATGGTTACCCTTCAGCACCAACCAATCCGCACCCTCGGCCTGCCCCCGCATCAGGTAATCAATCACCCCCGCACTGTCCGGCCCCCGATCCACCAGATCACCCACATGCACCACCGGGGCCGCCCCATGCACCGCCATGTCATCGGCAATCCGGTCATGCAGCATCTGCAACTTGTCCAGATGGCCATGAATATCGCCGATTGCGTAAGTGCGCATCTCAACATCCTCTGCACTCAATTCGATCTGTCCGTCTTTGTGGATGCGGTCATGTACGCCACAAGCTGCTTAAATACTTCATCCGGCGATGTCTGCGATGTAAGTTCAACAAGCCTTGTTTCCCAGTTCGCATAGAACGCGCTGACCTTTGTCAGGGCCTCTTTAAGAAAGAACGGGCGTTCTGCCTCGTCGAATTTGCCGCGTCCTTTCACCGGAACCGGGCTATATTGGCAGCCTTTCCACCCGGTCTGCGGGTGGTACTTGGTCGAGACGAACCCATCCGCTGAAGCGACGTAGACAAGAAGGTCGCCTTCCACACCAAGAAAGTTCAGCACGTCGGCGTAGAAATAGCCGCCGCGCAACCGAAGATAGGAAATCTCGTGCCCGTTGGCGCGCAGGTAGTACTGTTCTGGACTTTCACCACCTCCGAAGAACTGGAGATTTTTGCCAAGCGCGATCGATCCTTCACCCGTCGACATCGCCTCAACCGCCAAAGCGATGTCATTTTCGGAGAGGAGGACGAACTTGCGTTTAAATCCGAACATTTTGATTGTCCCCGCGGAAAGGCCGACGGGTTCACCCCCACGCCATTGGTTGCCTGAGCCAATGATCCACCCGGTGAGTATTTGGAAAGAGAGCGAGCGGCAAGACCCCGCATTTGACCTTTCCCTGCCCACAGGTCTAGGGTCACCAACACAGCATACAAAGGAACACCACCATGGCACAGATCGGCCTGATCGGGTTGGGCACAATGGGCGCCGCCCTTGCGCTGAATATCGCCGACAAGGGGTTTTCCATCGCCGTGTTCAACCGCACCGGCACCGTCACCACCGATTTCCACGCAGGCGCGGGCACCCTTGCCCCGCGCATCACCCCGACCCAGACCCTCGCCGATCTTGTCGCCGCCATCACCCCGCCCCGCGCCATCATCCTGATGGTGCCCGCAGGCCCGGTGGTCGATGACCAGATCGCCGCCCTGCGCCCGCTGCTGGGCAAAGACGATCTGATCATCGACGCCGGCAATGCCGAATTTCGCGACACCGAACGCCGCGCCAAAGATGCCGAGGCCGCAGGCGTGCCTTTCATCGGCATGGGCGTATCGGGCGGTGAAGAGGGCGCGCGCAACGGCCCGTCGATCATGGGCGGCGGTCCGCGCGCCGCGTGGGACCGCGTATCCCCGATCCTGACCGCCATTTCCGCCAAATACGAAGGCACGCCCTGCGCCACATGGATGGGCCCGGCAGGTGCAGGTCATTTCGTGAAAACCGTGCATAACGGCATCGAATACGCCGACATGCAGATGATCGCCGAGGTGTACGGCATCATGCGTGATGGTCTGGCGATGCCCGCCAGCGCCATCGCCCCGGTGTTTGACGCTTGGAACAAGGGTGTCTTGCGGTCATATCTGGTGGAGATTTCGGCAGCCGTATCGGCGGCGACCGACCCTGTGACCGGCAAAGCCATGCTCGACATCATCCTTGACGCCGCTGGCCAGAAAGGCACAGGCCGCTGGACCGTGATCGAGGCACAGCATCTGGCCGCCCCCGTTCCGGTGATCGAGGCGGCGGTGGCCGCGCGCAACGTCTCAAGCCGTTTGCATGCCCGTGTGGCCGGGCAAGGCGTCTACCGCGCGGCCCCGCAACGGCTGCCGGATGGTGCCCTGACCGTGGCCGATCTGGAAGGCGCGCTGATCGCGGGCAAGATCCTGTGCTATGCGCAAGGCTTTGATATGCTGAATGCCGCGTCGAAAACCTTTGGCTGGGGCGTGCCCCTGCCCGAAGTGGCCCGCGTCTGGCGCGCAGGCTGCATCATCCGGTCTGATATGCTGAACGATATGGCCGATGCGCTGACGGATGATGTGTCGCGCAACCTGATGCTCGCACCCGTATTCGTGGCACATCTGCAACGCACCCACACCGCGCTCCGCCGCGTCGTGGCCGCCGCCGTTCTGGCAGGCCACGCGGTGCCCGCCCTGTCTGCGGGGCTGGCGTGGTTCGACATGATGCGCACCGCGCGCGGCACGGCGAACATGATCCAAGGACAACGCGACTTTTTTGGCGCACACGGGTTTGAACGTGTGGACGGGCAACCGGGCAAGCATGGGCCGTGGGGGGCGCACTGACACCTTGTTGAAGGCGGTTGGATCATGAAAGACAAAGGGTTGTACCGATGCGCAAAGGTGAACAAACCCCTAACACCAGAACATAACCCATTGATTTCATTTAATCGAAATCGTGTCCCACCGTGGGACACCCGCCCCCGCTGACCTCATGCCACCTCAAACTGCAACGCCTTGACCTGGCTGAACATCCCCGTCCCCTCCAGCGTCGCGATCACCTTCGGATCAATCGCCTGATCCAGATACAGGATGGCAATCGCCTCTTGCCCCACACCGGACCGGCCCAGGGTAAAGTTGGCGATATTGACGTTGTTCTTGCCCATCGTCATGCCCAGCAGACCGATAATCCCCGGCACATCCTCGTTCGTGGTATACAGCATGTGTTCGCCGATTTCCGCGTCAATGTTGATCCCCTTGATCTGGATGAAGCGCGGCTTGCCATCACTGAAGCAGGTGCCCGCCACCGACCGCTCCCGCTTGTCCGTCACCATCGTCACCTTGATATAGGCGTCGAACACGCCCGTCTTGTCCTGCCGCGTGGTGGACATCTGAATGCCGCGTTCACGCGCAACGATAGGTGCCGACACAAGGTTCACATCCGGGTTCGTCGCCTTCATCACGCCCGCAATCACCGCGCAATTCAACGCCTGCAGGTTCATGTCGGCAACCGCGCCATCGTAAAGGATGTTGATCGCCTTGATCGGCTCATCCGTCATCTGCCCGATGAAACTTCCCAGATGGCTCGCCAGCTTGATCCATGGCCCCATCACGGCGGCCTCTTCCGCCGTCACCGATGGCATATTTAACGCGTTCTGGACGGCCCCAGTCAGCAGGAAATCCGACATCTGTTCGGCCACCTGCAACGCCACGTTTTCCTGCGCCTCGGTGGTCGCGGCACCCAGATGCGGGGTCACCACCACATTCGGCATGTTGAACAGCGGGCTTTCGCGAGCTGGTTCCACTTCGAACACATCGAGTGCCGCGCCCGCCACATGGCCTGCAGTCAACGCATCGGCCAGTGCCGCCTCGTCGATCAGACCGCCGCGCGCGCAGTTGATGATGCGCACGCCCTTCTTGGTTTTCGCGAGGTTTTCACGCGACAGGATATTGCGGGTCTTGTCCGTCAAGGGCACATGCAGCGTGATGAAATCGCTGCGTGCCAGCAGATCGTCCAGATCAACCTTGGTGACTCCCAACGTTTTCGCACGTTCATCCGACAGGAAGGGGTCGTAAGCCACAACCTTCATATGCAGGCCAACGGCCCGGTTGCAGACGATCCCACCGATGTTGCCAGCGCCGATCACACCAAGGGTCTTGTTGAACAGCTCCACCCCCATGAAGCGCGACTTTTCCCATTTACCCGCATGGGTTGACACCGACGCTTCGGGCAGTTGGCGCGCGACGGCAAACATCATTGCGATGGCATGTTCCGCCGTGGTGATGGAATTGCCGAAGGGCGTGTTCATCACGATGACACCCTTTTTCGATGCGGCGGGAATATCGACGTTATCGACGCCAATCCCTGCGCGCCCGATCACCTTCAGGCGCGTGGCCTTTTCCAGCAGCTTTTCGGTGGCCTTGGTGGCCGACCGGATGGCAAGGCCATCATACTGGTCGATCACGGCGGCAAGGGCATCCTTGTCTTTGCCAAGCTGGGGCATGTAATCCACCTCGACCCCGCGGTCGCGGAAGATCTGGACGGCGGTTTCGGAAAGTTCGTCGGATACAAGAACGCGGGGGGCCATGGTAAGTGTCCTTTGATTTTGGGGGGGGATGGGCAGATCGCCAATCCTACGAAACGCGGTCGGGACTGTAGGATGGGCAATCTGCCCATCCTTCCGATCAATGCAATTCGGCGTGGAAGGCCTGTGCGATCCACGGCATCAACGCGGCCACATCGGCGGTTTCCACCGTGCTGCCGCACCAGATGCGCAAGCCGGGTGGTGCGTCGCGGTAAGCGCCCACGTCATAGGCCACACCCGCCGTTTCAAGCCGCTTGGCGATGGCCTTGGCAAAGGCTTCGCCATCCGTGATACGGGCATCATCGAATTTCAGGCAAACGCTGGTGGTTGACGCAATAGCAGGCGTTTCCGCCAGATTGCGCAACCATGGATTTGCCGCGCAGAAATCCCACACCACTTGCGCGTTCGCTTTTGCGCGCGCCACCAGCCCCTGCAATCCACCCACTGATTGCGCCCATTTCAGCGCAACAAGGTAATCTTCCACGGCCAGCATCGACGGCGTGTTGATCGTCTCGCCCTGAAAAATCCCCTCGATGATTTTTCCCTTGGCTGTCAGACGGAAAATCTTGGGCAGCGGCCATGGCGGCGTATAGCTTTCCAACCGCGCCACCGCACGGGGCGACAGGATCAGCATGCCATGCGCGCCTTCCCCGCCCAGCACCTTTTGCCAGCTGAACGTGGTGACATCCAGCTTGTCCCACGGCAGGTCCATCGCAAAGGCGGCACTGGTTGCGTCACACAGCGTGAGCCCCGCACGGCTTGCAGGGATTGCATCGCCATCTGGCAGGCGGCAGCCGCTGGTCGTCCCGTTCCAGGTAAATGCCACATCGGCGTCGAAATCGACGGTGGAGAAATCGACGATCTGCCCGTAGGGCGCAATTTTCACCTTTGCATCGAGTTTCAACTGTTTCACTGCATCGGTGACCCAGCCTTCGCCAAAGGATTCCCACGCCAGCATTTCCACGGGCCGCGCGCCCAGCATCGTCCACATTGCCATCTCGAAGGCACCCGTATCAGAGGCGGGTACGATGCCGATGCGGTAATCCGCAGGTACGCCCAGAATCTCGCGGGTCAGATCAATCGCCTGTTTCAGCTTGGCCTTGCCGACAGCCGCGCGATGCGACCGGCCAAGCGGGGCGTCAGCAAGCATATCAAGGGAAAAGCCGGGGATTTTGGCACAGGGGCCGGACGAAAAACGCGGATTCGCCGGGCGCGTGGCCGGGGTGGTCAGATCAGTCATGGTATCCTCGCAGATATGTGCCCTTCGTTGGGGAAGGGTGTCCCACCACCGCGTTTAAGGGGCAGCGCGGTCTGGCACAAGGGATAAAAGCGGCGTAAAGCGGCGCTTGGCCCGGCAAATGCGACGCTGGCGTTTACGATCGGAAACCTTGTTCATGTTGATCGCGACCCTGCTGACCAACCCTGATCGCCCGGTCCTTGACCGGGTCATGGTCGAATCCCTGCGCAATGCATGGGGCGGGGGCGGTGCGCGCTGGTTGCAGCCGGGGGTGGCTGCCGAATTTGATCTGGCCGTGATGCCGGAAAACCGTTGGGACGTGTGGGCCGGCCTGCAGGCGATGGGCGTTGATCTGGTGGTGCAGCGAACAGATGACCGCCGCAAACAGGTGCTGCTGGCCGATATGGACAGCACGATGATCCAGCAGGAATGTATTGACGAGTTGGCCGACGAGGCCGGGGTGGGCGCACATGTCGCAGGCATCACCGCGCGGGCGATGAATGGTGAGTTGGACTTCGAGGCGGCCTTGCGGGAACGTGTGGGCTTGTTGCGTGGCCTGCCAGAGACAGTGATCGACCGGGTGATCCGCGACCGGATCACGCTGATGCCGGGGGGGGCTGTTCTGGTCGCGACGATGAAGGCGAACGGGGCCCATGCGGCGCTGGTGTCGGGTGGGTTTACGGCGTTTACGGCGCGGGTGGCGGCGCTGCTGGGGTTTGATGAGAACCGGGCCAATACGCTCGAGATTGCCGGCGGGCTGTTGACCGGAACCGTCGCGGAACCGATCCTTGGGCGCGCGGCCAAGGTGGCAGCGCTGGAGGATATCTGCGCGCGGCTGGGAATTGGGGCGGATGCGGTGATGGCGGTGGGTGACGGCGCGAACGATCTTGGAATGCTGGGGCGGGCGGGCGCGGGCGTGGCACTGCATGCCAAACCAGCCGTGCAGGCGCAGTGCGACATCCGCATCAACCACGGCGATCTGACGGCGCTGCTGTTCATCCAGGGATATGCGCAGACGGAGTTTGTGGAATGATACGGCCTGCAACGACAGACGATGTGCCCGGCATGGTGGCGCTGTTGAACCGGATCATCGCCAAGGGCGGCACGACGGCGCATGAGGTGCCGTATACCGAAGACAAGTTTGCGACGGCCTATCTGACGGGTGCCGATGCAATTGCGTGTCTGGTGGCCGACGCGGCAGAGCGTGGGCTGTTGGGGTTTCAGGTTCTGGGGTATTGGCCGGGCCTGCCTGCGGGGTGGGTGGATATCGGCACATTCGTTTCTGAAAATGCGCGCGGCACGGGGGCAGGGGCTGCGCTGTTTGCCGCGACAAAGGCACTCGCCATGGCGCGCGGCGACCGGACAATCAATGCGACGATCCGCGCCGATAACGCACTTGGCCTCGCTTTTTACGCCAGATGCGGTTTCGTGGATTATGCGGCCGACCCTGACTACCGCCTTGGTGACGGCACCGTGGTGGGGCGCATCTCGAAACGGTTTGACCTTGTTTGAGGTCACTGCCGACCTTGCCTTGATCCTGATCTGTGCCGCCTTTGTGGCCGGCTTTGTCGACAGCATTGCGGGGGGCGGTGGGTTGATCACGCTACCGGTGCTGCTGTTGGCCGGGGCGTCACCGCTGGAGGCGCTGGCGACGAACAAGGTGCAGGGGTCGTTCGGGGCGGCGACGGCGGCGGTTACCTATGCGCGGGCGGGGCATGTGGATTTGGCGCGGCAACTGCCCGCAGCGGCGATTGCCTTTGGTGCCGGGGTGGCGGGGGCGGTACTGGCATCTGTCATTCCGACAGAAGGGTTACGGCTGGCGCTGCCCGTGGTGTTGATCGGAATCGCGGTCTTCTTTGCGCTGAAACCGGGGCTGACGGATGTGGACCGGACCGCGCGCTTGCGTCCGGCGGTTTTCACCGCGACCGTTGTGCCAGTGATCGGGTTTTATGACGGGTTGATCGGGCCGGGGGCGGGCGCGTTCTACATGACCTCATTCGTGATGCTGGCGGGATACGGCGTGCTGCGCGCGACGGCGCATACCAAATTGCTGAACTTCGCATCCAACATTGGCGGGCTGTTGGCCTTTGCGATCACCGGCGCGCCGTGGTGGATCATCGGGATTGCGATGGGTGGTGCGCAGGTCTGCGGGGCAAGGTTGGGCGCGCGGTTGGCGATGCGGATTGGCGCGCGGTTGATCAAGCCGTTGCTGGTGATGACATCTGTATTGCTGGCGATACGGCTGTAGATGGGGTGAAATTGACGGCTGTCAATTTTTGACTTTGTTCAATGAAATCAATGAAAATAAGAAGTTATCCACAGGGCGCGTTAAGACTTTTGTAACATCGCGTGATCGGGGAGATCGGCAGATTTGCCCACCTACAGCGGTTGCAACCGCGCCATTATATCCTGATGGACGGCGGGGGTTGCGGCCACGACGCCCGCTGTCTGCGGATGGCTGCGGTTGAACGCCAATGCGCCACCCGCACGGTCGGTCACCATGGCCCCGGCGCGGGTGCAGATCAACGCACCTGCCGCAATATCCCATTCCCAGGCGTCTTTCAGCGTCAGCATCGCGTCATGCCGCCCTTCGGCAACAAGGCACATCCGGTACGCCAATGACGCGCGAAAGGTGCGTTTGACCGGGGGCACACCGCCGGGCCACAACGCGGGGTCAAGGTTGGGGCGGCTGGTCAGGACGGTGGCATCCTCAATCGTCGTCCGCCCGGTTGGGGCAATCGGCTGGCCATCGCGCAGCGCGGGCGCGGTCAGCGATGCGGTATAAAGACGGTCCAGTGCTGGCAGATACACAACGCCCGCCACCACAACGCCACCGCGCGCAATGGCAAGCGAATGGGCAAAGGTTTCTTCGCCTGCGACAAACGCCCTTGTCCCATCAATCGGATCGACGATGAACACATGTTCACATGACAGCCGGCCCGCATTGTCCGGCGTTTCTTCGGACAGCCAGCCGTAATCCGGGCGCGCAGCACGCAGGCGGGTTTCCAACATGTCATTCACGGCGATATCGGCCTCGGTGACCGGGCTGCCGTCGGATTTATCCGACACCTTGGGGTCGCGCTTCCAATAATGCAGGGCGATCTTGCCTGCATCCAGTGCGGCATGCGTCAAAAGGTCAAGGTCATGCGCCGGCAAGGGTCATTCCATCAATCAGCAGGCTGGGCACGCGGAACGACAGATGCGCGCGCGCATCATTGGCGGGGATGATCCGCACCAGCATGTCACGCAGGTTGCCCGCGATGGTGCATTCGTTGACAGGGTGGCTGATCTGGCCATTGACCACCCAGAACCCGGAGGCACCCCGCGAATAATCGCCGGTGGTGGGGTTGATCGTGGAGCCGATCATGGAGGTGACAAGCAGTCCGGTGCCCATTTGTGCAAGCAAATCGTCGCGGGTGACGCTGCCTTGGGTCAGGTCGATGTTTGATGTGCCGGGCGATGGCGGGGCGGACGTGCCGCGCGTGGCATTGCCGGTGGAGGCAAGCCCGAGTTTGCGTGCGGTGGCAAGATCCAGCACCCAAGTGGTCAGCACGCCACCGTCAACAATGGCGCGGCGGGTGGTGGGCAGGCCTTCGGCATCAAACGGGCGGGATGATCCGATGCGGATACGGTGCGGGTCCTCAATGATGGACAATCCGGCGGGCAGGACGGGTTTGCCCAGCGCATCAGCAAGCCAGCTTGACCCGCGCGCGATGCTGGTGCCGTTGATGGCGGAAATCAGGTGGCCAATCAGGGAACTTGCGACGCGTTCATCAAAGACCACGGGATAGGTGCCGGTCACGGGTTGTACGGCCCCTGCGCGTTGCAGGGCGCGGGTGGAGGCAAGTGTGCCGATGCTGTCGGACCCCGGCATATCGGCGCGGAAAATGCGGCCTTCGCCTGCGTAATCGCGTTCCATGCCGGTGCCCGACCCGGTAAAAGCGACCGCAGAAACGGACGATGAGGTGCGCCCATAGCCGCCCTGAAAGCCATTGGTGGCGGCGATGTGCAGGCGGCGGTTGGAATAGCTGGCACCGGATTCAACCTGGGTGATGCCCGTGTGGGCCATGGCGGCGGCCTCGGCCATGCGGGCATCGGATTCAAGCTGGGCCGCACCGGGTTCATCGGCGGGATCGGCCAGTTGCAACGCGTCTGCGTCCCAGTCGCGCGACAGTTGGGCGGGATCGGCAAGCCCGGCATGGGGGTCGATGGGGGCCTCGCGCGCCATGGCGACGGCGCGTTCGGCAAGGGCGGTGATGGTGCGGTCTGACACGTCGGATGCGGACACGCAGGCCTGCCGCCCGCCGATCAGGACACGCAAACCGATTTCAATGCCTTCGGACCTTTCGGCCTGCTCCAGCGCGCCCGCGCGCACGGAAATGGACAGGGATGTGCCGGTGACGGCCATGGCATCGGCGCTTTCCGCCCCTGCACGGCGGGCGGCGGTCAGCAGGGCATCTGTCAGGGCATCGAGTGCGGGCATGGGAAACCTTTGGTTGCGTCAGATGGCAGGTAGTCTGCCAGCGCCGCGCGCGCAAGAGAAAGGCCCCCGGCATGGTGTCCGGGGGCCTTTTTGACGGGTGGGCAGATTATTGCAGCTGCTGGCCGTTGACGAACAGGCCCTTGTCCTTGAATTCGACGGTCGAGGTCATGCTGTCGCTGCCGTCGGCGGCGGCGGTGGCAAACATGCCCATCATCATGCGCACGCCCATCAGTTGATCCTCGGGCACCAGACCCATGGCGGTAAGTTTATCCAGCAGGGCATTGCCGCCGGTGAGGGAAAAGTTCAACACGCCGGTGGGGGCGGGCATGCCACTGAACGTGACCAGATCGGTATTGTCCAGCGTCAGATCGCCATTGCCCGTCAGTTCGGCACCAACCATTTTCAGGCGGATTTCGTTGATCGTGACGGCGCTGACTTCGGGTGGGGGCGGCACTTCACCAGCGGCGGGCGTGGCGTTGAAATCGGCCAGCAGGCGCATCATGCCGGTGGCATCGATCACAAGGGTTGCCGGATCGTGCGGCAACTGGCCCGTCGGGTCGGCCAGGGCCCACGCCTCTTCGGGGACGGTGAAGTCGGTCATTTTCATCAGGAACGTAAAGGGCACCGGCGCGTCGCCCTTTGCCGTGGGGAATTTCACGTCGGAGGCAAGTTCGGTAAAGCCGACGACCACGGGAAACGGCGTGTCGGCCGAGACAAAGGAAATCGTGCCGGGGCCGGATTTGAAGTTGGACTGAAAATCGGTGTCCGAAAGGGCATAGCCGCCGACCAGATTGGTCAGGGTGGCATCGATGTTGGCGGGCGCAGAAACGCCGTCACCCATGGTGCCCTTCATGTTCGTGCTGGCCGAACCGAAATCAAGGCCGATCGCATCGACTGTGCCGCTGGCCGTCATGGTCATGCCGGATTGCGTGATTGTCATGTCGATGACGGATGCGCCATCGGCGGCGGGGACGGCGCTTTTCACAGTGATGACATCGGACATGGTGATGCCCACGGTGCCATCGCCATTGTCGGTCAGGTTGACCTCGGGGATCGATTGAACCGCGCCGCCGGCCTCGGCACTGGTCGTGATCGTCAGCCCACGAATTTCAAGAACGTCGCCATTGCGGGCTTCGCTTTCCGCCGCAACGGTCTGGCCCGACGCGGTGACTGTCTCCTGATATTTCGTCCAAAGCTCTTCGGGCGTAATGGCGAATGCGGTTGAGCCCATCAAAATCGCGCCAAGGGTCAAACCCGCGCGCAGTGTCCACTGTTTCATAACGAAGCCTTCTCTTTGAAAATGGAAATTGCGGACCGCATAATCTGACGGGTCAGGGCGCGGGTCAAGTGGGCAAAGCCTGACGAATGGTCACGCTTCGGTTTGCAGCAGGTTGGCAAGGCCGGTGCGATAGTCGGGGTGGCGCAAGGTGACGCCCAGCTCTTCGCGCAGCAGGCGGTTATCGACGCGTTTGCTGTCGGCATAAAAGCTGCGGACCATGGGGGGCAGGTCGGCGGTGGCGAAATCGACGGCGGGCGGCGGTGGCAGGCCCAACAGGGCTGCGGCATGGGCCAGCACGTCTTCGGGCGGGGCGGGGTCATTGTCGCAAACGTTGTAGACCGCACCGGGGCGCGGGCGGTTGACAGAGGCGGCAAGGACCTGCGCGATGTCATCGACGTGGATGCGGCTGAACACCTGCCCCGGTTTGATGATGCGGCGCGCGGTGCCATCGCGCACCTTTTCAAACGGGCCGCGACCGGGGCCATAGATGCCCGCAAGGCGGAAGATATGCACAGGCAGGCCCGTGGCGCGCCATTGCGCCTCGGCCAGCACGCGTTGGCGGCCACGCAGGCTGCTGGGGGTCAGGGGAGTATCTTCGGTCACCCACGCGCCCTGATGGTCGCCATAAACCCCCGTGGTGGACAGATACCCGACCCAAGCGGCGCGCGCGGATGCAATGGCAGGCACGGCGGCAAGGAACGGATCGCCGTCGGCATCGGGGGCGGCAGAGGCAAGGATATGCGTGGCATCGGCCAAGGCAGGGCCCAGATCGCCGGGCCACAGAACGGGTTCCACCCCCGCCGCGCGCATGACATCGGCCTGTGCGGGGCGGCGTGTGGTTCCGATCACGCGCCAGCCTTGCGGGATCAGCAGACGCGCAAAGGCATCGGCACTGTAACCATGACCAAGGGACAAAAGCGTCTTCATGTCGTCAGTATCCGGCGGGCAAGCGCGGCTTTCAAGGGCGTCATCAAGGCTTTACTTGCGCTGTGGCACTGCGATGCCTTAGATGTTCAATCCTTTTTTGAAATGACAGCCATGCCCGATGATCTTTTGCCCGTCCTGACACCCGATACGCCCGAGGCCACAGCCTTTACCGACCCGGATGCCGCCGTATCACGCCTTGAGGCGCTGTATGCGCAGGCCACCAAGTTTTTGTCGCATCATTTCAGTGCAGCCGTAACAGGCGGCAAACCGGTGCAGCGGATCCGCGCGTTTTACCCCGAAATCCGCCTGACAGTGACCAGTTTTGACAAGACGGATTCGCGCCTGTCCTTCGGGCATGTGGCCACACCCGGCACTTACGCCACGACGATTACGCGCCCGGATTTGTTTCGCAGTTATCTGACCCAGCAGATCGGGCTGTTGATGCAGCATCACAAGGTGGCGGTGTCGATCGGCCCGTCGGATACGCCGATCCCGGTGCATTTTGCGGTGGCGGGCAATCCTGCGGTATCGGTGCCGCAGGAAGGCGTGATGGATTTCAACCTGCGTGATGTGTTTGACGTGCCCGATCTTGCCACCACAAACGACGACATCGTGAATGGCGAGCGGCAGTTCAACACGGACGGATCACGCCCGCTTGCGCCGTTCACGGCACAACGGGTGGACTATTCGCTGGCGCGGTTGTCGCATTACACGGCGACCGATCCGCACCATTTTCAGAACCACGTGCTGTTTACCAACTATCAGTTCTATGTAGATGAATTCGAGGCCTATGCACGGCGCGCCCTTGCCGACCCTGCCAGCGGATACACCAGTTTTGTGGCGACCGGAAACGCCGAGATCACGACGGGTGATGAACCCCTGCTGCATCCGGCCAAGATGCCGCAGATGCCGACATACCATCTGAAACGGCGGGGCGGGCAGGGCATTACGCTGGTCAATATCGGTGTGGGGCCATCGAATGCGAAAACCG
>JANNKX010000245.1:0-12018 GCA_031396505.1 Rhodobacterales bacterium
TACCCGGTCTGGGGCATCTCGCACATGAAGAGGATCCCGCGGCGGTTACGGATGCGCTGCTGCCATGGCTGCAAAAGCAGATGGAAAAAACACCCGGCGTCGACCCGTAGTGTGGGTCAAACCCACGTCTTCCCCCAATCGCCCGGGGTCGCAACATATCTGGATCGCGGCGTGCCCCCGTTCCCTAGAACCGCCACAATCCCGGACTAACCCGGCAACAAGAACGGGGCGACACGTGCATTCAACATTACCGTGCCAAAATAGGGCAGTACCCGCACTTCCACAGATTTCGCAGGAGATGCTGGGCAAGATCGCGGAACCTCGCAGTCAGGTGCCGCCGCGCTTTGGCAAGATCGTGATGGCCATGATGGGCCTGCCACGCTATCGGCACCAGACTTTGGCTGATTTGCAGCCCTTGGTGCTGGAGCCGCTGATTCGCGACCGGATCGCGATTGCGCACCCGAAGGGTACCGATCGCACCGCTTTGGTCGATATCGCGGGCTTTGCGATCTGGGCGAGCGTGTCGGAGGAGGTCGACCTCAAAATCCGCGAGCAGATCAAGACGGGCACCTTCCCGATCCGGTTGAAGCCCGAGGATTGGCAGTCGGGCGATATCAACTGGCTGCTGGACGTGATCGCGCCGGACCGCAAGGCCACGGGTCAGGTGATTGCGAATTTCCGGCAGGTGGTGAAGGAGGGTGATTTGCGCATCCTTCCGCAAGTGGTGAGGCTGGTGGACGCGGAGATGCGGGAGAAGATGATGGGTGGGGCGGCAGAGAAGTGAAACGTCGGGCGCTGTTGATCGGCGGATTGGCCAGTGCGGTGATCATGCGGCCAGTTGATGTAAAGGGAGCGGACGAAATGCCACGCATTTGGCAATTGGGTTACAATGATGGTCAAAGTGTCCGACCTGGAGGGCAGTTTCTGGATGGCGATATCCTGAAGACGGAATATGTTGACCGCACGAAAGACGTGCTGAGCGTCGGGTTCTCGTTCAAGACCGGCGAAAAGCGTCTTGGCCGGGCCTTGAAGCCCGACAATATGCCCACGAAGTTCCGCTGGGGCGGCAGTCTGGCGCGCATGCCCGATGTTTTGCTGTCACACTCCGTCACTCTCGTGAACGACAAGGTCCGCGACATTGTCGAGGCGTTGGAACCCGGCATTCACCAGTTCTTTCCGCTGGAGACGCTGACGCGCGGCGATGTTCCCGGGCCGCGGATGTATCTTATGAACATCTGCAACCGGCTGGATTCGGTGGATCGAGCGCAGACGACCCGCGTGCTTGAAAGAGGGCATTCGTGGAAAACAAATCAGAATCCCGAAACGTTGGTCTTTAGCCTTGCGCAAATCGGCGAGACGAAACTATGGCACGACAAGCATATATTTGACACGCTGATCATCACCGACGCGGTGAAAGAGGCGTTCGACGCGGCGAAAGTCACTGGTTTCACCTATTGGCCGTTTCCGGCTGTTTAAGGATTTTACCCATGGGTCAGTTTGCACATCTTGGCAGCATTGAGGACTTCTTCCCCATCAGCTTGCCCATCTTTCGCGGGATCAACCCGGACGGGATGCAGGAGGCGCATCTGCAAGGCGCAGCGTTATTCAACGAAGATATGCTCGATCTTCGTGTGCAGATTGATCCGTTTGGAACAATGCCGGCTGAAATGGCCACCAACGGTGTCTTGGCACCTGAATCGAAAGAGGGTAGTCTTGCGCTGCGGGTAACAGTGCACAATGGTCGGCAGCAAATTGCTTTCGATAACCTGAGTTATGAGGTCGACAACCCTGACGGTGATCAGTTTCTGAATGGTCTGCGCCGGGACGTTCAAGCAAGCGTAGGGTGGGTGAAACCCACGTCTTCCTTCTTTCTCAAAATACCCAAATCATGAAATCCGCGTGGGTTTCCACCCTACCCCATCATTCCCCGAATTCCCCGTCCGGCACTGCCCCCTTCCATTCCGATGCAACCCGCCCCATCCTGATATCACGATGCAACGACGAATGCGGCCAATCCACCGCCCGCGCGACAAACCCGTGTTTCACCGGGTTGCCCCAACAATACGCGATGTGCGCCGCAAGATCGGCCTCATCGCGGATCAGGTGCTCCCAATAGCGCCGCTGCCAGATACCCTTCTCGCCGCGTGCCCGCTTGCTTTGCGATAAAACTGCGCTGGCCGGATGCCGCTTTGAAAACGCGGTCTTGATCAATCGCCACCGGGTTGGGAAGTCGGCATCACCCACAGGCAGCGTCCAGACGGCATGCAGATGGTCCGGCAGAATGACAATGGCCTCGGTGCGCACCGGCAGGGCGCGCAGCGTATCGGCATAGGCCTGCCGCAGCCCCGCAACATCATCAGTCAGCAGCGTCAGGCCCCGCCGCGCAAGGCAAAGGGTGAAGAAATAGCTGGCACCGGGGTGTAGGGCGCGACGGTAGCGGGACATGCGTCAAGGATGTCGCGACAAGCAAGCCGTAGGGTGGGTGAAACCCACGTCTTCCTTCTTTCTTAAACTACGCCAACCCATAAAAATCCGCATGCGTCTTATCCATTCAAGGACGCTAATGCCTTTGCGCACCTGTGCTGGACACACCGACCATTCCAGACAACATCCACATCTCCGGTCATTCCCTAAAAAATCCCTAACGCCCGCCGCCAACCCTTTGATTTTCCTCGGCCCGGACCCGCGTCCCACTGTGGGACAGCGGGGCCATCCGGCCCCCCCCCAGTCACCGCACCGCCATCCCGAAAATCCGCGCCATATGCTCGGCCATATAGATCCGCAGCCATGGTGTGTACTTCCCCGGATTGCGCGCCGTATCCGCTGACAGGTCATACAGATCAACCCAAGCCACCTCGGCCACCTCGTCGGGGTTTGGCGCGATTGTCATCTGCGGCGTCACCTCCGCCACGAAGATATCGACGACCTCATGTTCGGTCAGCCCACCGCCCACATCCGCGCGGTATTCCACCCGGTCGGCGAAAGCCGGAAACAGCCCGGTGATCCCCAACTCCTCACGCAGACGCCGCACGGCACAGGCCGCCGTATCCTCATCCCATTGCGGATGCGTGCAGCAGGTGTTCGCCCACAGCCCCGGCGTGTGGTATTTCGACAGCGCGCGGCGCTGGATCAACACGCGCGGCCCGTCCGTCACGAACACCGACACCGCCATGTGGCGCAGGCCTTGGCGATGCACCTCCATCTTGCCCATCGGCACCAGCTGCCCGTCAACCCACGTCGGGATCATGTCGTCCTTGATCTGATTGTCACGCATCACACATATCCCGGTTTGACCCATCCCAGCAGATGCGCCACGTTCTTGATCCCGATTTTCAAATGCGCCAATGGCCGCGCTGCAACCAGCTTTTTGTTCATATAGGCCTCGAACGTCAGCTTTTGCACGTCGACATCATGACACAGGGACACAAACCGCTCACGCCGCTCATCCGATTTGTAATAGGCGTCCTGCATCATGCGCAGCACCTTGAACACCGCCTTGTGGTCTTTCATGAACAGTTTTCGCGCCAGTTTCAGATCCTTTGCGCGCCCCGATGCAAGGCAGGCCTGCGCCGCCGTCGCAGCCACCCGCCCGCCCACCATTGCATAGAAAATCCCCTCGCCCGATGACGGGGCCACGACGCCTGCCGCATCCCCCGCCAGCACCACATCCCGGCCATTGTCCCAGCGGTCCAGCGGGCGCAGCGGGATTGGCGCGCCTTCCCGCCGGATCGTTTCGCAATCCGTCAGGCCCGCCGATGCGCGCAACGCCGCCGTCGCCTGTTTCAGGTCCACCCCGTCAATCCCGGTGCCCATTCCAATGGAGGCATGCGCACCATGCGGGAACACCCAGCCATAGAAATCAGGGCTGATCCGCCCGTCATAAATCACATCACAGCGCGTGGGATCATAGTCGGCATTCGCAGCCTCAACCCGTTCGGGCGCCTTGATGATCTCGTGATAGGCGATCACATAGGGAATCGTGCTGCCGCCCGGCACTTCGGTCCGCGCCACGCCAGACCGCGCGCCATCCGCCCCGATCACCAGCTTTGTCGTCAGCCGCCGTTCTTCGCCAGTCGCCTTGTCGCGGTAGATGACATGCGTGCCGTCCGTATCGCGTTCGATCCGCAGGTAAGTGCCCGTCAGACGGTCGGCCCCAGCCCCCGCCGCGCGCACGCGCAGGAACTCGTCGAAATGTTCGCGGTCCACCATGCCGACATAGCCGTTTTCAATCGGGATATCGACTGTGCGCCCGGTGGGCGATACCATCCGCGCGGTGTTGATCCGCGCCACGATCTGGCTGTCGGGAATGTCGAAATCCAGAACCGCACGCGGCGGAATGGCCCCGCCGCAGGGCTTGATCCGCCCATCGCGATCCAGCATCGCCACGCGTCGGCCTGCGCGCGCCAGATCCTCGGCCGCTGTCGCGCCACACGGCCCGCCGCCAATCACCACAACATCATACGTCATTTCATTCCCCCGGCATCAATGTGGCATCAGTGCGCATCATGCGCGGCGCCGCCCCTGTGACCCGCAGGGCCAATCCGGCAGCAATCAGAAAGACCAATCCTTCGGCCGCGAACACGGCCCCGTATCCCAGTGCGTCAGATGCAAAGACCGCGCGCGCGATATCGGCTGCAACCGTGCCCCCGAACGAGCCAAGACCAAATCCGATGGCCTGCGCCGTGCCGAACACGCCCATCCGTGCGCCTTCGCGCGCGGGCGCGCCATCCCGCGCCAGCCCCATCATCGCCCCGATCGCCGCGACCGCGAACACACCGTTGGCAAGACCCAAGGCAAATACGTTGGCCGCCAAAGGCCAGATACCCGCCGCCTGCGCACCAAAAGCCAGCGCCACCAACGCCATGCCCGACAGCACACAACCGCCCACGATCCACACGCGCAAAGGCACCAGCCCGAACCGCGCGGGCATCATCCCCGACACAAGTACCAGCAACATACCGATCAGTGCACCCGCGTGATGTTGTCCGCTCAGGCCCGTGCTTTCACCGACGGTCATGCCAAAAACATGGCCCGCGAACGGCTCGAGGATCAGGTCTTGCAGGTTATAGGCCGTCATCGAGGCAAAGACGAAAATCGTAAAGGCCCGCGCACGGGGATCTGCCCACATCTCGGCCAGCACAACGCGGAACGGAATCTCGGCTGGCGTGACGCGGCGCATCGCCCCGGTTTCCTGCCGCCAAACGCCAATCAATGTCAGCAGAATGGCAATCGCACTGACCCCCGCTGTCACCGCAACCAGCCGCGCCGGGCTGAACGGATCCAGCAGCTTGCCCGCCGTAATCGCCGTGACAACAAGACCCGCGATCATCATGATCCAGACCGCACTGCCTGCAGCCGCCTGCCGCCGGACGTCCACGCCGATCGCCAGCAGCGCCAGCAGGTTGGTGCCCCCGGCCCCGATGCCCAGCCCGATCAACACGAACGACGGTACTGCGGCGACAATTCCCAGCGTGGGGGCGGTCGCCATCAGCCCGACTGACAACGCCGCACCAATCGCCCCGACGGCCAACGTCAGGACACCACCAATAATCCACGGTGCGCGCCGCCCGCCCTGATCGGCACTGTGGCCAAAACGTGGACGCAAGAACTGCATCCCGTAATACAGCGCCACCAACAACCCGGGCAGCACAGCGGGCAAGGCAAGCTCTACCGTCATCACGCGGTTCATCGTCGACGTGGTCAGTGATACGATCGACCCAAGCGCCACCTGCACCAGTCCCAGACGCAGGATGGATGGCCATGTCAGCATCACAATCCCCGCAACGCAAAAGCGGCAATCATCATGCCCGACACATAGAACAACACGCCCGTCCCATTGTACCATGGCGCGCGTCCCTTGGGGTCTTTCAGCAGGGTCCGCATCGCGGCGATCTGGGCGATCAGCAATGCCGCCACCGCCAGCGCATGATACGGCGTGCCAAAAATCACCAGCAGCGCAATCACCAGCGTCTGCGCCAAAGCCATCACCATGCAGGCAATCTTGGCTGCAACCTCTGGCCCCAGCACGACGGGCAGGGACCTGACGCCATGCTGGCGGTCGCCTTCCAGCGCCTTGAAGTCATTCAATGTCATGATTCCATGCGCACCAAGGGCATACAGCAGGGCGATGATGATCAATTCAAATCGCGGGGCCGTACCCAGCAAAACGGCAGCGCCAGTAAACCAGGGCAGCCCTTCATAGGACAACCCCACCAGACCCGGCCCCCACCAGCCGGACCGTTTCAGCCGCACAGGTTCCGCCGAATAGGCCCATGCCGCAATCACGCCAACAACCGTCGCGCCAAACCCCCACGGCCCCAGCAACCAGCCAAACGCCAGCGACAGCACCGTCATCGCAAGCGCAATCCACAACCCCCACCGCCCCGGAATGCGCCCCGACGGGAACGGGCGGTGCGGCTCGTTCACCGCATCGACGTGCCGGTCGAACCAGTCATTTGCTGCCTGGCTCATGCCGCAGACAATCGGTCCGGCCAGCACCATTCCCAAGATGACGATGGGCCATTGCCCGGACAAAGCCACGCCAGAGGATACCGCGCCGCAAAGATAGGCCCAGATTGGCGGAAACCATGTGATCGGCTTGATCAGCGTCAGCATGGCCCGTAGTTCGGGCAGACGGCGCGAGTGTATGGAAAGGTTTACAGTCATGTGTCAATTAAACATGACAGTTACGATTCCCGCAAGTGACAGTTGGTCGCGGCGCAGGAAATTTGCCCGCCTCTGGCAACAGCGTTACCTGAACCGACAACACCGTCCGGTAACGGACGGCGTCATCATGCAACAGGCCTGTTACGACCTATTCGTCGTCCTTGTTGATCAGACCGAATTTGCGCAATTTCACATACAGCGATTGCCGCGACAGGCTAAGCATTTCTGCCGCCGCCACCCGGTTGTTGCGGGTCAGTTCAAGCGCCGTTTCGATGCACATCTTTTCGATCACATCCGTGGTTTCGGCCACGATATCGCGCAGCGTCGATGATCCCACCAGTTCCATCACATTGCGCGATCCATCCTCGCCACCGCCCATGGACGGACGGCGCAACGCATCAACCCGGCTTGCGTCGCGCACCACCAGAACCAACACGGGATTGGGGCGATCATTCAGCCAGCTCGCCGAAATTTCAACCGCAACCTGCCCCGAAAAATCGGTCGTCAGGCGTGTAGAATACATCCGCATCGTGCCCGTGCGTTTCACGGTATCCAGTAACATGCGCAGATCAACCGCGCCACGCACCAGAAAATCCGACAGCGACCGGCCGCGCACCGCACTCATGCTCGCGGCATCGGTCAGGTTCAGGAATGCCTCATTGGCGGCCCTTACCACACCATCCGCATCGGTAAACACGATGCCGTCGACGCCTTCGTGGTACAGCCGCGACAGATTTTCGGCCAGATCGTCACTAGTGCCGCGCGCTTTTTCTGCCGCATCAAGCTGGCACAGCAGAATGCGTTCACCCGCCGCCCGAAAGACGGTTGGCGACAACAACAGGCGTCGCTGCGACCGACGCGCGGTCACCTCGATTGGTCCAGTGTTTTCGCTGCCCGCAAGTGTGGTCATGCTGTCGAGCAATTCGCCGCGCCTGCGCCCTTCGAATTCCTGTGCAATCGCACTGCCAATCAGTTCGGCCTTGCTACCGCCCATCATCAAGGCTGCAGCCGGGTTCAGGTCGGAAATCCGGCCCGTGCTCATCGAAACCATCAACAAGGGGTCGCGCGACACTTCCATCAACACACGGTACCGCGTATCCATTTCGCGCTGCGATTCGTAATCACGTTCAAGTGCAAGCTGGGCTGTGACAAGTTGCTGCTGGACCTCGGCGATCGGCCGCAAATCGCGCCCCAACATCAGGATTGATCCATCCGATTCCATCAGGTGCAGCGCATAGCGCACTGGGAATTCCCAACGCGACTTGTCGATGTGGTTCAGTTCAACCTGCACATGGACGCGGCGCCGTTCAACCAGTTCCTTGGCACGCGCCTCGAATTTCACAAGGCTTTCAGGTGTCAGCAGGGTTGATATCCGGCTGCCCTCCCATTCTGTCAGCTGGCCATAACTGCGGTGCGTGGGGTTCACCAGAACCGAGACGACCCGCAAATCGGGGGCCACGAACAAGGCAATATCTGACGCCGTAGAAATAATCTCGCTGAGCACCTCAGGCGCAATAAGCGGGACTTTCCCGGCATTCAGCAGTTGTCGTCCATCTGTTGTCACTTGACTAACCGGGAGCTTTACAGTGGGCCTTCCGAGGGCCGGGTGGGCATTGTGATCCGTTCGTTCGCCTAGGCGTCGATATGCATTGCGGCCTGCGTCATTCCCAGGCCAAGCATGGCCGTGGTCAAGTCATTGGTCACGACATCCGCACCAATCATCCGCGCCTTCTCTCCCAACTCTCGCAAAGCAGCGCCCCCGATCGCCACCTGCAAGCGTCCCGTCGTTACGTCCTTGATCGTTTTCAAAAGCCTTTCGCAGCGCGCCAGATTGTCAGGCGTCGCAACCGAAATCATCGCGCCGTCGAAACTGCGGTCCCCCATCAGTTCACGGATGTCGTCATCAGTTGGCCCGATCCGCAGACAGACGGACACACCGCGGCGACGCAACTGCCCGATCAGGACAAAGACACCAAGCGTATGCTGTTCGCCCTGCGGCACAATCATCAATACCGTGGACCGTTCGGCCGATGACGTCGCCACCGCGCCTTGATCCGCGACCCAGTCGGCACCGATTTCGCGCAAAATAGCCTGTAATCGGGATGCACCCATTGTCACCTGCGCAAAGGACATCGTGTCATCTTCCCAACCGCGACCAAGGCGACGCGCGATTTCCGGGATATAACGGTCGGCAAACAAGGTGGGTGAGATTCGCGCACGGCGCAGATCAGGCTTCATCGCATCAAATCGACCAAATTCAGGATCGATGATCGCCCAAGAGAACCTTTCGATCAGGTCTTCACGCAGAGTTCCTGTTGCTGTCACGTCACCCGCCACCAACCGCGCCACCACCTCGAAAGCGAACTGCGCTACACCGCCTGATACGTGGCTGTCAAATCGGCTGGACCCACTGTCTTGACCATCCTGCATTGCGACCACCGTAACCCTGAATAGAAATAACCTACACACTATACGTTGCAGCCATGGCTTTTGATACAGCAAAACGTCCGCAACGCGATAAATTGTCCAATCCGCCTTACATCTCGCAGATTTCTCGCCGAAAATTGCAGCGATTTCAGATGCAAAAATGACATATGGTACTGTTAAATAAACATAATAGCAAAAATCGACGACGATCCTGGCCGCGCCGCAGCCCTGCTTGCATGCTGTAAGTTTTGATTGACACTTTTGCGCGTACCTTTAACTTGGGGCTATCGAGGACCCGCAAGAAAGCACCCATGCGCATGACAAGCCTGAGTCGCACACAGCCAGAGCGACGTCCGCTTTACACAGTGGACGAACGCGCGCGCCGGGATGCAACGGTCTGGACACTGGTGCAGGGCATCTTGGCGCCCGTGCAATTTCTGGTTTTTGCGGTGTCGGTCGTCCTTGTGCTGCGCTATCTTGCAACGGGCGACGGATATGCGGCTGCGACCGTGTCGATCCTGATCAAGACGGCCGTGCTTTATACAATCATGGTCACCGGCGCGATCTGGGAAAAAGTGGTGTTCGGGCAATACCTGTTCGCGCCCGCCTTTTTCTGGGAAGATGTTTTTAGTTTCGCCGTTATCGCACTGCATACGCTTTATATCTGGGGATTGTGGACAGGCGTCTTTGCACCCGTCGACCTGATGTATGTGGCGCTGGCAGCCTATGTTGCCTATGCGATCAACGCGGGTCAATTCATCCGGAAACTGCGTCTGGCGCGGCTGGATATGGCGGTTCGCGCATGAGCCTTGATCTGCCCAGCATTGGCTGCCGTGACGTGCCTGTCCTGAAGGAACGTGGCCAGCGCGAGGTTTTTTGCGGGCTGACCGGCATCATCTGGCTGCACCGCAAGATGCAGGATGCATTCTTTCTGGTGGTGGGCAGCCGTACCTGCGCGCATCTGCTGCAAGCCGCCGCCGGTGTGATGATCTTTGCCGAGCCGCGCTTTGGCACAGCGATTCTTGAAGAAAAGGATCTGGCAGGTCTGGCGGACGCAAATGCCGAACTTGACCGCGAGGTTGGGCGCCTGCTGTCACGCCGCTCGGACATCAAACAGCTGTTTCTGGTGGGGTCCTGCCCGTCCGAAGTGATCAAGCTTGATTTGCAGCGTGCGGCAGAACGGCTCAGTGCAAAGCACAGCCCGCATGTGCGGGTTTACAACTATTCGGGCTCAGGGATCGAGACGACCTTTACCCAAGGCGAGGATGCCTGCCTTGCGGCGATGGTGCCGACGCTGGCATCCACCGCTGCACGCGAACTGCTTCTGGTAGGGGCTCTGCCCGATGTGGTCGAGGATCAGGCGCTGGCGCTGCTGGCGGCGATGGGCATCACAACTGTGCGCTGTCTGCCCGCGCGGCGGTCGGGCGATCTGCCTGCCGTCGGTGCAAACACCGTGTTTGCGCTGACCCAGCCTTTCCTTGGCGACACGCATGCCGCGCTGACCCGGCGCGGTGCGCGCCATATCCCGGCACCCTTTCCGTTTGGCGAGGCCGGCACGACGGCGTGGCTGGCGGCTGTAGCGGCGGAATTCGACGTGCCGCAGTCGGTATTCGATGCCGCCACCGCCGCCCCGCGCGCCCGTGCGGCCAAAGCCATTGCCGCCCATGCCGACACGTTGCGCGGCAAGTCGGTGTTCTTTTTCCCCGACAGCCAGCTTGAAATCCCCCTCGCCCGCTTTCTGACGCGTGAATGCGGGATGACGGCGATTGAGATCGGCACGCCCTATCTGCACACCGGGTTGGTCGGCCCCGACCTTGATCTGATCGCGCAAGGCCCGGTCGTCAGTGAAGGCCAGGACGTTGACAAACAACTGGCCCGCGCCCGCGCGGCCCGGCCCGATCTGACCGTGTGCGGCCTTGGCCTTGCCAACCCGCTGGAGGCCGAAGGGCTGACCACGAAATGGGCGATCGAGCTGGTGTTCACGCCCGTGCATTTTTACGAACAGGCGGGCGATCTGGCCGGGCTATTTTCACGCCCCCTGCGCCGTCGCGCCATGCTGCACCGCGGGGCCCCCGCATGAAGCTGACGCTGTGGACATATGAAGGGCCGACCCACGTGGGCGCGATGCGCGTCGCCACCGGCATGACCGGACTGCATTATGTGCTGCATGCGCCGCAGGGCGATACCTATGCTGATTTGCTGTTCACCATGATCGAACGGCGCAATCACCGCCCGCCCGTCACCTATACCACCTTTCAGGCCCGCGATCTGGGCGGCGATACGGCCAACCTGTTCAAGGACGCCGCGCGCGACGCCTATGCCCGGTTCAAACCGCAGGCGATGATCGTGGGCGCGTCCTGCACGGCCGAGTTAATTCAGGATGACCCGGGTGGTCTGGCCGAGGCGCTTGATCTGCCGATCCCGGTGATCGCACTTGATCTGCCATCCTACCAGCGCAAGGAGAATTTCGGCGCAGATGAGACATTCTTTCAGATCGTGCGCGCGCTGGCAAAACCGATGCCGCGTACGGCGGCCATCACTTGCAACCTCCTTGGGGCGACGGCCCTTGGGTTCCGTCATCGTGATGATGTGACAGAGATTACGGCGCTGCTGGCCCAGATGGGCATCGCGGTGAACGTGGCAGCCCCCATGGGGTCCTCCCCAGCCGACATTGCCCGCATGGGGGCTGCGCATTTCAACGTGCTGCTGTACCCCGAAACCGGCGAAACAGCGGCGCGGCATTGCGAAAAGACGCTTGGCCAGCCTTATACCAAAACCGTGCCCATCGGCGTCGGGGCCACGCGCGATTTTCTGGCCGAAGTGGCCGCGATCACCGGCCTTTCTGCAGATGTCGATGAATCGCGGTTGCGCCAGCCCTGGTGGGCGGCATCCGTGGACAGCACCTACCTGACAGGCAAGCGCGTC
>JANNKX010000264.1:0-4000 GCA_031396505.1 Rhodobacterales bacterium
GGGTGCAGACGGCCCCCCGCTCCTCTCTCTCGGGCAGCGCCTATTTCTGCGGCGCGTACCACGCTGCGAGGCCTGCCTGCAGACGGGCGGCAGCGGCCTCGGGCGTCTCGGTGCCCTTGATCACGGCGGCCGATGCGTTCCAGGTCTCGTTCTCCAGGTTCGGCGTGCCGCGCGACAGGATCTGATAGGTGGACCGGATGGTGGACTGACATTCACCGCGCCATGACACGAATTCCTGCGCCAGCGGATCGGCCATCTCCACAGGCGTGGAATTCAGGCTGAAGAACCCCGGCAGCGCATTGGCATACATGGTCGCAAACTCGGCCGATCCCACCCATTCCAGAAACGCCTTCGCGGCTTCGGGGTTGGCGGTTTTCGCATTCATGCCGATGCCGATATCCGTATGGTCGCTGATATAGCAGGTATCGCCCGCCGCCTGCACGGGTGGCGCAAATGCCCCCATCTTGAAGGTGGCTTGGGTGTTGAACCCGCTGATTTCCCATGATCCGGCGGGATAGATCGCCGCCCGGCCAAGGGTGAACAGGTTCTGGCTGTCGGGGTAGGTCTGCGCCTCGAACCCGTCGCCCAGATAATCCTTCCAGCGCGCCAGCGTCGCAAACGGTGCCACCCACTGCGGATCGGTCAGTTTCGTCGTGCCTGCAATCAGCGCAAGGCGCCCCTCTTCACCCTTCCAGTAGTTCGGGCCGATGTTGTTATAGCCCATCGTGGCGGCTTCCCACTGGTCATTGGTGCCCATCGCCATCGGGATATAGGTACCATCGGCCTTGATCGCGTCCAGCGCGGCAAAGAACTCGGCCTCTGTCTTGGGCTCGGCAATCCCCAGTTCGGCGAATGCGTCAGCGTTATAGACGAACCCATGGATCACACTTGCCATCGGCACGCAGAACGTGGCCGCACCATCATCGGTCTGCCAGGCTGACTTGGCCACAGGCGAGAAATTCGCCATCGCTGCCAGCCCCGAAAGATCGGCCAGATGGCCCGCATCATACAGCGACAAAGACGCATCGAACGGGCGGCAAGTCACCAGATCGCCCGCCGTGCCCGCCTCCAGCTTGCTGTTCAGGGCGGCGTTGTATTCGGTGGGGGCGGACGGTGCGAAGACCACCTTGATGCCGGGGTTCTGTGCCTCGAACGCGGGGATGATGGTGTCCTGCCAGATGGCAAGGTCATCGTTGCGCCAGGATTCAATCGTCAGCGTCACATCCTCGGCCACCGCCATCGATGCGAATGTCGTGCTTAGCAGCAGGGCCGTCAATCTGGTTTTCATTGTCATTCTCCCATGGTTGGCATTTTTGCGGCGTTGATCGCCGCCGTTATGATCCGCACCAAGATTGGCGGCAGATTCTAACGGGCATCATTCAGCATCGCATCCGTTGTGTCTATATCCTGACATGGCGGTCACATCCGACGAAAGCCTTGATCCCCGCGGCACAACAGGAAAGGATTGCGCCATGACCAGCCAGATGTCCGCCGAGATATGTGAAATCCCCGCCGCCGTGGCCCGGCTGATTGCGGCTGGCACACCGGCCATCCGGGCGGCGGCAGATGCGGCGCGCGGCCTTGATCCGGCATTGATCGCCACCGTCGCGCGCGGATCGTCGGATCATGCCTGCACCTATCTGAAATATGTGGCGGAACTGACGCTGGGCCTGCCGGTTGCATCGATCGGGCCGTCTGTCGCGTCGGTTTACGGCGCGCGATTGCGGATGCAGGGCGCGCTGTGCCTGACGGTATCGCAGTCAGGCCAAAGCCCGGACATTGTGGAAATGGCACGGGCGGCAGGCGCGGGTGGCGCGCTGACGGTGGCGATTACCAATCATCCGGCCTCACCGCTGGGGCGCGTATCCCGGCATTGCCTTGCCCTGCATGCGGGACCGGAAATCAGCGTCGCGGCGACCAAGACCTTTGTCAATTCCGCCGTGGCGGGGCTGCTGCTGATTGCGGAATGGGCGCAGGATGCCGCCCTGCTGGCCGCAATCCACGCGCTGCCCGCGCATCTGGAACAGGCGGTGGCGCAGGATTGGGGCGCGTTGCGCGATGCCATAGGCGACGCGGAATCGCTGTATGTGCTGGGCCGTGGTCCGGCCTATGCGATGGCGAATGAGGCCGCGCTGAAGTTCAAGGAAGTCGCGCGCATCCATGCCGAAAGCTATTCCTCGGCCGAGGTCCTGCATGGGCCTGTGTCGATCGTGGGGGCAGGTTTTCCGGTGCTGGCCCTGGCCGTGGGGGACGGGGACGCGGCCGAGGCGGGCGTGGTGGCAGTGGCCGATCAGATGGCGGCAAAAGGCGCGAAGGTGTTTGTGACATCCGGTCTGGCGACGGCGGCCACGCGCCTGTCGCATGTGCGCACGGGGCATTTTCTGACCGACCCGCTGATGGTGATCGTCAGTTTCTATGCGATGGTGGAACAGGTGGCGCGGGCGCGGGGCATTGATCCGGATACACCGCGTCACCTGAACAAGGTCACGCAGACGGTATAGGGCATGCAAGGGTACAAGGCGGATCAGATTTTCGATGGCACTACCCTGCGGCGCGGGGTTCTGCTTGTGGATGGCGGCGTGGTGGCGGGGGTGGTTGATGTAGCCCCTGCGGGGGTGCCCGTGGCCGATCTGGGGGGCATCCTCTGCCCCGGTTTCGTCGATCTGCAGGTGAATGGCGGCGGCGGCGTGATGTTGCGGGATGCGGACACGTTGCGCCAGATGGCGCAGGCCCATGCGCGGCTGGGCACGACCTCCTTTCTGCCGACCCTGATCACCGACACGCCCGCGCAGACGCGCAGGGTGGTTGATGCCGTGGCAAGCGGTGGTGTTGCGGGCATCGTCGGCCTGCATCTGGAGGGGCCGCATCTTTCGGTCGCCCGCAAGGGGGCGCATGCGGCGGGGCTGATCCGGGCGATGCGGGATGATGACCTTGCATTTTTGTGTGCGGCGGGGGCGCGGGTTGGGCGGCTGATGGTGACGGTATCACCGGAAAGCGTGACGCCCGCGCAGATTGCAACGCTGGCGCGCGCGGGGGTGATCGTGGCGCTGGGGCACAGCGATTGCAGCTATGAGACGGCGCAGGAATATGTGGCGGCGGGGGCCACGGTGGCGACGCATCTGTTCAACGCGATGAGCCAGATGACGGCGCGTGAGCCGGGGTTGGTGGGGGCGGTACTGACGGACGGGCAGCTGGATGCGGGGCTGATTGCGGACGGGGTGCATGTGCATCCGGCCACGATCCGGGCGGCGCTGGCGGCGAAGGCGGGGCCGGGCGAGGTGTTTCTGGTGACCGATGGGATGGCGGTGGCGGGGACTTTGGACACGGAGTTTACGCTGAACGGGCGGGTGATCCATCGGCGGGAGGGGCGGCTGACGCTGGCGGACGGAACGCTGGCGGGGGCCGATCTGGATTTTGCGATGGCCATCGGGGTGATGGTGGACCGGGTGGGGGTGCCGCTGGCGCAGGCTTTGGCGATGGCGACGCGGATACCGGCGCGGGTCGCAGGGGTGGCGGCGGGGCAGTTGCGGGCGGGGGACCGTGCGGATTTCGTGCATCTGGTGGGGTTGGCGGTGCAAGGAGTGTGGCGCGGGGGGGAGCGTTTGGGGGAAAATTGACGGCTGTCAATTTCTGGGATTGTTCAATAAAATCAACGGAAATGGATAGTTATCCACAGGTGACGTTAAGAATTTTGAAACATTGCGTGATCGAGTGTGCCGACGTGGCGGGTCAACCTGCGCGGAGGTTGTTGGGCAACTTATGACACAGGGCCGCGCCTGACCGCCGGCTGGGCGCTGCGACGCTGGTTCTGGGCGATTTATGGTTCAACCACTTCCACCGTAGTTCTGGGCGAGACGTTGCAAACGCGGCCGCCCACGGGGGGCGGTCAGGCGCGGCCCGGCGGCGCAAGTGCGCCTCGATTCCGGGCAAAAAAGGCGATTGGTCCGCCTAAAACTGCGCGACAATATTCAGGAAAATCCCCTGATCGTCG
Organism: Rhodobacterales bacterium; assembly: GCA_031396505.1. Classification (GTDB taxonomy): domain Bacteria; phylum Pseudomonadota; class Alphaproteobacteria; order Rhodobacterales; family Rhodobacteraceae; genus JAAFHS01. Next base: position 3,992 of record JANNKX010000264.1, read on the forward strand.
GTTGTCAGA
>JANNKX010000294.1:0-14295 GCA_031396505.1 Rhodobacterales bacterium
CCGGATGGCTGGGGAAAGCTTACGCCAAGAAATACCTGCTGTCGGGCATTTACGTGCTGCGCACGATTGCGAGTATCTTGTTCATCCTGCTGCCGATGACGCCCGCATCCGTTTTGATCTTCAGCCTTGTGATGGGGGCATTGTGGCTGGCAACTGTGCCGCTGACCAGTGGGTTGGTCGCGCATATCTACGGGCTGCGCTATATGGGGACGCTGTATGGTTTTGTCTTTCTGTCGCATCAGATCGGCAGTTTTCTGGGCATCTGGCTGGGCGGGCGGATGTATGATCTGACGGGCGGCTACGAATTGGTGTGGTGGATCGGCATCGGTGTGGGCGCGTTTTCGGCCATCATCCATCTGCCGATCAGGGAACGTGCCATGACACCACAGGCCGCCTGAGCCGTGAAGATCGGGATATTCAGCCTGACGCTGGCCTATATGCTATCGCAGTTTTACCGCGCGTTTCTGGCAGTGCTGAGCCCGGTTCTAAAGGATGATCTGGGCATCAGTGCGGATGATCTGGCGACGGCATCGGGGGCGTGGTTTCTGGCATTCGCCATCATGCAAATCCCGATTGGTGCGGCGTTGGACCGGGTGGGCCCGCGCCTGACGGCGGCGGTTTTGCACGCGATTGGCGCGGCGGGCGCGGCGCTGTTTGCCTTGGCGCAGGGCCCGGCGCAGATACAGGTGGCGATGGCCCTGATCGGGGTCGGCTGTGCGCCCGTGCTGATGGCGAGCTACTACATCTTTGCGCGCATCTATCCGGCGGCGATCTTTGCGACGCTGGCGGCGTTCATCATTGCGATTGGCAATCTGGGGAATATCGCGGCGTCGGTGCCGCTGGCGTGGTCGATTGACGCTTACGGCTGGCGCGCGACGGTGTGGGGGATGGCGGCGGTGACGTTTGTGGTGGCGGGTTTGGTGTTGATCACAGTCCGCGATCCTGAGCGGCTGCCGCCTGGGCCGAAGGGCAGCCTGCTGGACCTTTTGCGCATGTGGCAGCTGTGGCCGATCATGATCATGATGGCTGCGTGCTATGCCCCGGGGGCAAGCCTGCGGGGGTTATGGGTGGGGCCGTACTATGCCGATGTGTTTGGCGCGGACGCGGGGCGGATCGGGCAGGTCAGTCTGGTGATGGGGCTGGCGATGATTGCGGGGAACTTTGCCTATGGGCCAATGGACCGTGTCTTTGGCACCCGCAAGGGCGTGATCATCGGGGGCAATCTGGTGGTGCTGGGGGCGTTTCTGGCACTGTGGGTTTGGCCAGACAGCGCGGGCTGGACGCCGCTTGTGATGATCGTGCTGATCGGGGCGTTCGGGGCGACCTTCCCGGTGGTGATGGCGCATGGCCGGGCGTTTCTGCCCGCCAACATGGTCGGGCGGGGGGTGACGTTGATCAACCTGTTCGGGATCGGGGCGGCGGGGTTGGTGCAGGTGGCCACGGGGCGCATCCATGCGGCGGGGGAAGGGTTGGCAGCGCCTGCGCAATACGCGAGCGTGTTTCTGTTTCTGGCGGGGGTGACGGCGGTGGGGCTGGTGATTTATGCGTTCGCGCAGGATCGGACCGACTGAGGCTTTCGCTTTGGCACGTGTGCCCGTAGGCTTGGGCGCATGATCGTTTATCCTGCCGAATACAATGACCGGAAAGAAGCGGTGTTTGCCGCGTTGGCGCGCGTGGACGGCGGGCGGCGGTTGGGCATGATCCCGCTGTCGTTCACGGACCACCCCGAGACGGCGGAGCGGGTGGCAGCGGCCATGTTGCGCGCCAAACGGCAGCCGAAGGGGATTCACCGCTGGTTCAAGCGGCAGTTGATCCGGGGGCAATACAATTGGGCGCGGGCGCATTTTGAGGCGTATCCAGACCGGATCGCCGTCGCGTGGAACGGTCTGACCGGATCGCGCATGGCGTTCATGGCGGGCGCGCGGGATGCAGGGGCGGCGACGCTGTTTGCGGAACTTGCGCCGTTTCCGGGGCGGATCACGCTGGACCCCGCAGGGGTGAACGCCGAAGGGTCAGTGCCGCAGGAGCCTGCGTTTTATCGTGACTGGGCGGCGGGGGATGCTTCGCGGAGCGATGAAAGCTGGCGGGCCTTGGGGGCGGGGATGGTCGCACGACCATCGCGGCGGGATGATGTGAGGCAAGGCAGTGATACGATGCCTGAGGGGCCGTTTCTATTCTGCCCGTTGCAGGTGCCGGGTGACAGTCAGGTGACGCTGTTTGCGGGCTGGACGGGGGGGATGGCGGGGTTTCTGGCGGCCCTTGGGCAGGCGGCGATGCGGTTGCCGGAGGGGTGGCACCTGCGGCTGAAGGAACATCCGAGTGCGAAGGTGCCACTGGGCGATCTGGTGGCCCCCTTGGTGGCCAATGGCCGGGTGGTGCTGGACAATGCGACTGACAGTTTTGCGCAGCTGGTTGCCAGCCGGGGCGTGGTGACGTTGAATTCGTCGATGGGGTTGCAGGCGTTTTTTCATGACAAGCCGGTGGTGGTGGTGGGGCGGGCATTCTGGGCACTGCCGGGGGTGGCGACAAAAGTGGCAGGTCAGGCCGGTCTGGATGTGGCTTTCGCCGATCCTGACGCGCTGACCTTTGATCCCACGCTGCGGGCGGCGTTCATGAACTGGCTGGACCGGGAGTATTATCCGCGCTTTGACTGGCCCGGTGGCGATGCCGACCTAGTGGCGTTTGCGGCGCGCCTTGATGCGGCAACCGCATTGCGCTAACAGGCAGCGTTCTGAACAGGAAAGACACTATCATGGGTTACCGGGTCGTCGTTGTGGGTGCCACGGGCAATGTGGGCCGCGAAATGCTGAACATCCTTGCCGAGCGGGAATTCCCGATCGACGAGATTGCCGCACTGGCGTCGCGCAAGTCGCTGGGCACGGAAATCAGCTTTGGCGAGCGGACCCTGAAAACCAAAGACCTGGACACATTCGAATTTACCGGCTGGGACATCGCGCTGTTTGCCGTAGGATCAGAGGCGACCAAGATTTATGCGCCACGCGCGGCGGCGGCAGGGTGCATCGTGATCGATAACTCCAGCCTGTATCGCTATGACCCGCAGGTGCCGCTGATCGTGCCGGAGGTAAATGCCGACGCGATCATGGGGTACAAGGCCAAGAACATCATCGCGAACCCGAACTGTTCCACCGCCCAGATGGTGGTGGCGTTAAAGCCGCTGCATGACCGCGCGCGGATCAAGCGGGTGGTGGTTTCGACGTATCAGTCGGTTTCGGGTGCGGGCAAGGAAGGCATTGACGAGCTGTGGGATCAGACGAAGTCGATCTACAACCCGACGGACCACAAGCCGCCGCGCAAGTTTACCAAGCAGATCGCGTTCAACGTGATTCCGCATATCGACGTGTTTCTGGACGACGGATCGACCAAGGAAGAATGGAAGATGGTCGCGGAAACCAAAAAAATCCTTGATAAATCCATCAAGGTCACGGCGACCTGCGTGCGGGTGCCGGTGTTTGTCGGCCATTCGGAATCGGTGAATATCGAGTTCGAGGATTTTCTGGATGAACACGAGGCGCGCGACATTCTGCGCGAGGCACCCGGCATCATGGTTGTGGATAAGCGCGAGAACGGCGGCTATATCACGCCGATCGAATGCGTGGGCGAATATGCGACCTTCATCAGCCGCATCCGGCAGGACAGCACGATTGATAACGGGCTGAACATGTGGATCGTGAGCGACAATCTGCGCAAGGGGGCTGCGCTGAACGCGGTGCAGATTGCGGAATTGCTGGGGTCGCGCGTGTTGAAGAAGGGGTGAAATTGACGGCTGTCAATTTCTGATATTATCCATATCAAACAAATGGATAGCATTCTGATTCCGGGTCGTTTTTACGGTTTCTTAAGTGTTCTGGGGATTGGTGGAGCGGCCCCCCTCCCCTAGCCCCTCCCCACGCGGGGGAGGGGAAGCACGCAGTTTTGCAGCATCAGAGCACTTCGGTGAGCCAGTCGCGGTGCAGACGTGGCAGATGGGCGATGACCCAGTCTTCGAAACCGTGCGTCCGGGCTGTGGCAAAGCGCAGATCCACCTGACGCGCGGCAAAATGAAGATCGGTGCGCAGGGTGACATAGCGGGCATGGCCGAGGATCGTCCCATCGTCCGTGATGAGAACCTTTGTTCTGACCGATTTGCGCGCGGCGCGGTGCTGACCCAGCAGCCGTTGGATCGTATCACAGGCGAACTGGAAGCGGGAATCGGAAGACCCGGCATCCGAAAGGTTCACGAGCGATACGAGGTCATCTGCGGTGATCACATCCTGTGACAGCAAGCCCGCGAAATGCTGCCAGCGGTCGCGGCCCACACCGGGGGCGGCACCGATGGATTCAAGCAGGGCGGCGGGTACGCGGGCGGTAAGCTGCATCATGCGGGAAAGGTCTGTGATGGCCGTGGACAGGGCCGCGCAGATGAAGGGGCGGTCATGGCCAGCATCCGTCAACTGGCGGGCAAAGTTGGCCTTTTCGGCGAATGACAGGTTGCGCCGTGCGGTATTTTCCTGCCCCTGCGCCATCAGAAGGGCGGCGTCATCCATCGGGCAGATGATGGCGTTGACGGGGATATGAAGGTCAATGCAGGCAAGCGTGCGACGGCGGCCATAGACGATCTGGTAATGACCGGTCCGGCTGGGGTCAGGGCGCACAAGGACGGGCACCTGCTGGCCATGGTCGCGGATGGAGGCGGCGAGGCGGGCATCCTCCATCGGGTCGGATTCCAGACGGTCGGCCATGCCTGCGGCGTGGATCAAATGAGGGTCGAGGGGGGTGATGGTGGTCATGGGCTGCCCTTGTGCAAAGGGGCAGGATGGCGGCGGGGGTGGTTAAGGTGGCGTTTGGGGTCCGGACGGTGGGCAAAGATGCCACAATGCACGCCTGCAACCCTAACTTATTGCAGCGTTTTTCTGGACCGGGAAGCAAACACCCGCTAATGTCAAAAGCAAGTGGGGCGAGATGACCCTGCATCGTGAGGCATGATGGCGTTTCCTGAGCGGTTTTCGAACCTGCCTGAATATGCGTTTCCGCGTCTGCGGACGCTGCTGGACACCCATGCGCCGGGCGGCGAGGCGATACAGATGACGATTGGCGAGCCGCGCCATCCGATGCCGGATTTCGTGGGGCCGCTGATTGCGGAGAACCTGTCAGGGTTTGGGATTTATCCGGTGAATGAGGGCGCGCCGGATTTGTTGGCTTCGGTGACGGCATGGGTCAATCGGCGGTATGGCGTGCGCCTTGGGACAGACCGGGTGATGGCCCTGAACGGGACGCGCGAGGGGTTGTTCAACGCCTGCGTGGCACTGTACCCGGAAAAGAAGAACGGCAAGGTGCCCGTGGTGCTGATGCCGAACCCGTTTTATCAGGTCTATGCGGTGGCCGCCCTGACGGTCGGGGCCGAGCCGGTTTATGTGAATGCGACGGCGACGACGGGGCATTTGCCGGATTTCACCAGCCTAGACGCTGCCCTGCTGGACCGGACGGCGATTGTGTACATTTGTTCGCCGGCCAATCCGCAGGGGGCGGTAGCGAGCCGGGAATATTGGCGCACGCTGCTGACACTGGCGGAAAAGCATGATTTCCGGGTGTTGGCGGATGAGTGTTATTCCGAAATCTGGCGCGTCGCGCCCCCGGTTGGTGTGCTGGAGGTGGCGGCCGAAATGGGGGCGGACCCGGAGCGGGTGTGTGCGTTTCATTCGCTGTCGAAACGTTCAAACCTTCCGGGCCTCAGGTCGGGGTTCGTGGCGGGGGGGCCGCAGAGCATTCAACGGATGGTGAAGTTGCGCACGTTTGCGGGCGCGCCGTTGCCGATGCCGCTGCAAAAGGTGGCGGCGGCGGCGTGGAGCGATGAGGCGCATGTGGTGGCGAGCCTTGCGATGTATCACGACAAGTTCCGCATCGCGGATGCGATTTTCGGCGGCATGCAGGGCTATGCGCCGCCCGATGGTGGATTTTTCCTGTGGCTGCCGGTGGATGATGGCGAGGCGGCGACGGTGCGTCTGTGGACGCAGACCGGCGTGAAGGTGCTGCCGGGGGCGTATCTGTCGCGCGACACGGCGACGGGTAATCCGGGCACAGGGTATATTCGGGTCGCACTTGTGGCCCCAAAAGAAGAAACGCAGCGCGGGCTGGAACGGCTTCGCGACTGTTTGTACGGGTGAGGGAACGCATGGCATCGTATCAGGTACGGCAACGCGATCCCTTGTTGGATCAGGGCACGCAGGCAATGCTGGAACGGCGGGGGCGCGAATTGCTGGGCGTGGTGCTGATTGCGGCGGGCATTGCGTTCATGCTGCTGCTGGGCAGCTATTCTGCGGATGATCCGGGCTGGATGGTGGCCACGGATGAGATGGCGCAGAACCTGCTGGGGCGGTTTGGTGCGGCTGTGGCGTCGACCCTGATCATCATTGTGGGCAAGGGGGCTTGGGCGATCCCCGTGATCCTGCTGGTATGGGGTGTGCGGTTTGTGGCGCATCGGGGCACCGACCGGGTGCTGGGGCGGATGGTGTTTGCGGTGATCGCGGTGGCGCTGGCATCGGCCTATGCGACGACCGTGCCTCCGGGTGCGGACTGGCCGCATCAGGGCGTCGGTCTGGGCGGGCTGTTTGGCGATACGGCGATGGGGTTTCTGTTGGGGATCATGCCATTGCAGGCGGGGATCGCGCTAAAGCTGATGGCATTGCTGATGGCGGTGGGGCTGGTGGCGATGATGCTGTTTGTCACAGGCTTTGACCGCGAGGAATTGAAGGCGGCGGCGCGGTTTTTGCTGGTGGGGTCGATCATCAGCTATAATGCGATTGCCAATCTGATGGGCAAGGGTGCGGCGGGTGGTTTGCGCGCGGCACAGGTGATGCAGGAACGCCGGGCGGAACGGCGTCTGGCGCTGGCGGGTGCGGAACCGCCTGTGGCGCGGACAGGGGCGATGCCCTTGGCGGCCCGGCGCGGAGTTGTGGCACGGGCCGAACCTCCGGTCAGCGAAGCGCGGTTTGGCGCGCCCGATGCGATGCGGGCCGAGCCGCGCTATGGCCAGCCGCTGGATGCGGCCCCTGTGCCAAAGCTGGGACTGATCGCGCGCATCCGGCGTGCGGTGGAACCTGATCCGGAGCCGGAACTGGTGGAGCCGGACTATTCGGCGCTGCAGGATGCGGATGCACCATCGGAAGACCGCATCCGCGCGCGCATTGGCGATGCGATCCGCGCACGGGCGCGGGGCGTGCCTGCGTTGACACTGTCGCCGGTGCAGGCGGCGGTGGCCGCACGGCGCGAACCGCCGGTGCTGCGTCCAAAGGGGCCAGTGCCGTTGATTGCCGATGTGACGCCGCTTGCGTTGGTCGAGGATGACGATTGGCAAGAGGATGACGGCGCGAACATGTTCGTGCCCGATGCGGATTGGGATGACGCGGCGGCCCCGATGGCCGCTGAACGCCGCCCCGTGGTGCAGACGCCGGCGAAAAAGCCGGTGGCGATGTCGCGCCAAGCGGTATCGGAGGCACAGCCGCGCCTGCGGTTTGATGACCCGCAACCGGCCTACGAGTTGCCACCGTTGAACCTGCTGTCGGCACCGACAACCGTGCAGCGGTTCACGCTGTCGAACGAGGCGCTGGAGGAAAACGCGCGGATGCTGGAATCCGTGCTGGTTGACTATGGCGTGAAGGGCGAGATCGTGTCGGTGCGCCCCGGCCCCGTCGTCACGATGTACGAGTTAGAGCCTGCACCGGGGTTGAAGGCATCCCGCGTGATTGGGCTTGCCGATGACATTGCGCGGTCGATGTCGGCGCTGTCTGCACGGGTATCGACGGTGCCGGGGCGGACGGTGATCGGGATCGAATTGCCCAACGTGCACCGCGAAAAGGTGGTCTTGCGCGAGATTCTATCGGCGCGGGACTTTGGCGATAGCTCCATGCGGCTGCCGCTGGCGCTGGGCAAGGATATCGCAGGCGAGCCGATTGTGGCGAACCTTGCCAAAATGCCGCATTTGTTGATTGCGGGCACCACGGGGTCGGGCAAATCGGTGGCGATCAACACGATGATCCTGTCGCTGTTGTATAAACTGACGCCCGAGGAATGCCGGTTGATCATGATCGACCCCAAGATGCTGGAACTGTCGGTTTACGATGGCATTCCGCATCTGTTGTCGCCCGTTGTGACGGACCCAAAAAAGGCGGTTGTCGCCCTGAAATGGGTCGTGGGCGAGATGGAAGAACGCTATCGCAAAATGTCCAAGATGGGCGTGCGCAACATTGATGGCTATAACGGCCGGGTGCGTGAGGCGCTGTCAAAGGGCGAGATGTTCCGCCGCACGATCCAGACGGGGTTTGATGAGGACACAGGCGAGCCGGTGTTCGAGACGGATGAATTCATGCCCGTCGCAATCCCGTATATCGTCGTGGTGGTCGATGAGATGGCCGATCTGATGATGGTTGCGGGCAAAGAGATTGAGGCCTGTATTCAGCGGCTTGCACAGATGGCACGGGCGAGCGGCATTCATCTGATCATGGCGACACAGCGGCCTTCGGTCGACGTGATTACGGGGACGATCAAGGCAAACTTCCCGACCCGGATCAGTTTCCAGGTGACCAGCAAGATCGACAGCCGCACGATTTTGTCGGAACAGGGGGCCGAACAACTGCTGGGCATGGGTGACATGCTGTATATGGCGGGCGGTGCCAAGATCACGCGTATTCACGGGCCGTTTGTGAGCGACGAGGAGGTTGAAGAGATCGTCAACCACCTGAAATCCTACGGGCCGCCGGTGTATATGTCGGGCGTGGTGGAAAGTGTGGACGACGACAAGGAAGCCGACATCGACATGGTGCTGGGCCTTGGCGGTGACGGATCGGACGAGACGCTTTACGATCAGGCAGTGGCGGTGGTGGCGAAGGACCGGAAGTGTTCGACCAGCTATATCCAGCGCAAACTGGGGATCGGGTATAACAAGGCGGCGCGTCTGGTGGAGCAGATGGAAGAAAACCATGTGGTCACCACGGCGAACCACGTGGGCAAGCGCGAGATCCTGCTGCCAGAGCATTGAGGAGTACGGGACCGATCGCCTTACCAGTGTGGCCGATCTACAGGGTGTTGCGTCTGCCCCCGGTTCAGTCGATCAGACGCAACACGCACAGGTGATCTGCGCTAGGCGTTCAGGTAAGCGTCGATCAGGTTGTTCTCCAACCGGATATCCGCCACGGTGAGCGTCTGCCCACCCGTTACCTGCGCGACAACGGTCTGCCCGGCCAAAATGTCGGAACCCAAACCGTTTGCCCAGACCGCAATCGAAAGCGCCTCACCTGCTGGCACGGAGCCATTTGTCAAAACGATCTCATCCAGTGTCGGATCAAAATCGGTAATCACCGTCGGATCAAGCGTAAAGCCGACCGCATTGTCACCTGTCAGATGCGAGATCGCAAAGACATCGGACCCCGCACCGCCCGTCAGATCATTTCCGTTTTCCGATAGCAAAAAGTCATCCCCACTGCCGCCAAAAAGCGTATCGCGTGATATCTCCTGTTCGTAGAAGGTGTTGATTGGCTGGCCGTCACCGGGACCGCCAGTCTCAAACACGTCGAATGTTCCCCCGCTTCCGCCAAGGGTGTCGTTACCTGCACCACCATAGGCAAGGTTTTCGCCGCCTTGCGTGGGCGATCCGCCAAAGGCGGGCGTGTCGCCCACAATGATCAGGTCCTCGCCACCCCCGCCAAAGATGGTATCATTCGCGGCGTTGCCAAAGATGGTCGTATCACCATCGCCGTCGGCAAAGCTGATGTCGCCGCCATTTTCCGCCAAGGATACGCGCACATCAATTGTCGCCGCGTCCAGCCCTTGGGCGCCGTTGATTCTGGCAAGCAATTCATCGCCATAATACATGTTGGCGCCCAGTCCATCGGCCCAATCTTCCAGCCGGAGACTGCTTCCGGTTGAATCATCCACCCCGTCAAGGAAAACACTCAGGCTATCTTGTGCAGGGTCAAAATCTGTAATGACGGAAGGTTCATCTTCTTGCTGGTTGTGGAAAATGCCAAGGCTGTCCGCTCCGGCACCACCGGTTATCGTACTGCCACCGTCAAACTGGATGCTATCATCGCCGCTGCCACCATCGATCACGCTGATGTTTGGCCCGGTGTAGAATGGAACGCGCACCTCCGAGATACTATCGTTACCTGCCCCGCCAAAAATGGTGTCTTCACCCGCGTTCCAGTCGAAGATGTCATCCCCGTCGCCACCATAAAGCAGGTCATTGCCTTCCTCGCCACTGATAAGGTCGTTACCCTCGAGGCCCCGGATTTCATCATCACCCACACCGCCCCGCAACGCGTCCGCGCCATCAGTGCCGGTCAGAATCGGGTTAACTGGATCTGGCGCCGGGTCATTGTCTGGGGCGTCGTTATTGTCGGTATAAACAGCAAGTCCAATCAAACCACTTAGAATCAGCAACAATTCCATCCAAACCCCCAAAGAACAAACAGCAACCCGCGCCACGCACACGCCGAACATGCGCCGGGATGGTAATTCCTGACAAGTGTTTTAAGATCATGTGCCTTTGTGATGTCTTCCGCTTTGGACAATGGGTGAACGGCCGCGCCACGGACGCCTAAAACCCGGATACCGGCCGTACCATCCCGCAACGCGCGTCCTGTGGCAGGCGGGGCGAAGATCACGCGCATCCACGGGCCGGGTACAGCAGGGCGGCGCATCTGGCACAGCAGATGGCGGAAAACGATATGGTCATCACAGCGAACCGGTTCGGCAAGCGCGCGATTTTGCTGCCGGAGCATTGATGCGCCGATTGACAGGCCGCGCGGCGGCGGTCCAATCTGAACGCATTGGTTAAATGGGGTTGATATGGCAACCGGGATTGGTCCGACGGCAGGCACTAGTGCTGTCAAGAACGCGCTGAAATACTGTCGGGAACATCCCTGCGAATGTTTGGCGGATGCCATCAATCGGTTGCTGAACGGGCAGTCGACGCCGCAGGGCTTCAACAAAGGGATCATGGCGCGGATCGGGGCAATGCTTGCGCCCGGTGCCGACCCGCCCGGCACGATGTTCAACGGCAAGGATACCTGGGCGACGCATAGCGGGGAAATCGATGCCCGCCAACGATCACTGCGCAACCTGAAACGGGAATATGACGAACAAGGCTGCGGCGGCGGGGGAAACGGGATTGGCGTTGTTGATGAATCCGCGGTCAATCAGGCGATGAACGCAAAGATCCCGACAGCGGATGATTACTGGAACAAGTTTCCGGATCGCAAGCCCGCAGGACCGGGGTTCTGGAAACGGGTCGGCTATGGCGTGCTGGGCACAGGGCTGTTGGTCGGGGCGGGCGTCCTTGTGTTTGTTCCGTTTGATGGGCCTGTCGGGGAATATGCCGCTGGCGTTGCCGGGTTGGGCGCGTGGGGATTGGCGACGCAATGATCAAGAGCGAACAGACGCGGGGCCAAGCGCTGGCCCTTCTTGCGCTGGCCCCGACGGCGCCAATGTTGGGCCAGCTGCGCCTGTCACTGGCGGATGTCGATGCGGTGCGGCAGCTGATTTTTGCCTGTGCTGAACGGTGCACGCGGGCGGCCTATCATCCCGGCCATGATATGTGGTCTGTGCATACAGATGCACTTTATCGGCATTTTGTTCACGACAGTGCGGCAGCCCTTTTTGCGGCGGATACGGCGGCATTGGCGCGGTGGTTCGACCAGGGATACGATCTGGCACAGTTTGATTTTCCGACGGCGTTCTGGATCGACGCACTGATCCGCAAGGGGGGTGCAGACTGGACCAAGGACGGGATGGAGCCGGACCAGATCCGCGCCATCAACAGCTTTATCGCCGATTACTGGGAAGCCTGGCGCGATCCGGAATATGTTGATCTGTGCGATGCCTTGCGCGGGGCGACGCAGACCGAGGCAGAGATGGATCTGTGTGACCGGTTCAACATCAACTTTTATGACGATGTGATGGACCCGTTGGTGGTTTTTCATGACCTGCGGATGGGGAATATCCTGTATCAGCTGCTGCTAGCGCGGTCTGACAGTCTGCCGTTGCAGCACATGTACCGCGTTGCCGATGCGTTTCTTGCAACCGCGTCGGGGCAATCCATGGCCGCGCTCGCATCCGAGGCGAACTTGATGCGCGTGCGCGCGGATATCTGGACGATACGCGGCTTGTGATGGCGGATGACATGCATCACCGCATTCATGCCAACGAATTTGTGGCCCATATGGGGCTATATGCTGCCGGGCCTGTGTGGCAGCACCTGTTTGGCGTCACCGTGGCGGATGGCGCGGTGAGTGCCATCCAAAACCGCATGGTCGCGGCACAAGAACCGCTGACAGCAGATCAGGTCGCCGAAGGCGTGCATCGGAACCTTGGACCCGAGGCGGTTTCGTGGATGTGGACGCACTTCATTTCGACCGGCGTGCCGCGCGCGGCGGAACAGCAGGCGGTGTTGATGCACTTCGTGCGACCAACGGTGGCGCCGATGCTGGACCCGACGGTGACTGGCCGTGTTGCGAAAGTGTTAAGGCAAAGCGAGCTGTCCGCGCTGGAGCGGCTGGAAGGCCTGCTGGATATGCTGGCGCATCAACCAGCCGATCCACGTGATGCGGATTTTGTCACGGCGACAGGTGGGTTCATCAGCCCGCAAGCACCGGTGCGGCGACTGACAGACAGCATTTATCTGTCAATCCTCGCGCCCGCGCTTGCGTCGGGTTAGGGAAGGGCAGGTATGTTGAAACTGCGCGACAGTCAGATCGCCAAGGCGCAATTGCCGAGCGATGCAAGGGCGGTGGCGGCCTTCACCGAACACATCGCCGATCAGGTTGCCGGGCTTGCGCCAGAACTGCCGGGGGTTCTGGTGCGGCTGAATGTGCGGATGTTCCTTGCAAGTCTGGAGCAGCACGGCATCGACATTCTGGAAACGCAGATCGGGATCGCAACGCGGTACTTCGGGGCCGGGGGCGTGATGGTGCGTGATCCTTTTGCGGCGCGCTGGCGCAGTATTCTGATTTCGCGCAATATGACGCAAGAGGCGAAGGTCAAACAGATATCGCACCTTCTGACGCAGGCAGAGGCCGCATTGAAAACCATGTAGCGCCAACCTTGCGGGCTTTGTCGACAGGTACGCGTCATGCTGGGAACAACACATGGAAGAATTCATCGGTGGGTGCCTGTGCGGCGATGTGCGCTTTGTGGCGCAGGGGCGGCCATACCGGGTGGGCATGTGTCATTGTCTGGACTGCCGCAAGAACCATGGGGCGCTGTTTCATGCCTCGGCGATTTTTCCGGCGGATGCGGTAACGGTGACGGGGCAGACCGCGGATTATCAGGGGCGGTTCTTTTGCCCGCGGTGCGGATCGCCGGTGTTCGGGCGGTTCGGCGATGAGATTGGCGTGAACCTGGGGGCGCTGGATGCGCCTGACCAGTTCAAGCCGACGTATGAGTTGTGGACGCTGCGCCGCGAAGGGTGGTTGCCACCGTTTGCGGATGTGAAGGGCTTTGTCGGCAACCGTGACAGCGCGGGCCGATCTGAAGGCTGACCCGCGCGGCACCGGGCGCGCCCCGATTCGCAAAAACACCCCTCCGATTCGAAAAAGTGATTCGTCCACAGACTTTTCATGCAGAATTCACTTTACACACTTCCCCTTTGCCCACACCATCATCTAGTAGGGACCACGTAAGGTAGTGTTCATCCCTGCCAGACACCCAGCTTCTTGTGGGTTCGCCCTGCCAGAGGCTCAATAATATGAGGCCGGGCATGTCACTTTCCGAAGACTATCTGATCACCGACGATCTGCATCCGATCGACATTGTCGAGACGCTGGCCGAGGTGAATGCGTGGGAGTTTGACCGCGTGACCGATGACCAGATCGCGATGGCGGTCGAAGGACAGTGGCGGACCTATTCGCTGACGCTTGCATGGTCGGCGCAGGACGAGACGCTGCGGTTGATCTGCACCTTCGAGATGGAGCCGCCAGAGGGGCGGATGGGCGAGCTGTATGATGTGCTGAACCGCTGCAACGACATGGTGTGGACGGGCGCGTTTACCTATTGGACGGAACAGAAGCTGATGGTGTGGCGCTATGGCCTGCTGCTGGCGGGTGGGCAGATGGCGGGGCCGGAACAGATTGACAAGTTGATCGCACAAGCGGTGATGGCGGCAGAACGGTTCTATCCGGCGTTCCAACTGGTGGCGTGGAGCGACCATACGCCAGCGGCGGCGATGAACGTCGCCATTGCAGAGGCTTACGGGCGGGCCTAACGTCACCCCCGTCAAAGGGGGGCCTGCATGGATCAGATCAATCA
>JANNKX010000295.1:0-4364 GCA_031396505.1 Rhodobacterales bacterium
CACCCGGCGGTCAGCCGCCGCCCTCTGTCGGGTTGAAATATCAACGCCCCACTTCGTCCCGCAAAGCAGCCATTGCCGTCTGCCGAGGCTCGGTCTTCCCTCAGAACAATACCAGCACCGCGCCCATGATCGCGCAGCCAACCACGGCATTCACCGTATCAATCAGCCACAACACCAAGGGCCGCATTGAAAACGCATAGTTCATGCCAACCCATGCGCTGATGAACAACGCGCCGATCCCGGCCCCGGTGGTGATCCCCTCGCGCAGGGTGTCGATCCCCGCAAAGGCGAACATGTGGCGCATGGTGCCCGCGACGATCAGCATGGCCACCAGCCCGATCACGAAGGGCAAGGGGCTGCCATTGCCCTGCGGTCGTCCTTGCGCGTCCACCGCGATACCCGCCGCCTTGACCCAAGGCTTTGACATCGCGATGTACCAGACCGCACCAAAGGCGAATGCAGCCACGGCTGCAGCGATGACGTTTAGATATTCCATTTTACCCTCCCTCGCATCTTGCGGCCATCCCATATCGGCGGTCGCTTGCAGTATACGCCCCATCCAAGTGGGGTTGATAGGTTAACAAATTCTGAAAGGGAGAATTTAAGCCTTTGATTTCATTGAATCGGAAAGGTGTCCCACCGTGGGACACTCAGGGGTTCACCCCACCCAACCCACAAACGATCCGCCATTCCTCCGGCGTGACAGGCTGCACCGACAGCCGCATACTGCGCACCAGTGCCATGTTTTCCAACCCCGGTTCCGTCTTGCACGTCTCCAGCGTCACGGGCCGCAACAGGGACCGCACCGCCCTGATGCACACGCAATCCCAGCGCGGATCATCCGTCGTGCTGTCGGGGGCCGACTCGCGGCTGACCTCAACTATCCCCACAACCTCTTTCCCGATATTGGAATGATAAAAGAACCCCAGATCGCCGATCTTCATCGCCCGCATATTGTTGCGGGCAAGGTAGTTGCGCACGCCGTGCCACTCCTCGCCGGCATCGCCACGCGCCACCTGATGCGACCAGCCCCAGACATCGGGTTCGGATTTGAACAGCCAATACGCCATCACCCCACCGCCCGTTTCCACTCCGTCAGCGTCACCCGCGCAAACAACCCCGCCAGTTCATAGGGATCGCTCGCCGCCCAGTCACGCGCCTGCTGCATCGTCTCCACGTTCAGCACAATCATCGACCCGGTCATCTGCCCCGCCTCATCCAGAAACGGACCAGCCAGATCAACGATCCCGGTGTCCGCGACATAGGCCAGATGGGCGGCACGGGTATCCAGCCGCACTTGCAACGCGCCGGGTTTGTCAGTGCAAAGAAGAACAACGCGCATGGGCTACTCCTGTTTCAAAGGCCTGGCGAAAAACTGGGTCAGGGCATCGGCCACCCCCAGCCGTCCTTCGGTGATCGCAGCCAGCATGCTGGTGATCGGCATGTCAAGATCAAGCTGGTCCGCCAGCCGCGCCACGGCCTGTGCTGTGGCAACGCCCTCGACCGTCACGCCGGGATCAAACGCATCGCCACGCCCCAAGGCCAGCCCATAGCAATAGTTGCGCGACTGGGCAGACGTGCAGGTCAACACCATGTCACCAAAGCCCGACAGCCCCATCAACGTTTCCGCCCTTGCCCCCAACCGCAGGGCAAGCCGCTGCATTTCGGCAAAGCCGCGCGTCATCAGGGCGGCGCGCGCGCTGTCACCCATGTCCTGCCCAATTGCGGCCCCACAGGCGATGGCGATGACGTTCTTCACGGCCCCGCCCAGTTCGGCCCCCGTCACATCCGTATTGCGGTACAGACGCAGGTTGGGCGCGGTCAGCAGGTTTTGCAGCGCAATCCCCACCGCGTCATCGGCACAGGCCAGCGTCAGTGCGGTGGGCAATCCCCGCGCAATATCGCTGGCAAAACTGGGGCCTGTCAGGATGGCAGGTGTGGCCTGTGGGCAGGCGGCGCTCATTTCGGCGCTGGGGCCGCGCAGGGTGGTCAGATCCACGCCCTTGCAGCAGGCAACCAGCACGCGGCCATCCAGCAAGGTCGCTTGCGCCGCCAAAAACCCGCGCAACTGCTGCATCGGCAGGCACAACAGGATCGCCCCTGCGTCACGCACATCTGTCAGATCACTTGTCGCGGTGATTGCATCTGGCAGCACCACACCCGCCAACGCCCCCGCACTGAGGCGTGATGTCTGCATCAGGCGGGCTTGCGCCGGATCACGCATCCACAACCGTACCGGGTTTCCGCCGCGCGTAAAGGCCACGGCCAGTGCTGTGCCAAACGCGCCCGCGCCGACAATCCCGATCACGCCTTTGCCCCCTTCTTGCCGCTGCCCAGCATTCCGGCCTGTGCGGCATCCAGCGGCCAGCGCGGGCGGGGGGTCAGATGGGCGGGGTCAACCGCGTCTATGCGCATTCGTTCAATCCCTGCCCATGCGATCATCGCGGCATTGTCGGTGCAAAGTGCCAGAGGCGGCGCGGTAAAACGCACACCGGCATCGGCGCAGACCGCGTGCAGGGCCATGCGGATCGCACCATTTGCCGCAACCCCGCCCGCCACGGCAAAGGCGGGTTCCACCGGACCTGCATCCAGATAGATCGCCATTGCGCGACGCGTTTTTTCGGCCAGCACATCGGCCACCGCCGCCTGAAATCCCGCGCACAGATCGGCGCGGTCTTGCACCGTGATCCCGTCCTTTTCCGCCACCAACGCATCCCGTGCGCGCAACACGGCGGTTTTCAGACCGGAAAATGACAGATCACACCCCGCGCGGTCCAACAACGGGCGGGGCAGGGCAAAGCGGCGCGGGTTACCCGCCTGCGCCGTCCGTTCGACAAAAGGCCCGCCCGGTTGTGGCAGGCCCAGCAGTTTGGCGACCTTGTCAAACGCCTCGCCGGGGGCATCGTCGATGGTGCCGCCAAGCCTGTGAAAGGTCGTCGCATTCTGCGCGATGAGAAACTGGCAATGCCCGCCCGACACCAGCAGCAGCAGGTATGGAAAGGCCAAACCATCGGTCAATCGCGGCGTCAGGGCGTGGCCCGCCAGATGGTTGACACCGATCACCGGCAAGCCCGTCGCAGCCCCAAGCGCGCGCGCGAGCATGACGCCCGACATCACCCCGCCAATCAACCCTGGCCCCGCCGTAACGGCAATCGCGTCCATATCGTGCAGACCAACGCCCGCCTGCGCCAGGGCCGCCTCAACACAGTGATCCAGCCGTTCGGCATGCGCGCGGGCCGCGATTTCGGGCACCACGCCGCCAAAAGGCGCATGCAAGGCCGTCTGACCCTGCACGATGGATGACAGGATCATGGGGCCGGCACCCAATGTATCACGCACGACGGCGGCTGCGGTATCATCGCAACTGCTTTCGATCCCCAGAATGGTCAGCGTATCGGTCATGGTCAGCCCGTTGCCAGAAGCTTGGCTCGCAGGTAACACCTGTGGCATGGCCGGACAATCCCACGCACCCCGCATCCTGCTGACCCGGCCCGCCGCACAAAGCCAGCGGTTCGCGCGCGATCTGCGTCGCGCTGTGCCCCTTGCCCTGCGAATCACGATATCACCGCTGATGCAGCCGGTTCTGATGCCCGACGCCGTGCCTGACAGGCTGGTCGCGGGGCTGATTTTTACCTCGGAAACCGGGGTGCAGGCCTATGCGGCGCAACCGTTGCGGATTGCCCAGGTGGCCTATTGTGTGGGGGATCGCACGGCGCGCACGGCGCGGGCGCTGGGAATGCAGGTCGTGTCGGCGGATGGCGACGCCGAGGCGCTGATTGCGCTGATCAAGGCGCAGTCCCCTGATGGCCCCTTGTTGCACCTGCGCGGACGGGATGCGCGCGGCGATGTGGCCCCGCGTCTGACGGCGGCAGGCGTGCAGACCGATACGGTGATCGTTTATGACCAGCAGCCATGTGCGCCGACGCCCGCCGCCCTGCGTCTTCTGCGGGGTCGGGTTCCGCTGATTGTCCCGTTGTTTTCCCCGCGATCAGCCCGCCTTTTTGCGGCGATCGTGGAACCCGTGGCCCCATTGCGCATTGTTGCGATGAGCGAGGCCGTGGCAAATGCCGTTGATCCGGCGCTTGGCGGGGATATTGCCATCGCAAAGGCACCAACCTCGGCGGCAATGGTGGTGGCAATCCGGGAATGGCTGACGCGGCCGTCATCTGCTTGAACCCATTCACGACCGGGGGTTAGGGTGGTGGCGACAGACTCATGCAAGGACGCTGCCATGGCCGATCCCGAACCAGAACAGGACCTGCAGACGGCCGAAACCGCCGAATCGGTTGCGGTGGTTGGGGTACCACCGCCCCCACCCCTGCAGGGGATGGGGGTGGCTGCGGGGGTTGGGGGGGCGGTTGCCG
>JANNKX010000303.1:0-2086 GCA_031396505.1 Rhodobacterales bacterium
TTTCAAGGCCGGTGGCGGCCTTGAAGCGGTTGTAAAGTTCGATGGGCAGGGGGGCGGAGCCGGAAAACGTACCGCGCAGGGATGAGATATCGGCGTTGATCGGGCGTTGCATCAGGGCGGCAAGGGCGGTGGGCACGGTGATGGTATAGGTGATTTTCCAGCGTTCGATCAGTTTCCAGAAGTTGTCGAACACGCCTTCGCCGCGATAGCCTGCAGGGGTTGGAAACACGACATGCGCGCCGCTGGCGATCATCGACATCAGGATCGGATAGGCGGCAAAGACGTGGAACAGGGGCAGTGGGCACAGCACGGTATCGCCGGCCTTGAACAGGATCGAGGCCCCGACCCAGCCGTTATAGACCATGCCGGACACGCGGTGCTGGGCGACCTTGGGCAGCCCGGTGGTGCCGCCGGTGTGGAAATAGGCGGCAACGCGGTCGGTGGTGACATCGGCAAAAATCAGGCGGTCGGCCGGTTGGCGGGCACATGCGGCGGTGAAATTCACGACGCGTGCGGTGTGGGTGACAGGGTTTTTGGGGCGGATCAGGGGGACGATCCATGTTTTCGGGAAGGTCAGGTAATGCAGCAGGTCGACCTCGACCACCGATTTGACATTCGGGGCAAGGGCGACGGCGGCGGCGACCTTTTGCGCGACATCGGTTTTCGGGAAGGCGCGCAGGGTGACGACGACCTTGGCATTCGTTTCGCGCAAGATGCCTGCGATCTGATCGGGTTCCAGCAGGGGGTTGATCGGGTTGACAATCCCGGCGACGGCACCGGCAATCAGGGTGATGGCGGTTTCAAGGGCGTTGGGCAGGATGTAGGCGACAACGTCGGTGGGGCCTATGCCAAGGCTGTGGAACATATTGGCGGCCTGCGTGACCTGCGCGTGCAGCGCGTTCCATGTCAGGGTTTCGGATTTGTCGCCGGGGCCAGACGTGATCTGATACGAAATCGCGGGGCGCGCGCCATGGGCGGCCTTGGTGCGGCTGAGAAATTCGTACATGGAGCGGGGCTGCGTGCCGTCGTCCCATGGGCCTGCGGCCTCCATCGCGCGGATGTCCGCCTGAATTGCGAATGTCATTGTCGTCTCCTCCCCTGATCTCCCCGGTGTTTCCCGTGGGTATTTTGTGGGGATAGAATTGGCGATGAATGGCGTTCCCGCAAGCCCAAGGTTGCGAATTAACGCAGCGTCGGGGGGAATTCAGGGCCGAATGTCAGATTTGCCCATCGGTGAATTGCAGGCGGGCAAGGCGGGCGTAAAGGCCATCTTGCGCAACAAGGGCATCATGGGTGCCTGTCGCGGCGATGCGGCCCTGATCGAACACGATGATGCGGTCGGCGCGTTTGACGGTGGCGAGGCGGTGGGCGACGACAAGGGTCGTGCGGCCTTGCGACAGGGTTTCAACCGCCTTTTGCACGGCTGCCTCGCTTTCCGCATCAAGGGCCGATGTCGCCTCGTCCAGCAGCAGGATAGGGGCGTCGCGCAAGATGGCGCGGGCGATGGCGATGCGCTGCTTTTGCCCGCCCGACAGCATGACGCCGCGTTCGCCAAGCGGGCTGTCATAGCCCTGCGGCAGGGATGCGATGAAATCATGGGCGGCGGCGGCGCGGGCGGCGGCCTCGATTTCGGCATCGGTCGCATCGGGGCGGCCAAAGCGGATGTTTTCGCGCGCCGAGGTGGCAAAGATCACCGGGTCCTGCGGGACCATGGCGATGGCGCGGCGAAAATCGGTGCGGGCCATGTCGGGAAGTGCGATGCCGTCGATGCGGATGGTGCCGGACTGGGGGTCATAAAACCGCATCAGCAGTTGCAGAATGGTGGTCTTGCCCGCGCCGGACGGGCCAACAAGGGCGACGGTCTGGCCGGGTTCGACATCGAGCGTCACGCCGTCAAGCGCACTTTGATTGGGACGCGACGGGTAGCGGAAGGCGACATTGTCAAAGCTGATGGCCCCGCGCACAGGACGCGGCAAGGGCATGGGACGTGCGGGATCAAGCACGGTGTCGGTGGTGTTGAGCAGTTCGACCAGCCGTTCTGTGGCCCCGGCCGCGCGCTGCAATTCGCCCCAGATTTCGGACAGCG
>JANNKX010000309.1:0-1822 GCA_031396505.1 Rhodobacterales bacterium
ATGATCCGCGCTACGAACCGCGAGGTCAGCAACCGGTTAAAATGCAGCGGCGCCCAGTCATGCGACGACAGCGTGTCACCATAGCGCAGCGCATAGGTCCAATATTCAATCACATCGCTCATGCCACCACCTGCAGCGCCACGGCTTTCGACAGCCGCCCCGGACGCTTGCCATCGGCGCAAGGCCGCAGCCCCGTGACCACGTCAATCATCTCCGCCACACGCAGCGCAGCGCGCGTTTCCGCACCGGCGACCTGCAAGCCCTGCGCCACGGCCCGTTCGTGCAGCCCCGCCGCCCAATCCGCCAGACGCAGCCCGCGAAAGGTAATCCGCACACGGTGAGGCAAGCCGAAGCGCAGCGCCGCCTTACCGATGCTCACATGGCTGACACCCAGAAGCGCCCCCATGTCGGCCTTGATGACACCCGCCGCCCACATTGCCCGGAACAGCGGCGTGTCCATGATGTAGGGCACCCGGCCACTGCGGCGGGCAGGCAGGCCAAGGTTGACTGCCCGCTTCTTCAGGGCGTTGTAACTGCACCCCGCCGCCGCTGCGATTTCATGGCGATTGCGCGCCTGATCTGACCACAACGCCCGCACCTGTGCCGCCGATATGCGCGGCCCGACTGGACAGGAATGATCATCGCGCCGCCGCGTCATCGCGCCACCCCGATCCAGCGGTCAAGATGCGCATCCGCCACGCGCAGACAGCGCCGTGAAGGCCGCCAGTGATGCGCATACCAGCACCACTCAATCACCGACCCTTGCCACAGCCCGTCAAAGCCCGCGAAAAACCGATTCCATCCGACGCCTGTCAACGCAAGGAAATCACTTGCCGCCGCAACGCGCTGCGCGGCGGTAAATGCAGGTTCGGATCCGGGATCGACGCCTTGTGCCGCATCCACCAGATAGTACCGCGCCTTCATCAGATCCTCGCGCAGATCACCCTTCATCCCCGCGCGCCAGACGTATTTTACCGCATTGCCAAGGCAAAATGACATCGGCCGCACCACCGTCAGGCATTCCACCCCCGACGGATGGCCCACGTAATGCAGGGGGTGGTTGACGGGATCGCTCACGTCACGTCCCCCATGATCATCGCAATGCCATCCGCCGGGTAATCGTCGCGCCGTTGCATCGCTGCGCGGCAGGTCGCTATCCATTCAAAGCGCGTGCCCTTTGATTCCCAGTACCAGACCAGCCAGCAATAGGCCGTGGCCGTGCTGCCCTTGGGCGCGAGCCGCCCCTTGTGCATCACGACCCGTTCCGCGAACTGCAGCACCAGCGCGGGCGGCGTCTTGCTGAACAAGCTGTCATACCGCGCCTGCCCCTCAAGAAAGGCCGTGCGCACGATCACCGCCACGCCGATCCGGCTGGTGCGGCGGGCCCGGTCGATGAACTGTTCCGCGAGGCGGAAGGGCGGGTTCGTGATGGTCCAATCCACCGGCTCGGGATCCGGGCCGAACAGGTAATCGGCTTGGCTAAAGCCCGCGCCATAGTCGAAGATATCCGATGCCTTCACGCTGCGGAACATCTCGGCCAAGGGCCGCACCATGTGGCCCCGGTTCGCCGCAGGTTCACGGCAGGTTTTCGGCACGGGCCCAAATGGCAAAAGCCGCGCCAGCAGCGCCCGCGTGGCCCAGGGCGGCGTCGGGAAATCATCCAGACTGTCATGCGGCTCCGACCGTTGCTGCATCACGGCGGATGATGTGTTCGCCCCCATTAGTGCACCAGCCCCGCCGCGTCCGGGTCGGGCGCGCCATCGCCATCCGCATCCGCCATGATCTCGCCCAGCAGCGCGCCGACCACATCCGCCAGCGCCTC
>JANNKX010000408.1:0-1951 GCA_031396505.1 Rhodobacterales bacterium
GCGCGGCTGTTCAGTGATACCTTGTACATCCGGGCGTTTGTCACATCATTGGTCAATGCGGCGACGGCTACGGTGTTCTGTCTGCTGATCGGGTATCCGATGGCACTGGGTCTGACGCGGGTGTCGCGCAGTTGGCGGTCCATTCTGTTGATGCTGGTCATTCTGCCGTTCTGGACGTCATTCCTGCTGCGGGTCTATGCGTGGATGGGGCTGATGGGGACGAACAGCTGGTTCAACAAGCTGCTGACAGGCTGGTACAACGCGGTGGTGCCCGAGGAATGGGTGCTGCGCGCGCTGCCGATGATGTATTCGAATTTCGCGGTCGTGCTGGTGATGGTCTATACCTATCTGCCCTTCATGATCCTGCCGCTGTATGCCAGCCTTGAACGGCTTGATCCCAATCTGGATGAGGCGGCGCCCGGTCTTTCTGATTACCATGCTTTGCTTTGGCTTTGCGTTCTTTTACATCCCGATCCTGTCGATGATGGTGTACTCGTTCAACGCATCGCGGCTGGCGACAGTCTGGGGCGGATTCTCGACCAAGTGGTATGTGTCGCTGCTGTCGAACAAACAGGTGATTGCGGCGCTGATCCTGTCGTTGAAGATCGCACTTCTGTCATCGATCGTGGCCACCATTCTGGGCACAATGGCGGGCATTGCGCTGGCCCGGTTCTCGCGGTTTCGCGGGCGCACACTGTTTTCGGGGTTGGTGACGGCACCGTTGATCATGCCTGAGGTGATTACAGGCGTGTCATCCCTGATGCTGTTCATCCTGATGGCCGAATACATCGGCTGGCCGGGGCAGCGCGGGTTCACCACGATCACGCTGGCGCATATCACCTTTTCCATGGTGTTCGTGACGACGATTGTGCATTCGCGGATGATACAGGCCGACCGCTCGATCGAAGAGGCGGCAATGGATCTGGGGTCGCGCCCGTGGCAGGTGATGCGCGATGTAACCTTGCCAGTGATTGCACCTGCGATCATGTCGGGGTGGCTGCTTGCGTTCACGATCAGTCTGGATGATGTGGTGATCACGTCATTCACGACCGGGCCGGGCAGCACGACCTTGCCGCTGTTGATCTGGTCGAAGGTCAAGCTGGGGGTGACGCCGGATATCAATGCGCTGGCCACTTTGACGGTGCTGGTGGTGGGCATCGGCGTCGGGCTGGCGGGGTGGCTGTTGAACCGGGCCGAGGTGCGGCGTGATGCGGACCGACGCATGGCGTACCGGGCCAATGAATAGGGATTGGGTCAACGCACTGTCCTTGCCATTGGGTGAGGCGGGGTCGGGGCGCGCGCGGTATGCGGCGGCGATGGGGCTGCACCGCGACGGGGTCATTGGCGACCGCATGCTGGAGATTTACCGGATTTGTGCGGCGAATGATCGGCAGGACGTGGCGGAACTGCTGATGGCCGAGGGTTTTGCAATGCCACAGGCGCAGATGGCCATCCATGCGTTGGTGGCAGAGGTGAACGGCTATCTGGCGGCGGCGCACTCAGGCCCCGGCATTGCGGATGTGCGGGCAGGGATGGCGCGCTGCGGTACCGCTGGCCGTGTGACGCCGCAATCCCACCCCGTCATTGATGCGCATCTGGGCGCGGCGCTGGCCCAATTGCGCGCGGATTGGCCAGCGCTGGCCGATGCGATTGCGACGGCATCCCCCTATTTGCACTGGGCCGCCTATGACCTGTATCCGCGCGATGATATCGGCGCGGCCTTTGCCGATGGCCATGCATTCGCGTCGGTCATGGGTGAGGATGCGCCGATCAACGCGGTGGATTTCGACCTTGGCCTGTTCCTGACCGCCCCCGGTGTGCTGTACCGCGATCACTGCCATGCGGCACCAGAGCTGTACGCGCCGCTGACCGGGCCGCATGGCTGGCGGTTCGGGACTGGTGCGCCCTTGGAGGTGAAACCTGCGCATGTGCTGGTGTGGAACCCGCCGTT
>JANNKX010000372.1:0-11859 GCA_031396505.1 Rhodobacterales bacterium
TGCGCGGATGACCGCAAAACTGACCCCACTTGCCGCAAGCCTGCCTGCAACCGTCCCCTTTACCGGGCCGGAAACCCTTGAACGCCGCACTGGCCGCCCCTTCACCGCCCGCCTTGGTGCCAACGAATCCCTGTTCGGCCCGTCGCCTCTGGCACAACAGGCCATCGCCCACGCCGCACGCGACGCGTGGATGTACGGCGACCCCGACATGCACGACCTGCGGGCCGCCATCGCGGCCCATCATGCCTGCGACGCGTCCCATGTGATGATCGGCGAAGGCATCGACGGCATTCTGGGCAACCTCGTGCGCCTGACCGTGGCCCCGGGTGATGCCGTGGTCACCTCGCTCGGCGCCTACCCGACCTTTGCCTTCCATGTCACAGGCTTCGGCGGCCACCTCACCCGCGTGCCCTACATCAGCGACCATGAAGACCCCGATGCCCTGCTCGCCGCCCGCGCCACAAAGGCCAAGCTGATCTACCTCGCCAACCCCGACAATCCGATGGGCAGCCACCATGCAGGCTCCGTGATCGAAGATATGCTGAACCGCCTGCCCGAAGGCACCCTTCTGGTGCTGGACGAGGCGTACATCGACCTTGCGCCACCCGGCACAGCCCCCACCATCGACCCCGCCGACCCCCGCGTGATCCGCCTGCGCACATTCTCCAAAGGCTACGGCCTTGCAGGCCTGCGCGTCGGCTATGCGATTGCAGCAAGCCCGCTCATCGCCGCCTTCGACCGCGTCCGCAATCACTTCGGCGTCGGGCGCATCGCACAGGCAGGCGCACTGGCCGCCCTGCAGGATCAGGGCTGGCTCACGCAGGTCCAGGCATCCGTCGCCGCCGCCCGCATCACGCTATCCGACATCGCCCGCGCGCATGGCCTGATCCCGCTGCCATCCGCCACCAATTTCGTCACGATGGATTGCGGCGGCGACGGGGCCCATGCCGCGCGCCTGATCGAACGGCTGGCCACGCACGGCATCTTCGCCCGCATGCCCGGTGTTGCCCCCCTGAACCGCTGCATCCGCGTCAGTGTCGGCGATGACGCCGCCATGGCCGTCTTTGCCAAGGCCCTGACAGCATTCATGTAGAGCGTGTTGCGTCTGATCAGTTTCTTCCGATCGGATGCAAGACGCAACATTCATGGGTGGTTCTTTTCTTGGATCACCTTCAATTTGAATCAGATTGAAGGTGATCCGCTTTAGGATGGGCAATCTGCCCATCTTTTCCGGAAGAACGGGGCAGATTGCCCATCCTACTCCGCCGCCAGCGGCCTTGCCGGCCCAAGGCTGGGTGCCGCGCCATTCATTGGCCAATCCACACGCGGTGCCGGTGGCACAACCGCTGCCGTCCCACCGCTCATCCGCACCTCTGGCACAGGAGGGGCCTCCGGCAACCCGATCAGCGGCACCTCGACCACAGCCGCCTCAATCACCCGCCGAAAGATCAGCATGTTCTGAAACACCGTCTGCCGCCCGGTAAAGCCCACCCGCTCTTCCACCGGCAGCGTGTCGGCCCGCACATAGTCCCAGCCTTCGCGCCCCAGATCATTCATTACCGCCGCAAGCGTCGCCGCAAACCGGTCCTGCACGGTCTTGGCCCCGCGGATTTTCTCTGCCCGGACCGGCGCCGGAACCACTTTGTATTCAAACTGCTGCATCTTTGCCTCCCGGATCAGCAGTCTTTTTAGGCGATTTGTCCGCCCCCGCCAAGCACGCATACGCCAATGTGTGCAAAGCCGCCGCCCTATACCACCTGCGATGGCCAACTTGTCTGGATCTGCAACAGCCCGCCCACCCCCGGCACCGCCAGCACAAACCCCTGCGACGCCATCTTGACCACCTGCTGCGCCCCCGCATTCGCCCGCAAGGGCGAATTCTTTACCAGATTGCCCGGCTGTCCCGGCACATTGCTGCGATCCTCCGCCTGCGCCACTTTGTACCGTCCCGGCGTCAGCGGCGCGAAAACCGCCGCCCGCTTGTCGCCAATCGCCAGCAACGGGTCATCCAGCTTGGCCAGTTCCAACTGCCCCGCCGCCGAGTTCAAGACCTCCATCGTCGCTGCCGCCTGATCCTCGGTGTTCCAGTATGTTCCGGTCAGGCGCGGCTGGCCCGGCGTGTTCACCCGCGCCTGCAGATCAAGATAGTTCGCCCCCGCATGGATATCCGCATGCGCCCCTGCATTTGCACGGGTGATCTGACGGTTCGCATCGACCCCGTGGATCGCGTGGTTGTTCCGGTATATCTGAAGCATGCCCTGCACTTCCTGCAGTGAATATTGCCGCGCAAACGCCATGTGAATGATCCGCTGTTCAAGGGTTCCGATGGCCCGCACGCGCCATCAAACGCAACTGCACCCACCGACTATCGCGTGCGCCTGCCGCTGCGTCAACGGCCCCGAAAAGCGGCGCTTTGTCTCATAACCCCAGCTTTTTGGCCACCAGTTCGTTCACCACCGCCGGGTTCGCCTTGCCCCCCGTCGCCTTGATCACCTGCCCCACGAACCATCCCGCCAGCTTTGGATTGGCCTGCGCCTTGGCCACCTGATCCGGGTTCGCCGCGATGATCGTATCGACCGCCGCCGCAATCGCCCCCATATCCGTGACCTGCTTCATCCCCCGCGCCGCCGCAACCTCCGCAGGATCGCCGCCATCCGTCCAGATAATCTCGAACAGGTCTTTCGCCATCTTGCCGCTGATTTCGCCCGACGCCATCAGGTCCAGCACGCCGCCCAGCTGCGCCGCCGACACCGGCGATGCGTCAATCCCCAAGCCCTCCTTGTTCAGTCGCCCGAACAATTCGTTGATGACCCAGTTCGCCGCCTGCTTGCCATCGCGCCCGCGTGCGACGTCCTCAAAGAACCCCGCCGCATCCAGTTCCGCCGTCAGCACTGACGCATCATAATCCGTCAGTCCGTAGTTCCCCATGAACCGCGCCTTCTTTGCATCCGGCAATTCCGGCATCGTGGCCTTGATCTGATCAACCCACGCTTGTTCAATCTCCAAGGGCAGCAGGTCCGGGCACGGGAAATAGCGGTAATCATGCGCCTCTTCCTTGCTGCGCATGCTGCGCGTCTCGCCCTTGTCCGGGTCATACAGCCGCGTTTCCTGCACGACCGATCCGCCATCCTCCAGAATCGCGATCTGCCGCCGCGCCTCATAATCAATCGCCGCCTGAATGAACCGCATCGAATTCATGTTCTTGATTTCGCAGCGCGTGCCCAGATGCGCGAAATCCTGGCTTGCCTGATATTTCTCGTACTGCCCGATACGGGCTACCGACACGTTCACGTCTGCCCGCAAATTCCCGTTCTGCATGTTGCCATCACATGTCCCCAGATACCGCAAGATCTGGCGCATCTTGACCACATAGGCCGCCGCCTCCTCCGGCCCCCGGATATCCGGGCGGCTGACGATTTCCATCAGCGCCACGCCGGTGCGGTTGAAATCCACAAAACTCATCGTGGGGTCCATGTCGTGAATGGACTTGCCCGCATCCTGCTCAAGGTGAATGCGTTCAATCCGCACCCGCCGCGCCACCCCCGGCGACAGTTCCACCAGCACCTCACCCTCGCCCACGATGGGATGATACAACTGGCTGATCTGGTAACCTTGCGGCAGATCAGGGTAAAAATAGTTCTTCCGGTCAAACGCCGACACCAGATTAATCTGCGCCTTCAGGCCCAGCCCCGACCGCACCGCCTGTTCCACACAGAATTCATTGATCACCGGCAACATCCCCGGCATCGCCGCATCCACCATCGCCACATGGCTGTTGGGTTCCGCCCCCACGCCCGTCGATGCCCCCGAAAACAGCTTGGCATTCGAGGCCACCTGCGCATGAATCTCCATCCCGATGACCAGTTCCCAGTCATGTTTCGCGCCCGCGATCACTTTCGGCTTGGGCGCTGTGTAGGTCAGATCAAGCATCGCAAATCCCCTGTTCTCCTGCCCTTCTTTAGGCATCACGCCCCCCCCCGGCAAGGGGCGCATGGGCAAAACACCGCCTATAAAACCGGCGATGCGCCCAACCGGGTTGCACGACTCGGCCGGAATCGAAACACAGCGCGGGTTGCGCATGGGGGCGCTTCGTTGCTAGATGGTGTTTGAATGCGGTTTTCGTCAGTGGTTCTGGGCCTGTGTGTGGCCCTTGTTGCCGGTTGCAGCAACGGGGTTTTCCCCGGCGAGCCAAAGGACGACGCGCTGCCCCCCGCCCTGCCCCTGATGCGCTGGGACCACCGCCCCGAAGCCGACCAATGGACCCAATCCACCCTTGCCGTCGTCGCCCAATATGACAGCGTCCTTGCTGGTGATGTGCCCGCCGATGTGGCCCAATGGTGCCCCGGTTACGCGACCGCGTCACTCCCCGACCGCCGCGCCTTCTGGGTTGCCATGTTCTCCGCACTGGCAAAGCATGAAAGCACATGGAACCCCGCCGCCGCCGGTGGTGGTGGCCAGTGGATCGGCCTGACCCAGATTTCGCCCGCCACAGCCCGCCAGTATGGTTGTGCCGCGCAATCATCCGCCGCACTGAAGGATGGCACCGCCAACCTCGCCTGCGCCGTGCGCATCGCCGCCGCACAGGTTGGTCGTGATGGCCTTGTCGCCGGCGGTGGCAACCGTGGCATGGGCCGCGACTGGGCCCCGTTCCGCAAGGCCGAAAAGCGCGCCGATATGGCCGGATGGGTCAGCGATCAGGCCTATTGTCAGGCACAGTGATCGGTAAGGTACGCATTCATCGCACCACCCGATCACAGCTTGTAGATATATTTCACCTCATCCAGCGCGTCGCCCTGCTGGGGTGACATCACACCTGCATTCGCCTCCACCACATCGCGCAGCACAAACATCAGCGGCTCGAAACCATCCGTCCCCTTCATCTTCGCCAGCTTGCGCACCAGCCGTGTCAGCCCCGGTTGCGCCCCGTTCGATTCCGTCACCAGCCAGCGCCCCAGAATCATCGCCTCCTGCGCCTTCGCATGATCCATCCCCAACCGCGATTGCAGACTGCGCGCCAGCGCGTCCTGCTGTTCGGTCGATGGCAATCCCCCCAGTTCCAGAAACGCAATGCCCGCGCCTGCAATCGCCACATCCGGGTCATCCAGACTTTCCACCGGATGCACGTTCACCCGCCGCCGGAACCCGAACCGCCGCGCCGCCGCCGCGACGTCCGACGCCACCCCCGCCAGATCGCGCGTCATGTCCGCCGCATTGCGCGCCCGCTGCGCCCAGAAATACGCCCCCGCAATCAGCGCCAATATCCCAAGAATAAACGGCATCGCACCCTCACTCGTTTTGCTCACGTCTAAAGGCTAGGCATGGCAATATCATGGCGTCAACGGCTCATGTTGCAGCCAGCATCCGCCCCACCATTTCGCCCAAGTCCCGGCTGATCCCCGGCAGTGCCGCCATCCGCGCCAACTCGGCCCGGATCATCCCCTGCCGCCCCGCATCATAGCGCGGCCATGTCTCGAACGCCGTCGACATCCGTGCTGCCGTCTGCGGGTTCACCGGGTCCAGCCGCATCAGCCAATCGGCCGCAAACCGATAGCCCGCCCCGCTGTCATGGTGAAACCCTGCATGGTTGCCCGATGCCGCCCCGATCACCGCGCGAAACCGGTTCGGGTTCTTCCAGTTAAACAGCGGATGCGCGGTCAGGCCCTGCGCCACCTCCGCCATCCGTTCCGGGGTCGCAAACATCACCTGCATCGCAAACCACTTATCCATCACATTGGCATTGTCGCCCCAGCGTGCGCTGAACCGCGCCAGTGCCTCCTGCCCCTGCCCGATATCCAGCAGGCAGCCCATCCCCTCGATCTCGTCCGTCATGTTATTGGCCGCCGCAAACAACCGCGTCGCCGCCGCCCCATCATCCACCAACGACAGATACCCAACCGCCGCATTTCGCAATGCCCGCCGCCCGCCTGCCTTTGCACTCGGGCTGAACGGCCCCGGTTCGGCCATCTCGGCAATCAGCCCCGGCAGCATCCCCGCCAGATGCCCTGCAATCGCCTGCCGCGCCGCGCGCCGCGCCGCATAAATCCGCGCCGGGTCCGGCACCACGCCCCCCGCATGCAAGGTCTGCGCCATGTCATCATCCGACGGCAGCCGCAGGCACAGCGCCCGAAACGCCGGGTCCAGCGACGCATCCTTCGCCACCGCCGCCAGCGCCGCCAGCCAGTCCGGCCCCGGCACCGCACCTTTCGTCACCATCCCCACCAGCACGTCCTTGGCCAGTGCGCGCCCCGCCTCCCACTTGTTGAACGGGTCCGTGTCATGCGCCAGAAGGAACGCCCGCTCCTCCGGGCTGACCTCCCGTTCCAGTACCACAGGGGCCGAAAACCCCCGCAGGATCGACGGAATGGGCCTGCTGCCCAGCCCCTCAAACCTGAAACTTTGCGTGGCCGCCGTCATCTCCAGCACGCGTGTCGGCACCACCTCATCCCCGTTCGGGTTCAGCAGCCCCACCGCAATCGGGATGACCTTCGCCCCCTTTTCCGGTTGCCCCGGCGTCGGCGGATTGACCTGCGTAAAGGTCAGCGTATAGACCCCCTCTGCCCACTCCTCCACCACGCGCAGCCTTGGTGTGCCCGCCTCAGCATACCAGCGTTTGAACTGCGCAAGGTCACGCCCCGTCGCATCCTCAAAGACGCGCAACCAATCCTCGATGGTCGCTGCGTCCCCGTCATGGCGGTCAAAATACAGGTTCAGGGCGCGCGCATATCCATCATCCCCCACAAGCCGTTTCAGCATGCCGATGACTTCCGCACCCTTCTCGTAAATCGTCGCCGTATAGAAATTGTTGATCTCGACATAGCTTTCGGGCCGTACCGAATGCGCCAAAGGCCCGCCATCCTCGCGGAACTGCCGCGCGCGCAGCATCAACACATCCTCGATCCGCTTCACCGCATGGCTCCGCATATCCCCCGAAAACTGCTGATCGCGAAACACCGTCAAGCCTTCCTTCAGGCACAACTGAAACCAGTCGCGGCAGGTAATTCGGTTGCCCGTCCAGTTGTGGAAATACTCATGCGCAATGATCGCCTCGATCCGCGCAAAATCATCATCCGTCGCCGTCTCAGGGCTGGCCAAAACATACTTGGAATTGAAAATGTTCAACCCCTTGTTCTCCATTGCCCCCATATTGAAGTCATCCACGGCCACAATGTTGAAAATGTCCAAGTCGTAGGCGCGCCCGTAAACCTCTTCATCCCACCGCATTGACCGGATCAGACTGTCCATGGCATAGGCGCAGCGGTCTTCGTCCCCCTTGCGCACCCAGATGTTCAGGCCAACCTTGCGCCCCTCCATCGTGACAAAATCCGCCGCATGCGCCACCAGATCGCCCGCCACCAGCGCGAACAAATACGCAGGCTTCGGCCAGGGATCATCCCATTCCGCCCATCCCGGCCCCGATGCCACCCGATTGCCGTTCGACAACAGCACCGGCATGCCACCCTCCATGCGCACATGAAAGGGGGCCATCACATCCGGACGGTCCGGATAAAAGGTGATCTTGCGAACCCCCTCCGCCTCGCATTGCGTACAATACATCCCGTTCGACATGTACAGCCCCTCCAGCGCCGTGTTTGCCGCCGGTGCAATCTCCACCTCCGTCTCCAGCACGAAGGCCCCCTCCGGCAGCAGTCCCACAGGCACCGTCAACCCCGTTGCATCCGCCGTCACCGCCGCGTCTGCGCCGTCGATCCGCACGCAGATCAGGCGCAACCCTTCCCCGTCCAGCCGCAGATCATGCCGCCCCGCGCGCGCCAGGTTTGGCCGCATCTCCATCCGCGCCGACACCCGCGTCGCATCCGGCGACAGCCGGAATGTCAGCCCCACCCACGCCACCACAAACGGAAACGGCTGATAATCCGCCAACCTGACTGCGATCGGGTTTTGGTCTGTCATGCTGTCCTGCCTGCTGTTTTTGGGAACCGTCTTTTCACTGGCAACGTTATCCATACACTGTGACCGCAGCAACGGCCCAAAGTGACAGGAGAATGCCATGTCCGCCCCCCAGACCAACCTCGCCACCCAGGAACGCCGTCATCGTGGCCCGATCATCGGCATCATCGCGGTCGTGGGGTTCGCCCTGATCCTTCTGTTCTGGCTTATGATGGATACCGCCGATCAAGGCACACCCGCCGATAACAACGCATCCGAAATTGATGGTCGTACCGGCGCGCCTGTCGATGTGCCCCCCGCTGATCCCGCACAACCGCCCGTGGCCGATCCGCCCGCCATTCCCGACGGCGACCTGCCCCCCGCCGACCTGCCTTCGCCACAACCAGATCTGCCGGACGAACCGCTGCCCGATGGCGGCGCGGTCACCCCTTAAGCCGCCCGTCCGCAGACAACGGCAGCGCGACCCCCCCGCGCTGCCGTTTTCCATTTGTCACGCAGCCGCATTCCGCTATATTTGTTCCATGAATGTTCTTCTCTGGTTCAAACGCGATCTGCGCATCCACGACCATGCCGCCTTGGCCATGGCTGCGGAACTCGGCCCCGTCTTGCCCCTCTACATCGTCGAGCCCGCCTATTGGCGCCTGCCCGACACGTCCGCCCGCCAATGGGCCTTTACCGCCGAATCTTTGCACGATCTGCGCCATGATCTGGGCCGTCTTGGGGCCCCCCTGATCGTGCGCACCGGCGATGCCGTTGAAATCCTCGCGCGCTTTTGTCGCGATCACGCGATCACCCGCATCATCAGTCATCAGGAAACCGGCAATCTGTGGACCTATGCCCGCGACCGCCGCGTCGGCGCTTGGGCCCGCGCCACTGGCATCACATGGACGGAACTGCCGCAATCCGGCGTCATCCGCCGCCTGCAAAACCGCGACGGCTGGGCGCACCAGCGCGATGCCTTCACCGCCCTGCCCCAGACCGCCACCCCCGCCGCCCTGCGCCCCATCTCTGGCATTGAACCCGGCCCGATCCCCACCCCGCGCGCCTTGCGAATGATGAATGACCCCTGCCCGCATCGCCAGACCGGCGGGCGGCAAACCGCGCTTGCCACACTCGACAGTTTTCTTGCCCACCGCGCCGCACCCTACCGCGCCGCCATGTCCTCCCCCGTTACGGGCGAACGCGCCTGTTCGCGCCTGTCGCCGTATCTTGCCCTTGGCTGCCTGTCGGGCCGCGAGGTCGCCCAGATCACCGCCATGCGGCAGGCCGAACGTCCCGGCGGTGCATGGGGCGGATCGCTACGCAGCTTTCAGTCCCGCCTCGCATGGCGCGACCATTTCATGCAGAAACTCGAAGATCAGCCGTCGATCGAAACCCGCTGCCTGCACCGCGCCACAGAGACGCTGCGCCCCGCAGAACCCACTGCCGCCCTTGCCGCATGGGCCGCCGGGCAAACCGGCCTGCCTTTCGTCGATGCCTGCATGCGCTATCTCACCGCCACCGGGTGGCTGAATTTCCGCATGCGCGCCATGCTGATGTCCGTTGCCTCCTACCACCTCTGGCTTGACTGGCGCAGCTCAGGCCCCGTCCTCGCGCGCCTGTTTACCGATTATGAACCCGGCATCCATTGGCCGCAGGTCCAGATGCAATCGGGCACCACCGGCATCAACACGCCGCGCATCTATAACCCCGTCAAACAGGGGCTGGAACAAGACCCCACCGGTACCTTCACCCGCCGCTGGCTGCCCGAACTTGCCGCCGTCCCCGATGCCTTTCTGCAGGAACCCTGGAAATGGCCTGGGGCAGCAGGCCTGCTCGGCCACCGCTACCCCGATCCCATCATCGATATCGCCACCGCAGCCCGCACCGCCCGCGATGCCGTCTGGTCCCTGCGCAAGACCCCCGCCTACCCCGCCGCCGCTGCCGCCATCGCGACAAAACACGCCAGCCGCAAGGACAGCACCCGCCGCTTTGTCCGCGATCCGGTCCGGGCACCCAATGACCGCCAGATCAGTTTCGAATTCTAGCGCCCTTCGCGGGTATCCGTCATGCCATCAGCCCCCGCGCATAGTCCTCCAACTGCGTCGCCGCCGTGCCCCAGCCGTCGAAGAACCCCATGTCCTTGTGCGTCTTGGCAATGTCTGCCGTGCGGTGCCGCACGACGGCGGTATAGCGCGTGCGCCCGGCCCCGATATCCTCGAACGATATGATTGCCGTCATGAACGGTTCGGCGGCGGGTTTCCAGCCTTCGGTGTAAGTATCCGTGAAAACCAGCTTTTCCTCAGGTATCACCTCAAGGTAAACACCTTTGTTTTCCACCACGGTGCCATCGACGTCAAAGGTCGTATTGCAGGCCCCGCCGGGCCGCACGTCCAGCGTGCAGGCAACAACCTTGTGCGGCTTTGGTACGAACCAATGCACCAGATGCGCAGGCTGCGTCCAACACGCCCACAAGACGGCGCGCGGCGCATTCAGATCGCGCGTCAGCACCAGATCAAGTTCGGGGTCAAGTTCCATCACCTTTTTCCTCCATCAGTTGCATCACATAGTCATCCAGCCGGTCCAGCCGTGCCTCCCAGACCGCGCGTTGTGCATCCAGCCAACCCTGCACCGGCTCCAGCGCTGCTGGCACAAGGGTGCAGGACCGCACCCGCCCGTCCTTGGCCGTGGTCACCAATCCCGCCGCTTCCAGCACCGCCAGATGCCGCATGATCGTGGGCAGGCTGAACCCGCTGGGTGCGGCAAGATCGCTCATCCCGGCGGGCCCCTGCGCCAACTGCGACAACACCGCCCGCCGCGTCGGGTCCGACAGCGCGTGAAACAGCAAGGACAGATCGGGTTCATACTTAGCCATACCGCTAACTATCACCGCGCAACATGGCAGACAATCAAAAACTGGGCACCCTCGCAACTTGCACGACCGCCCGCACGGCAAGTGCTTCCCCTCCCCCCCGTGGGGAGGGGAAAGGGGGTGGGGGCGCCACTGCGCCACCACCCGATCACGCAATGTTTCAAAAGTCTTAACACGACACGCCGAAATTTTCGTAACGCTCTGACGACATTATGAATAGCTGAAAATTGACAGCCGTCAATTTTGCCCCATCTTTCCGCAATGGCCAAAATGATCCGTAAATCCGACCTGCCCACCAAAACCTGCGCCACCTGCGGGCGTCCGTTCACATGGCGCAAAAAATGGGAAAAGGTCTGGGAACAGGTCCGCTACTGCTCCGACCGCTGCCGCACGAACAAACCCTAGGGCGGATCGCTTTCAATCTGATGCAGACTGAAGGCGACCCAGGACAGGCAAGCCGTTGGTTATGTTGCGTATCGCTGCCAGTCAGGTGAACCTGATTGGCAGCGATACACTCTAGGCTTTCGTCACGCGCGGCGTCACCTGATCGCGGAACGACGCCAGCACCGCCTCCGCCCCATGTACTTCAGCCAACCGCAGCAGCGCGAACCGGATCCGCGCGATTTCGCGGTAATACCGCATATAAGCCGCGTTCAGCCCCGCCCCCGTCACCGCCCCGATGATCGGCACCGCCTGCGCCAGCAGCTTCTGCCCCAAGGCCGCCGCCAACCTTGGCGCCACCGCCGCAATCACCCCCTGCACCGCGGATCCCGAAATCGCCAGCCGTGCGGCGATCAGCGACGTATTCACCCCGTCATCCCCTGCCAGCGGCGAGCCTGCACCAAACACCTGCAGACATTCCGCCCGGATGCCCGGATCGTCCGGATCATACCCCGCCTCCACCGCCGCAGCCCTTATCGCATGCAGGATCACCGTCACCGTCACCGGCAGTTCCGCCAGCGCCGTGGGCAAACCGCCCATCCCACCCGCAGCCCCCGTCGCCATCACCGCCAGCACATGCCCCTGCCGCCCAAGGTCAGGCCCGCGTGCCGCCAGCCCATGCGCCTGCTCAAGCGCCGCTTGCGTCAACCGTTCAATCT
>JANNKX010000377.1:0-16541 GCA_031396505.1 Rhodobacterales bacterium
AAGGCGCGTTGAACACGCCGTTAAACGGCCCTTCAATACCCTGTTGAAGGACCGTTTGAAGCGCATCTGCGGTCTGCAACATCGCGCAGGCATCGGCCTGCATTCGGGCGACGATGGCCAAGGCAACGGCGGGATGATCCGGCGCGGCGGGATTGCGAAGATCGTCATTCATCGGTAATCATCAATGGGCAGGCGTGACACGATAATATTCTCCCGGCCATAGCACGACCGAAAGGTCGGAGCGCCATGCGGGGTTTGCGGGCAACCGGACTGGGGGGCCCCGCCGCCTGCACCTTTTCGCGCCATCATTCCGCCCCTTTCAGCCAAGCGCGCACGGTCACATCTGCGATGCGCAGGCGGCGGGCGATTTTGGCGGTGGAATGGCCCTGCCATGCCATAACGGTTGCCAGCCATTTCGACGCCAGGGGCACACGGGATTGCAGCCGGTGCGCCTCGCGACAGAGCGCCGTCACATTGTCGGGGCCAATCAACTTTTCAAGATGTCCACGCCCCTGCGGGTTTTCAGGACTGTAAAGCTCGGCCCCGCCGAACGTCAGCAGGAAGTCCACCGTGAGGTCCGGCCCAAGAACCTCGACATAGACCGCGACCTGCGCGGGCGGTTTCGGGAAGGGGCGGACCAGTTCATTCATGGCGGGGGAACCTTTGGGCTTTGCGATGAAGGCCCCACACCACGCGCGCCGAGACGCAACCGCATGGTGCAGGGCCTTCGCAGGCGCGCGACTGGGCAAGACACGCGCCGTGCTTTGTGCGGGCCGGGGGCGGACAAGACCCCCGGCCCGCGCAAATCAATCTTTCAACGATCCGGGTGCCCGCCCGAGCTGCGCACAGATCGCATCGGCCACTTCGGACCCGGCACGATCGCCAGCCGACACGCCGGGCGGTGTCCCGGACAGATGCTTCATTTCATGGGGCAGATGCGCAAACTGCGGCACTGATTTTGCAATGAAGGCGTCAAAGCTTGCCTCGTTCGACATGCAAAGCGCCGTCGCCCATTCCGTCATCGCGGGCGAGAGATAGCCCTTGCGCGTGGCACCCTTCACCTGCGCATGCCATCCGGTTTCCGCGATCTTCGCTTCCAGCATGCCCTTCGGTGACAGGCCACCCAATTGCCCCTGTTGCGGTGTCCCGTTGAACTGTGCAACCGCAAGGTGAATGTCCGTCAGCAACCGATCCGGGCCATGCGGATAAGGGTCCACCCGCTTGCCCTTTGACTTTGTGGGGGAATTCATCCGGTCCCCGGCGATGTATCCGGGCAGCGCGCTCAGGTGACGCGCTTCCGGAATGCCGAACGCCCCTTCAAGACGCCCCTTGCCTTCCGGCGCATAGGGCCGCGACTTGATGACGCCAAGGCCCGCAATCTCTGCCATTGCGCAGAACCGCGCGACTGCCTCGGCCAACGCCGTGAATTCGCGGCCATTGTCGATCAGAATTTCGCGCGGAATGCCGCCCCAGGGGCAGGTGATCACACTGTAAAGCGACCGCGCCACGTCCTGTTGCGTGATGCCTTGCCCCGGCCCAAGGATCACCGGCGTTGCCCAGACATAGTGACTGGACCCGTCCATCCACGCGATGATTACCACGCGGATCGTTGTGCGCCCGTTCTTTGCCGCCGCATTCGCCGCCATGACCACGCGCGGATCACGCGACTGCAAGGCTTGGGCGATATCAAGGTCCGCCTTGTGCACATCGCCCATCAGCACTTCCATCGGGAAGCGGGTCAGGTCCCGGTGAACTCTGAATTCGGCAGTGTCAGAATACCGCTTGTGATCAGACAGATAGTCCCGCGCCGCCGTCATTTCGGCAAAGGGCATCACCCATGCGCCTGTCAGGCTGCACAGGTGCGCAAGCTGTGCCTTCGGTAGTCTGACACCCGCTGCGACCGACAGGCGTTGCAGTTCTGTTGATGCCAAGCGCCGCGTTTCCCGCGCGCCGCGACCCTTCAGGATCAGCCCGCGCGCAATGGCTTCCAATCTCGCGGCGATGCTGTCTTGCACCGCATCCGGCAGTCCGCAATGATCCTGCCAGCGCCGCGTGATACGCACCCGCCGCTTGCCCTTGTCGCACCGCGCAACCTGGAACAACGCCGCCACTCCGCCCGCCTCGGCAACCTGCACCCAATCCCGCAAGGTCCGCTCACTGAAACGCTGCCAGCCCGCCCCCAAGGAAGCTCACTTCCGCTGCTCTTTCATTCCCAGAGCAACCGCAATCCGATGGCTTTGCCCACGTAAGCCCCTGTTATGGAAATACAATACGGCACGAACCGAACGAACCGGAAATCCGTAGAGCTTCGCCCATTCCGGCAATATCATGCCTTTGGCAACCAGTTCGGACCGGAATTGTTGGGCTGTCTTTGACATTGTGCTAACCTAGTGTATCGCATGTGTACAACACAAAGGACACAAATGTCAGGGCGAACTGCAGGATCATTGCGGCCAATTGCCCGGCGTCTACGTTTCCTTAGGGGCGAAGCGACCCAAGAGGAATTTGCAAAGCGAGTGGGTATTTCACGGTCAGCTATTGCAAACTACGAAACCGGTCGGTCGATACCCGACGACTTCACTTTGGGCCGGATAGCAGAAAATACAGGTTTTCCAATTGATTACTTTAGTTCACAGTATGACCCTTCCGTCGAAAACAGCCTCGCGGGTGCGGTCGGTGATTTGATCGGGGGGATATCAGATTGGACTGAGGATGAGGCAACCTTAGTAAGAATCTTGAGGCTGTGTGATCAGCCAACAATCGCGGAAGTACTGAGGGCCGTTGCGGCAGGCGCGGCAAGGCAAGAGTTTGTGGTTACGATCAGCACAATTTACACAGTCACCGAAGATATTCAGCGGCTCTTTGACTTGGGGGCAGGTAAGCGCCCTTTCCAGAAAGGATCGGTCGCCACATATCGTGAAGACTCGCCACTCCACGCAACAGGCTTCAAAATCAAGTTTTGAAAAGGTCCGCAGTAGGGTCCGCGCTTTTCACCCGATTGAACAAAATCAATACCTTACAGCCGTCCGCAATTGTGGTGCATTGGCGAACCATTGCGGACTCTCACCCAACCCGCTTTATCCCACAAAATCAACGCCCTAACCCGCCCGCATTGCCCCTTGCATTGCAGAATAATTAAAGACACTTACTGCAGAATAATTTCGGACGCTTCATCTGTCGAAATATCCTCGGGGGGTCAGGGGGGCAGACAGCC
Organism: Rhodobacterales bacterium; assembly: GCA_031396505.1. Taxonomy (GTDB): domain Bacteria; phylum Pseudomonadota; class Alphaproteobacteria; order Rhodobacterales; family Rhodobacteraceae; genus JAAFHS01. The sequence continues at coordinate 3,215 of JANNKX010000377.1, forward strand.
CCCCTGTCTCACGCCCGATGGTATGGCCCGCCACCCAGAATCGTCGCAGCCCGGTACAACTGTTCCGTCAGCATCACCCGCACCAGCAGATGTGGCCAAACCATCGCCCCGAAACTGATCGCCGTGTCTGCCCGCGCCCGCAGGCCTGCATCAATCCCGTTCGCCCCGCCGATCACGAACGCCACATCCTGTCGCCCCGCGTCGCGCCACTGGGCCAGAGCCTGCGCAAATTCCGGGCTCGACATCACCCGCCCGCGTTCATCCATGCACACCAGCAGCGCCCCCGCCGGCACCGCGCGCGCCAGCAGGTCCGCCTCCGCTGCCATCCCGCCACCGCGTTTGTCCTCGACCTCATGCACGCTCAGCGGCCCAAGGCCAAGTGCCCGCCCCGTCCGGTCAAACCGTATGATATAATCATCAATCAATGTGCGCTCTGGCCCCGGCCGCAGGCGGCCCACGGCACACAGATGCACCCGCATCAGGCCTCGGAGGCCCGTTCCGCGCCCGATGGCAGCCACATCTTTTCCAGCTGATAGAACTCGCGCACTTCCGGGCGGAACACATGCACGATCACATCGCCCGCATCAATCAGCACCCAGTCTCCGGTTTCCTTGCCTTCGATCCGGCACAGCCGCCCGAAATCCGCCTTCAGACGGTCCACCAGCTTTTCCGAAATCGCGGCGACCTGACGCGATGACCGCCCCGAACAGATGACCATGTAATCGGCCATATCCGACCGTCCGCGCAGATCAATCTGCACCACGTCTTCGGCCTTGTCGTCTTCGACAGATGCAACGATCTTGGCAAGCAGCACTTCGCTGGACACAGCATCCGTCATACGGGGCGCGCGGGTGCCAACCGGCATGCCGGTTTCAGGATCAGAATGTGACAGGACAGCGTCCTCCGGTAAAACTGCAGGATCATGGGGCAAGGTAACACTCCGCACATCAAATCTCAATGACGCGAAGGCGGTGCGTTACCCCTCACAGGCGGCCATTGCAAGGGCCTATGTTGCCCGTGGGCGGTGCGCGGTGGCGGGCACCGCCGTCAAGCACGGCACAGGGCGGCCTTATTCCACCGTAAACGCCACCTCGTTGCGCCGCAGCATCGGCAACGTCATTGGCCCGTCATAGAAGTAGAAATGCGGACCCGCCATGATCGTCAGATCCTGCCCGTTGGCCCAAGTGCGCAGATCATCGGATGATTTTATCAGCGTCGCGTGATCCCTGCGCCCCGAAAACCGCAGTGTGACCTGTCGCGCCGGTGGCACATCCACAAACCGGATGCGCGCATCATCGGGCGCGGGCAGGCTGCCACGCTCAAAGGCCGCAGGCATCATGAACCGCACCGTCCATTGCCCTTCGCCATCGGGCGTCTGCGCCACCGGCACCGTCATCGCGATTTTCGTGCCCGCCGCATTGCCGCCAAAGATATAGCCCGCCAGCATGCGAAAGCCTGCACCGATTGCATCTTCGCGGTCGCCACCTACCGTCACCTCGGCCACCAGATGCGCGCCGTATGCGCGCACCTCATATGCCGCATCCGCCCGTTCTACCGTGTAGGGCGGCATTTCATTCCCCTTATAGGCGTCGCCCATCGCCTGTGTTGCCGCCATGATTGCCCCCATCAGCCCTGCGATCATCGCACGCATTTTCCGCTCCCGCCCTCGATCTAACCCTGACATAGCTTGATCGCCGCCGGAATCACGCGTATCAGGCAGGGCATGAACACGCCAATCATCCTGGATGACCACGCGCGCCTGCCGTGGCGCTTTGCCCGCGAAAACCGGTGCGTCCTCGCGCGGCTTGCCTGAAGCACGCCCCGTTGCGCCGCTTCCCGTCACCCCCAAGCCATCCCAAGAAATGAGACCGCCATGTCCGCGCGTACCCTTTACGACAAAATCTGGGACGATCACGTCGTCCACCAGGCCGATGACGGCACCTGCCTTCTGTATATCGACCGCCATCTGGTGCATGAAGTGACCAGCCCGCAGGCGTTTGAAGGACTGCGCATGACGGGCCGCAAGGTTCGCGCCCCCGAAAAAACCATCGCCGTACCCGATCACAATGTGCCCACCACACTGGACCGCGCCAACGCCGCCACGATGACCGAAGACAGCCGCATTCAGGTGGCCGCGCTGGACAAGAACGCCCGCGATTTCGGCATCCATTACTATCCGGTATCGGATGTGCGCCAAGGCATCGTCCATATCGTCGGCCCCGAACAGGGCTGGACCCTGCCCGGCATGACCGTCGTCTGCGGTGACAGCCATACCGCCACGCATGGCGCGTTCGGCAGCCTCGCACACGGCATCGGCACATCCGAGGTGGAACATGTGCTGGCCACCCAGACGCTGATCCAGCGCAAGGCCCTTAACATGAAGGTGGAAATCACCGGCAGCCTGATGCCCGGCGTCACCGCCAAGGACATCACCCTGTCCGTCATCGGCGAAACCGGCACCGCAGGCGGCACAGGATACGTCATCGAATACTGCGGGCAGGCGATCCGCGAACTGTCGATGGAAGGGCGCATGACCGTCTGCAACATGGCCATCGAAGGTGGTGCGCGCGCGGGCCTCATCGCGCCGGACGAGAAAACCTTTGCCTATTGCATTGGCCGCCCGCACGCGCCCAAAGCTGCGGCATGGGAAGCAGCCGTTGCCTACTGGAAAACCCTCTACACCGATGAAGGCGCGCATTTCGACAAGATCGTGACCATCAAGGGCGAAGACATCGCCCCCGTCGTCACATGGGGCACCTCCCCCGAAGACGTGCTGCCCATCACCGGCACCGTGCCCAGCCCATCCGATTTCACCGGCGGCAAGGTCGAGGCCGTGCAACGCAGCCTTGATTACATGGGCCTGACACCCGGCCAGAAATTGTCGGACATCACCATCGACACCGTCTTTATCGGGTCTTGCACCAATGGCCGCATCGAAGACCTGCGCGCCGCCGCCGCCATCCTCAAGGGCAAGAAGATCGCGGTGAAACGCGCCATGGTCGTCCCCGGATCAGGCCTCGTGCGCGCACAGGCGGAGGAAGAGGGGCTGGCGCAAATCTTCCTCGACGCCGGTTTCGAATGGCGTCTGGCAGGCTGTTCGATGTGCCTTGCCATGAACCCCGACCAGCTGGCCCCGGGCGAGCGTTGTGCTGCAACCAGCAACCGCAATTTCGAAGGGCGTCAGGGCCGCGGAGGCCGCACCCATTTGCTGTCCCCCGCCATGGCCGCCGCTGCCGCGATCACCGGGCGGCTGACGGATGTGCGCGAAATGATGGGAGAGATGGTCTGATGGAAAAGTTTACCACCCTCACCGGCATCGCCGCCCCCATGCCGCTCGTCAATATCGACACCGATATGATCATCCCCAAGCAGTTCCTGAAAACCATCGCCCGCACCGGCCTTGGCAAGAACCTGTTCGACGAGATGCGCTACACGCTCGACGGCGCGGAAATCCCCGATTTCGTGCTCAACCAGCCCGCCTATCGCCACGCCGAGATCCTTGTGGCCGGCGACAATTTCGGCTGCGGCTCCTCGCGCGAACATGCGCCATGGGCGCTTCTGGATTTCGGCATCCGCTGCGTCATTGCCACCAGCTTTGCCGATATCTTTTATAACAACTGTTTCAAGAACGGCATCCTGCCCATCGCGATGCCGCAGGACGTGATCGATGTGCTGATGGCCGACGCCCGCAAAGGCGCAAATGCCCGCATCACGGTTGACCTTGCGGCGCAAACCGTCACCACCTCGGACGGGCAGGTCTTTCCTTTTGCCGTCGATGGTCACCGCAAACATTGCCTGATCAACGGGCTCGACGACATCGGCCTGACGCTGGAAAAGGCCAGCGCGATTGACGCCTTCGAGACAAAGAACGCGGCCCTGCATCCCTGGGCCTGATCGACAGTCCGTGCATCACAACGCCCGGCCGCATATCGGCCGGGCGTTTTCATGCCGCGCGTGTGAAACGTCTTGCCGGACAGATGACTACCACCAGCGCGACCGCCGCCATCATCGACAACACCGTGCGCCTGACCAGCCACAACTTCGCACAGACAAAGCTGCAATTTGGACCCAGACAGCTTGCACGCGCATCAATTGACGAACGGTCTGCACCGACGCGACCAGACCATGCTGAAATCAGCATCAATCGTCCCCGTCAAATCCGGCGAGGCAACGCTGTGCCCTTGGGCCCGAAAACCCAGCGACCACAACATCTTGCGTCACCCCCAAGGGTGGCCATATTTTGGCCACCAGTTTGATGCAATTCCGCGACACATCTTCCGTGAAACGGCCCGATTGCACCTGTTAAGTTGTCTCAACGTTGCACTGCGGATCGAAAGAAGGCAGAAATTGGGCAAGATTGTGGCAACCCGCCCTAATTGGCGGGACAGTTTCAAAAAGTGGACCCGGCAAAGCATCGGGGCCATGCAGGCAGAGGGCGGCAAAGCGGTGGTTTCGCAAATGGTCGGCGCATTCGTGCGGGCGTGCCTGGTGGTGTTCCTGATTGCGGCACCCTCGGCACTGTTGCCCGACGTCAGCCCCGAGGGCAAACAAATGGTCGCCCTTGTGGCCCTGTTCGCAGGTCTGCTGACCTTTATCGAATACAACGCCACCTATCCCGGCCTCGTCGAATTCCGCAATGCCCCGCCCTTTAACCGCATCCGTTTCGGCATGCTGTTTGGCATGGTATTTACCCTGTCGCTGCTGGAACGCGGGGTGTCGTCGCCCTCCACCCTCACCGATCTTGTCACCGCGATTGGCACACTGATCGGCATTGCGATGGACTTTCCCTACAGCCCTGTCCGCCTTGTGATGCTGACCATGGCCGAAGGGGCCACACCTGCCCAGTTGTCACTGATCCGGTCTGCCGCCGGCCTGACCTATCTGCTGTCGCTGATCTCGCTTGCCGTGTTCATGATCGTGCTCAAGGCCGGGGGCTGGCCCAAACGCGGCGGGGCCTTCAACGTCTGGATCAATCTGCCAACATTTGATCCCACCGGGGGCGGCGATGTGGTCGACCGGCTGAACCGCGACGCGCGCGTTAACATTGCGTTAGGGTTTTTGCTGCCATTCCTGATCCCGGCGGTGGTGAAGATGGGCCTTGATAACATGGCGCATCTGCCTTCCTCGTCGCCGCAAACCTTGGTCTGGACAATGACGGCATGGGCATTTCTTCCTGCATCCCTTTTCATGCGCGGCATCGCCATGGGGCGCATTGCCGACATGATCCGCGACAAACGTCGTCAGAACAACCCCGGCAATGGCGGTTTTGCGCCGGTCTGATTGCCACTTTTCTGGCCGCCTGCCCCGCCTTTGCCGAAACCCTGCGCATCGCCACCTATCAGGTCGAATTGTCGCGTGACGGACCTGGCCTGCTGGTCCGCGATCTGATCCGCGGCACCGACCCGCAAATCGCCGCAGTCATCGCCGTCATTGCGCAGTCGCGCGCAGATGTCATTCTGCTCACCGATCTTGATCATGATCACGGCTTGGTCGCGCTGAACCTGCTTGCCGATCGACTGGCGCTGGCCGATGCGCCCTACCCATACCGCTTTGCCCTTGCCCCCAATACCGGCCTGCCGACCGGCCTTGACCTTGATGGCAATGGCCGCCGGGCAGAGGCCCGCGATGCGATGGGCTATGGTCGCTTTGCCGGGGATGGCGGCATGGCCATCCTGTCGCGCCTGCCCATCGACGATGCCGCCGTGCAGGACATGTCGCCATTGCTCTGGCGCGATCTGCCCGGCGCGCTGCTGCCCCCCGACCTTGCGCCAGACGCGGCCCGCATCCAACGCCTGTCCACCACCGCGCATTGGGCTGTTCCCCTGACACGTCCCAGCGGTACGCTAACCCTGCTCGCATGGCACGCCAGCCCCCCCGTGTTCGACGGCCCCGAAGATCGCAATGGCCGCCGCAACCATGACGAGGCAGCACTCTGGCGGCACTATCTTGACGGCGCGCTGCCTTTTGCCCCCCCCACCGGCCCGTTTGTCCTGCTGGGGGATGCCAATCTTGACCCCGCCGATGGCGACGGACGCGCGGCCGCCCTGGTATCCCTGCTGACCCACCCGAAACTGCAGGACCCCGCCCCGCGCAGCGCCACCACCCACGTCGACCCTGCCCATCAAGGCGATCCCGCCACCGACACCGCCCATTTCCCCGACGGCCCCGGTGCCTTGCGCGTGGACTACATCCTGCCATCCGCCGATCTTGACATCATCGCTTCCGGTGTGATCTGGCCCGCCGAGGGGGATCCCTTTGCCGCCACCGTTCAGACAGCCTCGCGCCACCGGCTCGTGTGGGTCGATGTCGTACTGCCCTGAAGGCCCATCGCGGTCAGATATCGGGCCAGTATCACATCAAGTGGCGTGATCTTTAGATCAGGCAAAAGTGTCCGCAGCGGTTGATCATCCAGCCAATGCGCATGGTCATACAGATAGCGCATTTCGCCAAACTCGCGCGCCAGTTCCCACACTGGCGACAGCATCCGCATCTGCCACCATGCAAACCGCACCATGCGCAACCGATGCCCCAACTTCCCTGCCAGCAGCCCCTGCAATTCGGTCATGCTGAACGCATGGCCTGCAAAGGGAATATCGGCAAAATGAGGCAGTGTCTCGTGCCCCGCCAAACCCACCGCCGCCGCCGCCATATCCGGCAGATAGGCGAAGGCGTGGCGCGCGTCCGGGTCGCCCAGTGCCGTTATCCTCCCCCGCCGCAAACTGCCAAGAATGACGCGGTTCATCACAAGATTGGGCTGGCTTTCATACAGAAAATCACCCGCCCGCAAGATGATCGTCCGCGTCGGTGCATCGCGATAGCGCATCTCCATCGTCGCCCTGATCATGCCTTTGCGTGACACCGGACGCTGCGGCGTCTGCGCGCCCCAAGGGGCGGGTTCAACACCATAGTTATAGACGTTCCCCGGCACGATCACCCGCGCCCCGCCGACCTTGGCCGCCACCAGAACCTGTGTCGTGATTTCCGGGATCAGACGCGCCCAATCATGATAGCCCGGCGGGTTCAGCGCGTTGACGATGACCGCCGCCCCTTTTGCAGCTGCTGCCATATCGCTGCCGCGTGCGTAGCGTGCCACGTCCCAGCCTGCCGTTTGGAACGCCGCCGCCGCGTTTGATCCAAACGCGCCCGATCCCCCAAGGATAAGAACTTTTGCCATCTCTGCCTCCTGCATGATGCTTCTGCCAAACATGCGCGCGACCCCACGTATTCGCAATTGCATGAAATCAATTCCCTGATATGCACTAACGCATGGCAAAACCGATCCTTGACTGGTCCCTGATCCATTCCTTCCTTGCCGTCGCCGACGCAGGCTCGCTGTCTGCCGCCGCGCGCACCACTGGCATCAGCCAGCCAACCCTTGGCCGCCATATCCGCATGGCCGAAGCGGCCCTTGGCGTTCCCCTGTTTGCGCGGACCCCGCAGGGCCTTGTGCCAACTGAAACGGGCGATACCTTGCTGGGGCCTGCACGCGTCATGCAAGGTGCCGCCGCAGATCTTGCCCTGACGGCTGCGGCGCGCGAAACCGGCATCGCTGGCAGTGTGCGCATCACGGCCAGCCGTAATGTCGCCCACGCCATTCTGCCGCCGATCCTTGCCCGCCTGCGTGTGGCCGAACCCGGTATCCAGATCGACCTTGTCGCCTCTGATGCCTCTGACAACCTGCTGTTTGGCGAGGCCGACATCGCCGTGCGGATGTATCGCCCGACCCAGCTTGATCTTGTCACCCGGCATGTCGCCGATCTGGCGCTTGGCCTTTATGCCGCGCGCGGCTTTCTTGACACGGTTGGCAGGCCCGCTGATCTCGCCGCCCTGATGCGCCTCGATTTTGTCGGTCAGGACCGCGATGACCTTATTATCCGCCTCATGCACGATGCAGGCTTTGTCGTCAGCCGCAGCTTCTTTCCCGTGCGCTGCGATGACCCGCTGACCTATTGGGCCTTGGTGCAGGCAGGCTGTGGTGTCGGCGGCGCACAGCGCAATGTCGGCGATGCCGACCCCTTGGTCGAACGCATCGACCTGCCCGTCGCCCTGCCGTCCTTGCCCGTCTGGCTGACCGCAGCCCCCGCCCTGCGCCAATCGCCGCGCCTGCGCCGGGTCTGGGATGCACTGGCCGATGCCTTCGCCGCTTGACCCCCCCTGCCACAGCGGCTAGGCCAAGCGCGACGATTTTGCAGGAGCATCCCGTGACCAACCCAACCCTTCTTATCCTCGCCGGTGACGGTATCGGCCCCGAAGTGATGGCCGAGGTGAAAAAGATCATTGGCTGGTTCGGCGTACGGCGCGGCGTGACCTTCGATGTCACCGAAGACCTTGTTGGCGGCGCCGCCTATGATGTGCATGGCGTGCCGCTGTCGGATGCAACCATGGCAAAGGCGCAATCGGTGGACGCGGTGCTGCTGGGGGCTGTCGGTGGCCCGAAATACGACGCGCTGGATTTCAGCGTGAAACCCGAACGCGGCCTCTTGCGCCTGCGCAAGGAAATGGACCTGTTCTCCAACCTGCGCCCCGCGCAATGCTTTGACGCACTCGCCGATTTTTCGTCCCTGAAAAAAGAGGTCGTCGCCGGCCTTGATATCGTCATCGTCCGCGAACTGACCTCCGGTGTCTATTTCGGTGAACCACGCGGCATCTTTACCGAAGGCAACGAACGCGTCGGCATCAACACCCAACGCTACACAGAAAGCGAGATTGCCCGCGTCACGCGGTCAGCCTTCGAACTGGCGCGCAAGAGGAGCAACAAGGTCTGTTCGATGGAAAAGGCCAATGTGATGGAATCGGGCATTTTGTGGCGCGAGGTGGTGCAGGAAATCCATGACAAGGAATATCCCGATGTCGCGCTTACCCATATGTACGCCGACAATGGCGCGATGCAACTGGTCCGCTGGCCCAAACAGTTCGACGTGATCGTGACCGACAATCTGTTCGGCGATGTGCTGTCCGATTGCGCGGCCATGCTGACAGGCTCGCTTGGCATGCTGCCATCGGCCTCGCTGGGTCTGCCAATGGCCAACGGACGGCCCAAGGCGCTGTATGAGCCCGTCCACGGCTCGGCCCCCGATATCGCTGGCACCGGCAAGGCCAATCCCATCGCCTGCATCCTGTCGTTCGCGATGGCGCTGCGCTATTCCTTCGACATGGGGGACGACGCCGCGCGTGTTGAAAAGGCCGTCGAAAAGGTGCTAGCCGATGGCCTGCGCACCGCTGATCTGCTGGGCCCCGAAGGCGGCACCCCAGTGTCGACCAGTGCAATGGGTGACGCCGTGATCGCAGCGCTGGATGCAAGCCTGTAAGGCGATCTGCTTTTGATCCGGCAAACCCGCCCAGACGCACACCACCCACATTGCATGAGACGGGCAGATTGCCCGTCTCATGCAATGGAACAATCAGCCGATGACAAGAACCCCGCCCTGCGCCCCGCGCCTACCAGCGCAGCCGTTCGGGCCACACGAACTTGGCCTCGCTGCCCGGCCCGTCTGGCCCCGCCATGTCATAGGTCAACGTGCGCAACCAGCCTGCTACCTCGGCCCGCTGCATGCCTTCGCAGGCAATCGGCACGCCCACCGTCACCTGCACCGTCTGCCCGATCCGCTTGACCGTTTCCCGGAAAATCATCGCCACCCGCAACGGATAGCTCCAATGGCTTGCCATCTGGAACAGCCGCGAGTTTTGCCCATGCACAAACAGCGGCAGCGTCCACACCCCCCGCCGGGCTGCAAGCCGCGCCACGAACGGATGCCATTCTGCATCCACCGCCTGCTTTGCCAGCGGCTTTGGCACCGTTGATACCCCGCCCGCCGGAAAAATCACCAACACATGCCCCGCATCCAGCCATTCCACCGCCGCGCGCCGCGTTTCCGCCGACACCCGCCGCGCCGCCGCCGTATGCCCGAAATCCACCGGCAACAGCACACCCTGTGCCTCAGGCGGCTGGCACAACTGGCTGTTGACCATCAGCTTTACATCGCGCCGCCGCGTCGACACCAGATGCCCGATCAGCAACCCGTCCACGATGCCATAAGGGTGATTTGCCACCACCAGAACGCCACCCGTGCGCGGCAACCGCGCCATATCGCCCGCAATCACCTCGGCCCGCAGACCCAGCGCGCGCACACCCGCCGTAAAGATCGTTTCCGCCGGATCGCGCAGATCCGTCCGCCAGCGGCGATAGATGCGTTCCAGCCGGTTTCGCCCCGCCGCCGCCTCGGCTGCCCGGATCAGCGTCCGCTTGATCCGCGACTGCCCGCCGTTTGAATAGGTGAACACCACATCCGACACATGCGCATTTTTGACAGGCGTTGGCCTGAAACTGTCTTTCGGTTCAAAACGCATGCTGCAATCCACCCATATCGACCCCAGATGCACAGCCGTTATCACATCCGCATGACGCGCCGATGACGCCTCTTTGACGTTGACACCGAAGACCGTTTCCCGATGCTAATCCGATGACCGATCCCCTGCGCCCCTACCGCCAACTGGCCCGCAACAACATCCTGGCCAACCGCCGCTTGGCGACGGCCATCGCCGCACTGCAACCCGGTGAATGGCACGCCCCCCGCACCGGCTTTTTCCCCAGCCTTTGTGCCACATTGAATCACATCTACAGCGTCGATTTGTTCTACATTGACGCCCTGCATGGCGGCACGATCGGCCTGCAGGCCTTTGTGAACCGCGTGCCATACCCCGACCCTGATGCGCTCGCGGCGGCCCAGAATGCGATGGATTTACGCATTCTGACCTTCGTTACCGGGCTTGGCCCTGATGAACTTGCCCGCCCCGTCCACATCCACCGCGATGCCCGCGTGCAGACCGAAACCCGCGCCGATACCCTGATGCACCTGTTCCTGCACAGCCAGCATCACCGTGGGCAAGCCCATGCCATGCTTGCGGGCACGAGCACGACACCACCGCAATTGGATGAATTCTTCATGGCAGATGATGCAAGGTTCCGCACGCAGGACCTTGCCCTGATCGGCTGGACAGAGGCCGATCTTACGTAGGATGGGCAATCCTGCCCATCCCCCAGATCACTCCAGCAACGCCGCCACATCTTCGGGGATGTCAAAGTTGTGCGTCACCGTCTGCACATCATCATCCTCTTCCAGCAAATCGATCAACCGCAGCAGCTTTTGCGCCGTGTCCAGATCCACCTCCGTCAGGGTCTGCGCCTTCCAGATCAGCTTGGATTCCGTCGATTCCCCCAACGCTTTTTCAAGTGCGTCCGAAACCTCTGCCAGGTTTTCCACCTGGCAATAGATCCAATGGCCATCCTCATCAGATTCCACATCATCCGCGCCCGCGTCCAGCGCCGCCATCATCACATCATCGGCAGACCCCGCCGACGCCGGATAGGAAATCTCGCCCACCCGGTCAAAGGAATGGCTCACCGACCCCGTCGTCCCAAGGTTCCCGCCCGCCTTGCTGAAATACGACCGCACGTTGCTCGCCGTGCGGTTCAGGTTATCCGTCATCGCCTCGACGATGATCGCGATCCCGTTCACGCCATAACCCTCATAGCGGATTTCCGTGTAATCCGCCCCGTCGCCCATCTGGCTTTTCTTGATCGCCCGGTCGATCACATCCTTCGGCATCGACACCGCCTTGGCCGCCTTGACCGCCAGCCGCAGACGCGGGTTCATGTCCACGTCTGGCATCCCCATCTTGGCCGCAACCGTGATTTCCTTTGCCAGTTTGGAAAACATCTTGGACCGCAACTTGTCCTGCTTGCCCTTGCGGTGCTGGATGTTTGCCCATTTCGAATGGCCTGCCATGACCCTAAACTCCGGTGCCCTGTGGTTTGATCGGCTGGCTATACACGCGCCACCCCGTCGCCCGCAACCCCGGCCACCTACATGTCATACAGCAACGGGATCATGATCGCCGCCACGACCCCCATAAGGATGTTCAACGGCACCCCGATCCGCAGAAAATCGCTGAATGTATATCCCCCCGGCCCGTAGACCAGCAGGTTGCACTGATATCCGATCGGCGTCGCAAACCCGAACGACGCCCCCAGCATCACCACAATCAACATCGGCCGCGGATCAATCCCCAACGTCAGCGACAGCGATATCACCACTGGCGTCACCACCACCGCCACTGCGTTATTCGACAACAGCTCGGTCAGGAACGACGTCATCGCAAACACCGCAAACACCAACACCCACGGTGCCATCCCCTGCATATAAGGCGCCGCCGCCCCCACCAGCAGTTCAACCGCGCCCGAATGCTGCAACCCTTCGCCCACCGCGATCATCCCGAACAGCATCGCAAGAAGACGCCCGTCAATCGTCGAAAACGCCTCATCCGCGTCGATGCAGCCCGTGATCAGAACCACCGCCACCCCCAGAAACGCCAGAACCTCGATCGGGGCCACATCAAACGCCGACGCCACAATCACCCCGATCAGAACCGCCGCCACAATCGGTGCCTTGGCCCTGCGGAAGGCCCGTTCCGATGGCTGTGATACATCCACCATGTCCATATCGCTCGCCAGCCGCTGGATATCTTCCGGCGTCCCTTCCAGCAGCAGCGTATCCCCCACCTCGACCACCAGATCATCCAGCTGCCGCCCGATGTTCTGGTTGCGCCGATGCACCGCCAGTGGATAGACCCCGTACCGCCGCCTGAGCCGCATCGACCCAAGGCTGCGCCCGATCATCTTGCACCCCGGCGTGATCAACACCTCGACCGTCGTTGTGGAAACTGAACTCAGCTTGTCCACCTCATCGTCATCATCGCTGACCGCCGTCACGTTCTTGTCCGCTTGCAGCACCAGCAATTCCGTCATCGGCGTGCGCAGCACCACCCGGTCGCCCGCCTGCAGAACCACCCCCGCGAAATTGCGCCGCAATGACGCATCCCCGCGCAAAAGATCAATCACCCGCGCCCCGCCCCGCCGAAACAGCTCCACCCCCTCCAGCGGCCGCCCGATCAGCGCCGATCCCTCCGGCACCGCCATTTCCGTGAAAAACTTCATCTTCGACCGGTCCGTCAGCATCGCACTCATCGACACCCGGTCGCGCAGCAGCCGCGGCCCCAGCAACCCCAGATAAATCAGCCCGACCACCGCACAGACCAACCCCACTGGCGTCATCTCGAATATTGAAAACGGCGCCAATCCCTGACTGCGCGCCACCCCGTCCACCACCAGATTGGTCGATGTCCCCACCAGCGTGATCGTGCCACCCATAATCGACATGTAACTTAGCGGGATCAACAGCTTGGACGGTGCCAGCGACATTTCCGCCGCAAGCCGCATGAACACCGGCAGGAACACCACCACAATCGGCGTGTTGTTCACAAAGGCCGA
>JANNKX010000410.1:0-5325 GCA_031396505.1 Rhodobacterales bacterium
TCTTCCACACCTTCTTCTCAACCGTATCGGGCAACCTTGAACCCGATGGCTGGGGCACCCGGTTTCCAATGCTGATGATGGAGCTTTATCAGGGCGAACTGAAGAAGGCCTCCGCGGTAGCCGCGCGTGCGGAGCTGACCCAGATACGGGCCGAGTTGGCGAAACTGCCGCCGAACGATGTCATCTGGAGCTTTGAGGACAGATCGAAGTGCCCGCCTTGGAGTAGCAATATCTCGAAAGACATCAGGGATTTGTCGAACTACTTCGTGACGTCGGTGGGTCGCGATCTGATGGGCGTGCTGGGGGACTGCCTTGATGATCTCGGGTCGGGTCCTGGCACCGCGCTTCGAGTCGTTAATTGCTGATCCCGGATTGACTGCCGCCCGGCCTATCTGCGACGGTCCGGTAATTCAACTGCCGCGCTCGATGCGCCCAAAATCGAAAGTTTATTCAACACACTAGTGACTGCGCGGAGCCCTTTGCGGCCATCGACCGCTTACTTTTTTGCCCGGAAGCAAGGCGCATTTGCGCCGCCGGGCCGCGCCTGACCGCCCCCACGGGCGGGCGCGGTTGCAACGTCACCGCCTAGAACGTCGGTGGGAGGGGTTGAACCATAAAGCGCCTAGAAATTGCGTGGCTCGCGCCCACCCGGCTGTCAGTCGCTGCCCTGTATGCCACAGGCCGAATGACCCCTTTCTCCCCTGCAGCCGATATTCGATCTGGCTCCAGTCGCATCTCGCGAATGAAAACGGGCAGCGACACGCGCTGCCCGCAATTGATTTCCTTGGCCCAGATCAGCTTGCGACTTCGGCCCCATCAAGGCGTGTGATCGCAACCACCGCCGGGCGTGGCAGATTGCTGCCCTTGAAATCGGGCCAGCGCGTTGTCGCAACCTCCAGCGTTTCGCTATCCTCGGCCGGATGCTGCACCGATACAAACAGCGTCGATCCGTCAGGCGTAAACGCCGGACCTGTCGCCTCGGCACCCTTCGGGCAGGTGAACAGCAACTTCGGCAGACCCCGCGCCGGGCCTTCGGTATCCACCCCGTAGATGCCGTCCGGAATGTCGAAATCATTGGCCCCGTCGGTCGCCACAAACATCCGGCCCTTCGGATCGAACGTCAGGTTGTCTGGCGTGACGAACCAGCCATCCTCGGACGTGCCCGGATGGAACGCCGCCCCATGTGCCGAATCCTTTGGATTGCCCGCCAGCACGAACAGATCCCAGGTATAGGTCTCCGCCGTGTGATCCGCATCTGCACCCACGCCACCCGGCGGGATCATTTCCACGATATGGCCGTAGTGGTTTTCCGGCCGCGTGTTGACCGGGTTCAGCTTGTCAGCCGAGATGCTTTTGTTCTTGGTCATGATTGCATAGACCCGCCCCGTCACCGGGTTTGTCTCCATGTCTTCGGGCCGGTCCATCGGTGTTGCCCCCAAGGCATCTGCCGCAAGCCGCGTTTTCAGCAACACATCCGCCTGCGTCGCAAAACCGTTCTCCGCTGTCAGCGGCCCCTGCCCCTGCACGATCGGCAGCCAGTTCAGCGTGCCATCCGCGTTGTAGACCGCCACGCTAAGCGTACCCGCATCCAGAATGTCCTTGCCGGAGGCCGGATTGGCCGGGTCATACGTGCCATCCGAAACAAAGCGGTAGACGTATTCAAAGTAATCATCATCCCCCATATAGACGACAACGCGTCCATCCCTGTTCAAAACAACGGTTGCGGCCTCATGTGCCATCCGGCCAAGAGCCGTGCGCTTGATCGGCGTCGATACCGGATCGTAGGGATCGATCTCCACCACCCAGTCAAAGCGGTTCGGCTCATTTGGTTCCTTGCTGATGTCGAACCGCGGGTCGAACTTGGCGCGCGCGTAATAGTCCGACCCGTCATAGCCATACCGCTCCAGCACCTCCGGAAACGATGTCGTGGCAATATCGCCGCCAAACGTATCGGACGCACCCTCCTCGCACGTCAGCACAGTGCCCCATGGCGTGACACCACCACCGCAGTTGTAATTCGTGCCCCGCACCATGCGCCCCTCAGGGTCATAGCTGGTTTTCATCCAGTCGTGCCCGGCCACAGGGCCGGAAATCGCCATTTCCGTCTCCAGCGTAAAGCGCCGGTTTAGCGGGCTGTCCTGCACCACGGCCCAGACGCCATCGGTGCGCCGGATTTCAATGACGGAATGGCCGATCGACATGTTGCACAATGCCACCTGCTCAGAGGTCAGTTTGGCTGTGTCATCCTCGGTCATGCCGGGAAACATCACATTGAACGACGGATATTCATGGTTCACGCACAGCAGCCCGTGATCGGACGTCTGCGATCCACGCGGCAGCGGCATGTAGGCGATATAGTCGCAGTTGTAACCAAACCGGTCGGCCTGTGCTGCGGCATCCATCGTTGCTACGTCGATCACCGCATCCCCGGCCTTCATCGGATCGCCCCAACCCATGACAACGCGCGCGTCATAGCCGTCGGCCACCCGGTGCCGGTCATCATAGACGCGCTTCAGCTCGGTGAATTTCAGGCTCGATTGCGCATCCTGCGCATGGGCCGCACCCGAAAACAGCGACCCGACAAAACCCTGCGCGGCCACAGCACCCAGCGTGACCCCGGACCCCAGAAGAAAGCCGCGCCGCGACACGCGGTCGGCAATGATATGACGAATATCAGGACGGCTGGAATGACGCTGGCGCATGGTGATCCCCCAAATTGCTTGCAAGAATCACCTTAGCCAGACGTCATGTCAGCCGCGTTACAGCCTGATGACAGACCGCCCCTTGTTACGCACTTGCAGGCTGCACCATGCCCCGCTGCACGGCCGGACGCGCCAGAAACCGCGCCAGATATCCCGGCACATGCGCCAGTTCATCAAACCCCGTGATGTCCGTCGCCTTGTAGAAATTCTGCAACGTGTTCAACCATGGCCCAATCGCAATATCCGCAATCGAATAGGCGCCCGCCACCCATTCCCGATCCGCCAGCGCCCCGTCCAGCACTCGCAACAGCCGTGCCGCCTCTGCCCGATAGCGTTCCTTCGGGCGCGGGTCTTCAATGTCCTTGCCCGCAAACGTATGGAAAAATCCCAACTGCCCCAGCATCGGCCCCAGACCCCCCATCTGCCACATCAGCCATTGCAAGACCAGATACCGATCCTCCATCAGCTTGCCCGACTTTTCCGCCAGATACACCAGCATCGCCCCGCTTTCGAAGAGCGCCACGGGCTTGCCGCCCGGCCCCGCCGGATCAATCATCGCCGGGATCTTGTTGTTCGGGTTCAGGCTTAGAAATTCCGTGCTCATCTGGTCATTTGTCGCGAAACTGACCAGATGCGCGTCATACGCCAACCCCATCTCCTCCAGCGCGATCGACACTTTCACCCCGTTCGGCGTGGTCAGCGAATACAACTGGATCGCGTCCGCGTTGCGCGGTCCCCAACGTTTCGTGATCGGGAAATCTGCGATATCCTTCATAATCTGCTCCTGAATTGGCAACTTTCCCCCTGCCTAGCCCAATTTTTTAGGTGAAACGAGCGTCGTTTCTGTGCAAATACGACCCTGTGCTTGTGCTTGCACAAACGAAGACGGGCAAAACGCCCGTCGGTAAAATGTGGGGAACTGTGAAATGATTAACGAATTCAAAGCCTTCATCATGTGCGGCAACGTGCTTGATCTTGCCGTCGCCGTCGTCATCGGCGCGGCCTTCACCGGTATCGTGACCGCGCTGGTTGATAACCTTATCACACCGCTGATCGGTATTCTTGCGGGCGGGGTCGACTTTTCGACGGTCGGATTTTCGGTCGGCGAAGCCACTTTCGGCATCGGCAACTTCATCAATGCCGTCATCAACTTTCTGATCGTGGCCTTTGTCGTGTTCCTTCTGGTCAAGGCCGTGAACAGCCTGATGCCCAAAAAGGTCGAGGCGCCAGTCGCCCCTCCCGGCCCGACGGCAGAACAGCTTCTTGCCGAAATCCGCGATGCGCTGAAGGCGCGCTGATCGGGGCTTGCACACGCAAAGGCCCCCGGCGCAATCCGGGGGCCTTTTCATTTGTCCAGCATGTCGATGAGCCGCATCAAACACTGCGCATCGGTGTCGGGGCTGCCGCGCAGGGCCCCCAGCCCCAGCAACGCTGCATAAAACAACCGCGCCTGTTGGGCTGCGGTTGCTGCTTCCGATCCTCCCGCCTCAAAACAACCCGCGACGAATGCGATGCGCCCGGCGTCAACGCGCTGCACAATGGCCCCCACATCAGGGGCAAAACGCGCCCATTCCCGCAAGGCCGGTTCTGCCGCAGCACCGCCATGTGCAGGATCATACGCAAGCCCGGTGGCGATCTTCACCAATGCGCGCAGGCGCGGCAAACCGGCAGGCAGCGGATCAAGCGCCACAAGGATCCGGCGAAAAGCCATGTCTTCCCAGTAATCCAGCATCGCTGCACGCCAATCGGCAGGATCAGAAAAATGCCAATAAAACGACCCCTTGGTCGTCCCCAGACCCCGCGCAACGGCCTCGACGCGCAACGCGCCAACGCCCCCTGCCGTCAGTGCGCGAAACCCGGCCAGTATCCAATCCTCGCGCCTAAGGCGTTGCGTCGGTTTGTCCATGCCGCACCATACGCTGCCGTATTGCGGCAGGCAACGATCTGTGATCCATACGGTAGCGTATGGAATCACAAAAAGGTGCAATATGCAATATCCCACACTTGCAGCAGCGATTCTGATGGCGGGCACGACGGGTCTGCACATCGTCGGCGGCGGTGCAGAGTTTCATGCACCGATCCAGGCCTCCACGCTCGATCTGCCACTCAGGGCGATCGCGGCGGTGTTATGGCACTTTGCGACCATTATGCTCGCGCTGCAAACCGGTGCACTTTTATGGCTTACGCGCCACCCTGACCGCGCAATGACGACCCTGCTGGCAGCAATCCAGATCGGATTTGCCGGGGTCTTCCTGTTCTATGGCTGGACCATGCTGGGAACGGTCTGGATATTGGGGCAATGGACGATCTTTGTCGTCCTCGCCCTGCTGATCCTTTGGGGCCAGTACGGGGCGGAAAGGGCGCGCTGATCGGCGCGCCCCTTCACCGTCAGATTGCCATTGCATCCTGTGCCGTGATGGTTGGCAGCCCCAAGGCCACCCCCACCGCCGCATAGGTCAACTTGCCTGCATGCGTGTTCAGCCCCGCCAGCAGATGCTTGTCATCCGCACAGGCCCGCTTCCACCCTTTGTCCGCCAAGGCCAGCATGAACGGCATCGTCGCATTGCCCAAGGCCAGCGTCGATGTCCGCGCCACCGCCCCCGGCATGTTGGCCACACAGTAA
>JANNKX010000024.1:0-6327 GCA_031396505.1 Rhodobacterales bacterium
TACCGCCCCCGTCAGCACATTGCGCGCGCGCACCGCCGTCACACCCAAGGGCGCTTCATCGCCCAGCACTTCGGTCACCTCATGGTTCCACAGCATTTCGATCTTCGGATGCTTGAACAGCCGGTCCTGCATGATCTTTTCCGCGCGCAGGGTATCGCGGCGGTGGATCAGTGTGACCTTCGACGCGAAGTTGGTCAGGAACAGCGCCTCTTCCACCGCCGTGTTGCCGCCGCCGATGACCACAATCTCCTTGCCCCGGTAAAAGAACCCGTCGCAGGTGGCGCAGGCCGATACGCCAAAGCCTTTGAACTTTTCCTCTGACGGCAGGCCAAGCCATTTGGCCTGTGCGCCGGTCGCCAAAATCACCGCATCCGCGGTGAAGGTGATCCCGCTATCGGCTTTCGCCACAAAGGGACGCCGCGACAGATCAAGGCTGCTGATGTAATCCGAAATCACTTCGGCCCCCATTGCCTTGGCGTGCGCTTCCATTCGCACCATCAGGTCGGGGCCTTGCACATGACTGTCGCCCGGCCAGTTTTCCACCTCGGTCGTGATCGTCAACTGCCCGCCGGGCACCAAGCCCTGCACAAGGATCGGGTTCAGCATTGCCCGCGCTGCGTAGACTGCTGCCGTATATCCCGCCGGGCCCGACCCGATGATCAGAACCCGTGTATGCCGCGTATTCGCCATGACCGCCCCCATCCGTTTCGCAGACAGGATATAATCCGCATCCTGCACCACTGAAACCCCCCGCATGGCCGCCATGCCGCCGATGCAACCGATTGTGAAAAGTTGCGCGTCCGTGAAATAATATTGCGCATTCGCCCCCTGCCGCATACATTCCGGTCGCAATCGCAGGAGTAGGCCATGGCCGGACACAAGCTCGACCCCATCGACCGCCAGATCCTTGCCGAACTGCAGGCCGACGGACGCATGACCAATGTCGAACTGGCAAAGCGTGTCGGCATTTCCGCCCCCCCCTGCCTGCGCCGCGTCCGCACGCTCGAAGAGGCGGGTTACATCCGCGGCTATCACGCCGATATCGACGCGCGCGAACTGGGGTTCGAGGTGCAGGTGTTCGCCATGGTCCGCCTGCAAAGTCAGGCCGAACGCGATCTTTCGGCATTTGAATCGCACTGCCGCGCGCTGCCTTTGGTGCGCGAATGCCATATGCTGAATGGCGAGATCGACTTTATCCTGAAATGCGTGGCCCCCGATCTTTCGACCTTTCAGACCTTCCTGACTGAACAACTGACCTCGGCCGCCAATGTCGCATCGGTCAAAACCAGCCTCGTGATCCGCTGCGCGAAAGACGATCCCGGCCTGTCGTTTGAGGTGTTAGAGGCGCGTCTGGCACGCAACGCATAATACACAGCACCTGCATGGGTGGTGATGCACCAAACAGATAGGCGGCCCCTTTTCGGTGTATCAGAGGGTACACCAGGGCCGCCTTACCGAGCATCAATCCCAGAGGTCAGCCTTTGCAAGGCCGATCCCAAGTCACGCCAACGATCATTTTCGCTGTCGTCACCACGGGTTACAGAATGGCTTCTGCAGGGGTGAAAGTGGCTCAATCTGGGCGTGCTGTCAAAGTCTTGACCGATTTGATGGTTGCCGCGCCAACAATCACCCTAACATCGCCGGATTGTTGCCGCCTCACGATCAATGTCGGCAATTCGTGGCTGCCTGGCCCGAATCAACGTGCCGCAATGGACGCAGATTTGGTCGCGACCGCCTTGACCGCAACCGGTTTGCGACGATTGCCTCGCTGCCAAGGCAACGCTGGGATGTCAGCCGTGCTTGCCGCGATCACCGACTTTAGCCAACGACGTTCTTTTTTCATGGCAAAGACCTTTCAAATCTGACGCAAAGTGTATTTCGACACCTGCCAAGCTGGCCCGGCAATGCGGCATGGTTTTGGCGTAAAACGCCAGAAATCAAAGATTTTTCCCGTGCGAAACGGCCAATTGTGGCATTCACAAATCCTGTGAAACCCGCGCTATTCCACTGCATTTAGCGACATTTTTCAGAAAATCGCGGCATTGTTTCCAAAAACCCAGATCGTTCAGGACACTTTCTTGCCCCGATCTACACCCGGATGACCGAGATCAGGCGCCCATAGTCGGCCTCACCATGATGCGTGGCGCGGCGATATGAAAAAAACCGCACCGGATCGCCATAAGTGCAATGGCGCGTCCATTCCGCCTGACCAACCCCTGCCGCCCGCAGGCGCGCAAGGCCAAAGGCCGGCAGATCAAACAGCGCCCGGTCACCGCGGCCATTGGCAAAGAATCGCGCGTTTTCCGGATCATCGTCCAGAAACGCCGTCAGGAATTCCGGCCCCACTTCATAGGCTGATTGGCTGATCGTTGGGCCGATGACCGCCCGGATACGGGCCCGCTGCGCGCCCAATCCCTCCATTGCGGCCACTGTCGCCTCAAGCACACCATCCTTGGTGCCGCGCCAGCCCGCGTGCGCCGCACCAATCACACCGGCGTCCGGATCGTGAAACAGCACCGGCTGACAATCCGCCGTCAGCACCCCCAGCAAAACGCCCGGCGTCCGCGAGACCATCGCATCCACCCATGGCCGCACCGCCAGCGGCCCGTCGACCACAAGCACATCCGCCGAATGCACCTGATGCACGGTCACCAGATTTGCCGGGTCTACCGCCATTGCCTCGGCCACACGATCCCGGTTGATCTGCACCACCTCGGCAATATCGGATGACCCCGGCCCACAATTCAGCCCTGCAAAAATACCCGATGACGCGCCACCTTTGCGCGTGAAAAACCCATGACGCGCCGTGATTGCGTCGGATGTAATGATCTCGATCATCAACTGAATCCAGGAACGGGCGGGCAGCCTACCGGTACAAGCGACACTACTTTGAACAACTGGCCCATTTCTGACGGGCTGGTCAAGCGTTGCAGGGCCGCAAGATGCGATGTCAGGGCATCATTCGCCAGACCGCGCGCCAATTGCGCACTGCGCGCCGCAATGCCCAGCTGCCCAAGAAACGCGCCTTGGGACGTGTAGCCATGCTGTAAACCCTGTGCCGCCTGCGCAAGTGCGGCAAAATCAACATGTGCTGTCAGATCGGCCGCGCCCGGTTCGGCCAGCGGATCGGCATAGGCGTGGTTGCGCAGCGCCTGAAACGTATCCCCGATGGACCCCCAGTCGCCGTAATCCACGATCAACGCCGCCCCGCCATTGCGCGCAATCATTGCCGCGATCCTGCCCATGATCGACGCCGCCTGCGGGCAGACCTCGACAATATCGCCAACACGCGTATCCGCCACCCGATGCTGCAGCGATGCCAAGGCCAGTGGTGCGCCACGGCCAAACACCAGCGTTTCCCCCGCTAGCCCCACCATCGTTTCTGCCCAACCTTCCGGCATCCGCATGAATTGCCGGATCGGCAGCGCGTCAAAAAATTCGTTTCCCAGCAGGTAAAGCGGTGCCTCGGGCAAAGTCGTCACATCATCATGCCAGACGACCGGCACGCCCTTCAGCGCGTCGCGCTGCATCATCCGCAACGCCTGCGACTGTTCGACCAGATGCACCTGCATCGCCGCATGGAACCCCGGCACCCCCCGCGTCGCCCGCACCACATCCGCCATCAGCGTGCCCCGGCCGGGGCCAAGTTCGGTCAGCACGAACGCCCCCACCGCCCCCTGATCCTGCCAGACCTGCGCCAGCCACAGGCCCAAAAGCTCGCCGAACATCTGGCTGATTTCCGGCGCGGTGGTAAAATCACCCGCCGCACCAAAGGGTGCCCGCGTGGTGTAATAGCCATGTTCGGGGTG
Source organism: Rhodobacterales bacterium (assembly GCA_031396505.1). Taxonomy (GTDB): domain Bacteria; phylum Pseudomonadota; class Alphaproteobacteria; order Rhodobacterales; family Rhodobacteraceae; genus JAAFHS01. Next base: position 3,810 of record JANNKX010000024.1, read on the forward strand.
CATCAGGCACACCGCCATGTAATCGGCCAGTGTCATCGGCCCGCTCACCGCAATCTGCCGCCGTAACAGGGCCGCCAGCGCCGTCATGCCACCGTCCCGCGCCGCATCAGCCACAACCCGATCCCGATCATCGGCAGTGACAGGATCTGCCCCATCGTCAGCCCATAGCCGCCGATATGCACCGCAAGGCCAAGGGGGTTTCCATCCGAAATGAACTGCTGATCCGGCTGACGCACCAGTTCCACCACAAACCGCGCTGCGCCATAACCTGCCAGAAACAGCCCCATCAACCGGCCCGGCGTCTTGAACCATCCGCGCCGCCAGCCAAGCCAAAGCAGAACGCCGCCCAACAACACCCCTTCAAGGATCGCCTCATAAATCTGGCTCGGATGGCGCGCGCAAATGCCCACAATACCGGGGCAGGTCTGCGCCGCCTCGCCCGGAAAGGCCACCGCCCATGGCACATCGGTTGGCCGTCCCCACAACTCGGCATTGATGAAATTCGCAATGCGCCCCAGAAAAAGCCCCGCAGGTGCCGCCACAGCCAGCAGATCACCCAACCGCAGTGGCGCAATGCCCTCACGTCTGCAAAACAGATACGCCGCCGCAACAACGCCCAGAAACCCCCCATGAAATGACATTCCGCCTTCCCACACGCGTAGAATCTCGAACGGGTGCGCAAGGTAGTAGTCCAGCCGATAAAACAGCACAAAACCGATGCGCCCGCCCAGAATGACGCCAAAAATGACCCATGTGAACAAACGCTCGATCTGTTCGGCGGTCGCGGGGCTGGGGCCTGTCCAAAGGGCGGAATTTGCAATCGCCCGCCGGATCAGCCACCAGCCGATCAACAGCCCCGCAATATAGGCAAGCGCATACCAGCGCAGCGCGAATGTGATCCCAAACGCCTCAAATGCGAACAACTCGGGCGAGATGGAAGGAAAGGGAATATAGTCCATCATCGTCCTTTTGGCGCGGATGCGTTGTTTTCTGGTGTGCGACGGGGGAAGTCAACCTTGCGCGACTGCCCCTTGCGGACCATATATAGCGCAGCAAAAGAGGTGCCCCATGCAGACCCCGAACAAGTTTTTCGATGATATGTCGCAATTGATGACCAACGCGATGGGCGTGGCACAGGGTGCCAAGACCGAGGCGGAAACCGCGATCAAGGGTTTGGTCGACCGCTGGATGGCCGACCGCGATTTCGTCACGCGCGAAGAATTTGATGCCGTGCGCGCGATGGCGCAAAAGGCGCGCGAAGAAAACGCCGACCTGTTGGCGCGGATCGCGGCATTAGAGGCTGGTTCGAAAAAAGCCTGACGCGGATCACCTGCAAATGTTGCGTGTCATGCGCAATCGGCTAAGCCCGCTTGCGCATGACACGTTTTAGGCCACCACAAACCGCGCAGGCGACAGCCGCATCAGCAGGTTGGGATCAAGGCAGATCTCGGACCACACGTCCCACAGTCCGGGGTGGCCCGCACCCACATAGTTGCCATCCGTACGGCCCAACATATCCGTCATGATCTGGAAATGGATATGCGGGGCCCAGCCGCCGTTTTCGTGCCAATCCCCCAGATGCGCGATCACCGGTCCCGGTTTCACCGCATCACCGACCGACAGCAACCCCGGCAGTGTCCCCGCCAGATGGCCATACAGCGTGTAGAACGCCACATCCCCCGCATCATGCTGCAGGATCAGCGTATGGCCATAATCCAGCGGATCGGCGTTATAGGTCACATACAACACCCGTCCTGCGATCGGCGCATGAACCGGGGTCATCGCCGGGGCAAACACGTCGATGCCCGTATGCACGCTGCGCCGTTCCGGCCCGCCCGCATCGGCGAACTGTGCCGCCGTATACACCTGGCGATCCTCGGCATAGGCCCCAAGGCCGTAGGGCACGCCTTGCGCTGCAAACCACGCGTCAAAGGCGCGGTCCGAAAACGCGGGCATATCCGGGCGCTGGCCTGCCGTCAAAAGGGCGATGCTTGGGCTTGATACGACGTCGGGCAGAAACATCGGCGCGGGCGAAAGGCTGGCCAGATGCGCGCGCACGGCATCCGCCGTTGGCACCGCAGGGCCACCCCGGCCTTGGCGCAGGATCGCGCGCAGCAAACCCTGATACAGGCCCCGCAACCGCGCCTGCGTCGGCGCATTGCAGGCCGCGATGATGGCCGGCAGGTCATCGTCCGTCTCGCGGGCCACGGCGCGCAGGGCGGTATACAGATCAACGGCGTCATTCAATTGCGTGGCGTGCCGGGGCATCTGGGGCCTTTCAGGTTGTGAAATATTGCATCGCTGCAAACGCACCGATCATCAAAGGCTGATGCACCATATAAATCGCAAGGCTGTGCTGCCCCGGCCATATCAGCGCACGAGGCACCTGTGCCGTCGATGCCCGCAACCGCCCCCACAGGCCCACTGCGGCCATCATCCGCGCCACGGCGATTCCCGCCAGCAGGGGGGCCAGCCACGGGAACAGCGGCACATAATCGGCCATGAACGGGCGCGCCTC
>JANNKX010000028.1:0-4872 GCA_031396505.1 Rhodobacterales bacterium
GCTTGACACGGAACTGGCGAACTTGCACCGAAGCTTCGTAGCTTGCGAACGATCTGGTTCGATGCCGAGTTGACCTGCGAAGCGGCTATCACAAGCTGAAACCGTGTCGAAACCAAGTTGCACTACGTGAACGGAAAGTCCGCGCATCGAAACTGCCGGGCGAACGCCTTGCTCAGGGTGACCTCGCCTGTCAGGCTGCGGCCCTCCGGGCCAAGATGGTAGTCCTCAACGGCCTCACCGCGCACGGCATCACCATCATCAAGTCGACAGATGAGCCTATCAAGGGAGAGGAGAGGTCCGTTTGTCGTCCGATTTATGGACCCAGACTGCTTCTGGCTCTCACGCGGCGTCGGCGGCATTATGCCTGAATTTGCGTTCGAGTCCGCTAAAGTGGTCCACTGTCCACATTTCACGCGCATTGACGGCCATCCTTTAACACATCCTTAATGTTTACGGCAGAACATTGCAAAAGTTGCGTCATTCTGGGGGACCAACAATGCGAGTAGATGAACTCCGAAATCGTGCAATGACCGCAGTCGCACGGAGCAATGGTTTCTTTGCCACTGCTGAAGCATTTATTCTGATAGCAGCGGCGTGCTGCGACCGAATCAATGATGATGATCGTGATCAACCTGACCACGCAACAACAGGTGCTTCTTTTGGACAAAGAGCGCTTGTCACATCTGTTGCACCGCCATGATCTTTCCATATCCGGGTCATACGGCACGGGAAGGAGAGGCAAGATCGAAGTCCCTGCTAACTGAGCTCTGCGGGTAGAAGTTGACTTTTCTTAGCTATACTTTCATCACTATCCTTTTTGATCGAAAACGGACATTCATTCACGATATTTTTTGCAGCTTTGGTTCTGGTTTTGAGTTGATGAGTTTAGTGGCCTGGTGGTTCATCTTTTCGCTAAATACATAAAAATTCGTAAATTTCTATCCTCCTCGATGGATATTGTTGAGAATTCTGTTGCGCTGCCGACCGGGCACTGATGTGCCGCTTCGTCTTAGTTCAAGGATGTTGCACGGTAGGAAACGCTGCGTCACACCCTAAGTGACCGGTCTGAACAAGCTGCACTGCGGCATCGCCACGTTACTAAACGTCGGCTAAGGGCCGGACAACCTCAACGTCAGAGTAACCTTTAGGCGATCTTCTTTTGGGCGCACAGTTGTCTCAAAACATCGGCGGCAATCTCAAATGACCGAATTCGAGCTGCATGATCGTGAATCATACCGGTCACCAAAAGCTCGTCCGGCTGATGGGCATCAACAATCGCGCGAAGCTGCGATTTCACCGTCGCCGCAGAACCGGTCGCCGAACAAGACAGCGCCTGTGTGACCTGCGCCAATACCGCAGCTGGCAGCAGGCTGGCAATATCATCGACCGGAAGCGGCAGTTTGCCCGGACGGTCGGTCATCAATCGCGCAAAGGCCAGGACTTGCGAGGTGCGGAGATACTGTGCCTCGGCATCTGTTTCGGCGGCGCAGACCCCTGCGGCCAACATGACATAAGGTGCGGCAAGGGTCCGCGATCGTTTGAAGGTGGCTTTGTTGACGTGTAGCGCTTCTTCCAGCATGGCCGGGGCAAAATGCGCAGCGAAAGCATAGGGCAGGCCCATATACGCCGCCAGTTGCGCGCCATAAAGGCTCGACCCAAGGATCCATACCGGCACATGCGTGCCAATTCCGGGAATCGCGCGCACAGCAGTTCCGTCCGGCATGTCATCGAAATAGCCAATCAGTTCCTGCACATCCTGTGGAAATCTATCCTCTGGCGCCATATGGCGGCGTAGCGCGCGTGCCGTTGCAATGTCTGTTCCGGGCGCGCGGCCAACGCCAAGGTCGATGCGGTCAGCGTAAAGCGTCGCCAGCGTCCCGAACCGCTCGGGCACCATCAAAGGGGCGTGGTTCGGCAGCATGATCCCACCCGCGCCGACGCGGATCGTTCTGGTCGCGCCAGCCACATGACCGATAACAACGGCTGTCGCGGCACTGGCCACGCCGGCCATGTTGTGATGTTCGGCCAGCCAAAAGCGGCTGTACCCGACGTTCTCGGCAGCGCGAGCGAGTGCCACGGTGTTGGCCAATGCATCGGCAGTGGTTCTGCCTTCCGGGACAGGTGATAGGTCTAGGAGCGAGAATTGCTTCATGGCGGCCTCCGTTCTGCAGCATCTATGTACGCCAGACACATCATCCAAGGCCAAACACCGCTCTCGCCGCCCCCGCTACAATGCATGGGCTAAGCCTCGCACGAATGTCAGCAATGCGAAAGCTGCAGTGCGGCGACATATCTTGGAGTCTAGGTCTCCTAAGGGCCGAGGATGCTGTCCGTGGCTATTGTCTTCCATCCGTGCACTTGGACGGATGATGCCCGGCGCATCAACCGCGCCGGGTAAATCAGGTTATCAAAGCCCGAGTTGAGTGGCAATATCAGCGATGATCTGGCCATGCACCGTGGCACGGTCGGCACCTTCGGGATCGTCGCAGATCGGGTCTTCGCCTTCGGCTTCCAGCATTGCCGGCGCGTCCGGCGTGCAAAGACCGAGAAACGAGAAGTGCCAGCCGGGGGTGATATTGGTGTAGGTGGCACCGGGGATGCGGGCCGCGAGCTTGCTCCCGTCCGGGCCAATGTCGCGGGCCGGGGGAACCAGATCGCCCTCCCCCAGCTTTATCAGATGGACCTTCGGCAGGTGCGTCAGGCTGTCGTCCTTCAGCACATGGCCTAGTGCGGGGTCCACGGCAATGATGTGGGCAAAGCCGGGGACGGTCATGTCGCCTTCAAAACTGTTGGGCAGGGTCCGGGGGTCGCCGCCGCCGAGGGCAAAGAAGACGCATTCTGAAGCGTCCTTCCCGTAGCGGTCGCAATATGCAGCGAAGGCGGGCGCGTCGAAGCGCGCACCGCCAGCGGCAAGAACGGTGGCCCCGCCGAGCGAGAAGCCGAGGGCGGTGACATTGTCAGGGTCGATGGCGGGACCAAAAGTGGGGTCGCCGGTCAGTATCTTGATGAGGGCGGCCAAGTCTTGGGTGCGGTCGATGATGTGGGGTAGCTGGCGCGGGCTGCTGTCGCCGGAGGTGGCGCCGGGGTGGTTGACGCCCGCGACGATGGCGCCTTTCGCGACAAGACCCTCGGCCAGCCAGCCGAGGTTCTCGATGTTCCCGCCTGAGCCGTGTGACAGGATCACCAGCGGGTGACGGCCTTGGGCGATGGCCGTGCCAACCTGCACCATCGTGCCCACAAAGGCGGGGTTGTTGCCTATGGGGACGGTGTAGGTTTCGGACCCGGCGGGATACCAGATCGAGGCCTCAAGCGGCCGGGGCCGGTGCGGGGCATCGACGGCAAGGTGGTCGAAGCCCGGAAGCGGATCGGCCATTGCGGTGGTGGTCAGAAGCAGAAGGGCGATCAGGGATTTCATTCGATGTCTCCATTGTGGGTGTTGCGGTGAAGCAAGCGGTGGAGAAAGTGGCGGATTCTGGCGTCCTATTTCCGGTTTCAGGTCGCGCGGACCCGGTTTCAGGACTTAGAAGGGGGGCAAAGGAGGCCGCCCGATGCTGACCCTGCCCATTCCCGCCTTTGCCGCGATGGTGTTGGCCTTCCTGGGCTTGCGCGCTTGGGCGAAGGGAGAAACGCCGGTACCACTATTGGTGCTGATCGGGGCCCTCGCGCTCCAGTCGGCGGTGGTTGCGGGGAATCAGCACTACGGCCTGCCGGGATTTGCGGCCGTGCAGCCAGTGCTGGCGCTATGCCTGCCGCCGCTGGCGTGGGTGGCCCTTGTCGCGACAACCCGGCGTCCCTTGGCGGCTGCGGACCTATGGCATGTCACGATTCCGGCCTTCGGGGCCTTTGCCTGGGCCCTTGCGCCGTGGTGGGTGCTGGACCTGTGGATCGTGTTGATGTTTCTGGCCTATGGCGGGGCGATCCTGTGGTCCTTGTGCGGGGTTGCCGATCTTGCGCATGCCCGGCTGGGGGCTGGCGAACGGCCCTTGCGGCTGTGGCGCTGGATCGGAGTGGCGCTGGTCGTCTCGGGCCTCGTGGATGTGGTCATCCCCGTACTGCTCGCCTTGGGTCATTCGGATTGGGTGGGTTGGCTGGTGACGGGGCTTTCCAGTACCGCGCTGCTGGTGATGGGTGTGCTGGGCCTGTCACCAAGCCTTGAGGCGGTGCCCGAGCCCGAAGCCGCCCCCGTCGCGAGCCAGGGTGACGCGGCGCTGGTCGCGGCGATGGAGCAACTGATGGCTGAGCGGCGGCTGTGGCTTGACCCGGACCTGACGCTGGCGCGGATGGCGCGGCGGATGGGGGTACCCGCCAAGGCGCTGTCGGGGGCGATCAACCGGGTGAAGGGCGAAAACGTGAGCCGCGTGGTGAACGGCTGGCGCATCGCCGAGGCCTGCAGGCTGATGCGTGAAGGTGCCAGCGTGACCGAGGCGATGCTGGGGGCCGGGTTCAACACCAAGTCGAACTTCAACCGGGAGTTTCTTCGGATGATGGGAATGGCTCCAAAGGACTGGCTCAGAAGCCGTTCGTGAGCACGGCGGGACGAACCAGGATTGCGGAAGCACGACCGCCTGAAATTTCAATTGCTGCGACCGGCCTGAACGGCCGGTTTCCCGACGGCACGCCGCCACGTTCCGCTCCACTCGAATGTCCGCAGAGGGCCGACCTGGTCAATGGCCCAGCCGACGACGCACGGGGTGGGAGGCTGACGTAGAGCAAGTCTTCTTGTTGTCGCGAAAACGGACGCTCGACGGAGGGAACGCGACTGCCGTCGATCCTTTTCTGGCGGCGAGTCTCCAAGACTTCAGTCCGGATTTACGCTTTTGAGCGTGGCGCCCTTGCCGCACCTTGATAGCTGGGAAAACACATCAGCCTATT
>JANNKX010000085.1:0-4627 GCA_031396505.1 Rhodobacterales bacterium
GTTTGATGACAGGCGGGTTAACTAAAGAGAACATGCCGGCGCCGACGGCGCGTGATCCAACGACAGATGCTTGGCGACATGATCGTTGATGTGGTGGATCCGGTGTCGGATTATGCTGCGCTGATGGAAACGCTGTTCGATTTCCAGGCGGTTGCCGCGATGTTCAAGGGGGGCTTCCGGATGCGGATGGACAGCATGTGTGCCGTGACCGGGCCTTATGCGGTTGATATCCTTGAGAACCGGCTTGGGGCTGGACCTGGCACTGTCATTAACGGCACCCCCTTGCCCGATTTCGGCGGCATGCATCCCGACCCGAACCCGACATGGGCGAAGGCCCTGATGGATGAGATGTTCGGGGCGGATGCCCCCGATTTTGGCGCGGCCTCTGACGGCGATGGCGACCGCAACATGGTCGTGGGGCGGGGGATTTATGTCGCACCTTCCGATAGTCTGGCGGTGCTGGCGGCGAATGCGCATCTGGCACCGGGCTATAAGGCGGGGCTGAAGGGTGTGGCGCGGTCGATGCCGACATCGGCTGCCGCCGACCGGGTGGCCGATGCCATGGGGATTGGGAAATTCGAAACGCCCACGGGGTGGAAATTCTTTGGCAATTTGCTGGATGCGGGGCGAGTCACGATCTGCGGCGAGGAAAGCTTTGGCACGGGGTCCGACCATGTGCGCGAGAAAGACGGGCTTTGGGCAGTGCTGTTATGGCTGAATGTCCTCGCCGTGCGGCGGCAATCAGTTGCAGTTATCCTCGCCGAACATTGGGCAAAGTTCGGGCGCAATTACTATAGCCGCCATGATTTCGAGGCGATTGAAACCACAAAAGCCGATGCGATGATGGCAGCGCTGCGGGCAAGCCTTGGCAGCCTGCCGGGGCGGCAGATCGAAGGGATGACGGTGCAAGCTGCCGATGATTTTGCCTATACCGATCCGGTAGATGGGTCGGTCAGCACGCGGCAGGGGGTGCGGATCATCTTTGACGACGGCAGCCGGATCGTGCTGCGCCTGTCGGGGACGGGCACCGAAGGTGCGACAGTGCGGCTGTATTTGGAACGCTATGTGGCCGGGCCGGACGGGTTGGCCCAAGATCCGCAACAGGCGCTGGCCCCGGTGATCCGTGCGGCGCATGCGCTGGCAGGGATCACGCTGCATACGGGGCGGACGGCACCCGATGTCGTTACCTGACGGATGACGGCGTAAACAGACCTTCAACTGTCGCGGCTGCGGGGCCGTGTCCGGGGGCATGGGTATCTCATGGGGCGAACGCACAGGGGGCCGCCATGAACGAACGGATCAGAAGTGGGCGCAGCGCACGGCAGGTGCAGCGCGCGGCCAAGGGCGGCGGGATGGGGCGGCCTTACATTGTGCGGAATATCCCGACCTATGATGTGCTGTCCGAGGAAAACCTGATCCGGATCGAAGGGGCGGCAGACCGCATTCTGGCGGAAACCGGGATCGAGTTTCGTGATGACCCGGTGGCATTGGAACACTGGCGGCGCGCGGGCGCGGATGTGCAGGGCCTGCTGGTGAAATTCCCGCCGGGCCTGCTGCGCGAGGTTCTGAAGAGCGCGCCATCGCAGTTCACACAGCACGCGAGAAACTCAGCACACTCCGTTGAAATTGGTGGAAAAAGCGTCATATTCTCTCCGGCTTATGGCAGCCCATTCGTGATGGACCTTGATCGCGGGCGGCGCTTTGGCACGCTGGAAGACTTCCAGAATTTCATCAAGCTGGCGCAATCGAGCCCCAATTTTCACCATTCCGGGGGCACAATCTGTGAACCCACGGATATTCCGGTGAACAAGCGGCATCTGGATATGGTGATGGCCCATATCACGCTGTCGGACCGCCCCTTCATGGGATCGGTTACGGCCGAAGACCGCGCCGAAGACAGTGTCGAGATGAGCCGTATCCTGTTTGGGGCAGATTTCGTGGACAAGAACTGCGTGATCCTCGGCAACGTCAACGTGAATTCGCCGCTGGTCTGGGATGGCACGATGACCAACAGCTTGCGCGCCTATGCGCGGGCAAATCAGGCCGCCGTCATTGTTCCGTTCATCCTTGGCGGGGCGATGGGGCCGGTCACCAGTGCGGGGGCAATTGCGCAGAGCCTTGCCGAAACCATGGCGGGATGCGCGCTGACGCAACTGGAACGTCCCGGTGCGCCGGTGATCTTTGGCAATTTCCTGTCGTCGATGAGCCTGCGGTCGGGCAGCCCCACGTTCGGGACGCCGGAACCTGCGATCGGGTCGATGGTGATCGGGCAATTGGCGCGGCGCCTGAACCTGCCGCTGCGCTGTTCGGGCAATTTCACCACGTCGAAACTGCCCGATGCCCAAGCCATGATGGAAGGCACCATGAGCATGCTTGCGGCCATCCACTCAGGCGCGAATTTTATCCTGCACGCGGCGGGCTTTCTGGATGGCCTGCTGTCAATGAGTTACGAAAAATTTATGCTGGACGCAGACTTGTGCGGCGCACTTCATTCTTATCTTGATGGCATCAAGATGGATGAGGATCAGCTTGCCGTCGATGCCTTTGCCGAAGTCGGCCCCGGCAATCACTTCTTTGGCTGCGCCCATACGATGCGGCATTACGAAACGGCGTTCTGGGACAGCGACCTGTCCGACAATGAACCGTTCGAGAAATGGGAGGCGGCGGGATCGACCGATGCCGCAACCCGCGCCAATGCCTTGTGGAAGAAACGTCTGGCGGAATTTGAGGCACCTGTGCTGGATGCAGGCATCAAGGACGGGCTTGATCACTTCATTGCGCGACGGAAGGCCGGGCAAACAGATATGTGGTATTGACGGCAAGGGCTTGGCACCTGATCTTTGCGGGGTGGCAACAAGGGTGATCGCGTGGCATTTGTGACTGGACTGGCGGTTCTGGTGTTGCTGGGCCTGATCTGGCTTGCGGTTGATGCACATGCGAGCCCGCGCATGTTGCAGGTGGGGCGCGGCCTTGTGATTGTGGCGGGCTTGGCGGCGCTGGTCGGTTTGTGGTTTGGTTGGCAGGATCAGGTGGCGATCACGGCGGCCATCACGGCGGCGGCTTTCCTGATCTGGTATTTGACGCGCATTCCGCGCCATGACCGGGCGTGGATACCGGAGGTCGCGCACGGCGCGACGGCGGATATCGGCAACATGGTGCGCCTGCATAACGTGCGGCGGTTTCGCTGGACCGCGAAGAACAAATACGTTGAACGCTGGGACGAATGGCTGCTGGACCCGGATGCGATCACCTCGGTCGATCTGGTGATGTCGATCTGGAGCAACCCTTTGATCGCGCATACGATGGTCAGCTTTGGTTTTGCCGATGGGCGGCATCTGGTGTTTTCGGGCGAAACGCGGCGTCAGAAGGGGGATCGGTTCACCATCACGGGCGGATTTTTCCGGCGGTTTGAACTGGTGATGCTGGCGGCCGATGAACGCGACGTGATCCACCTGCGCACCGATATGCGGCGCGAGAAAGTGTCGTTGTACCCGGTGCTGATGGAGCCGGATGCGCGCAAGGCGCTGTTTTTGGCGTTTTTGAACCAAGGCAACGATCTGGTGACGCGGCCAAGGTGGTACAACACGGTGACCACCAATTGCACGACCGTCCCGTTCGAGATCGTGCGCACCATTGCACCACGGTTGCGCCGGGACTGGCGGTTGCTGCTGTCGGGGCATTTGCCGGGGTTTCTGCACAAGCTGGGCGTGTTGCCCCCCGGTGCGAAGGCCGACCTCGACGCGCGTGCGGTGCTGCCGGTATCGGGCGATGACGGGCAGGATGATGCGGCCTATTCGCGGTCGCTGCGCGCGGCGTGGTGCGATCTTACCTGATCATCAGGCGATTGCCGTCGGTGACCACTTCCAGCACCTGCTGCGTTGCGTTGTCGACCCGAAACACCTCGTGGTCGACCTGGTAGTATCGCCAAGGCCCGTCTACCGGTGGCAGGCCATAGCGTTCGGGGTTCATCAGGATGGAATGGTCCTGCACGGGGAACATCTCGCCAACCGCAAAGGCCGGGGGCCGCGGCGGCAGGCGGATCACACGGGCAGTCAGGGTATCGGCCGTTGGGCTATCCGGGCAGACCGAGGCGACAAGTGACGCGCAAGCGGCGTGGGCAGGCAATGCCGACAGGCAGGCCAAGGCGACAAGGCCGGGGCGCAAGATGTTCATCACCAAACCTCCATCCGGTCAGTATGGGTGATTTTGCGCGCAAAGTAAAAGGTTCACCCCCTGGCCGCGTGCCACGGGACGGGGTGATTATTGGCGGACAGCCGGTGTCAGGTGCGCTTCATCGCGCAGGTTGACACGCCAAGGATACGGTAGACCGGGCACATGCCGACAAGGCCAGTGACCAGCGGCACGATGCCAATCAGTTTGGCGTAGTGCCATACGCCGGTACCCTGATCCATAAAGAACCATACCAGCAGGCCCAGCCCCACGACGACGCGCAATGCGCGGTCAAACGTGCCTTCATTGGTTTTGAACATTGCCATTCTCCATTCTGGTGCGGCGCGGATATCGCGCTGCGTGACCAGAATATTCTATACCAGAAACAGCACGTTGTTCTGTGACCTCGTCACACGAGATCAATCGCGGCGGCAAGGCGTTTCAGGGCATCGGGATC
>JANNKX010000129.1:0-5478 GCA_031396505.1 Rhodobacterales bacterium
CGCGAACCCCAGATCCTTCAGCGCCAGATCGACGTTGAACGCCACATCATATGACCCGTTCAGGATCAGCGCCCCTTCGGTTTCATGCACGAACGAGTTCCCCGACGAGGCCTGAATGGCATGCCACGCCTGCGCCAGATCAAGCCCGCCCCGCTTGGCCAGCATCAGCGCCTCCGACGTGGCCTTCAGATGGATGAAGGCCAGCATGTTGGTGATGACCTTGATGATGCAGGATGATCCCAGCGGCCCCATATGGAAAATCTTGTCACCCATGGCTTCCATCGCCTTGTGGTGCAGATCAAACAGATCGCGGTCGCCCCCTGCCAGCATGGTGATGCGGCCCTGATAGGCCAGATGCACCCCACCTGTGACGGGGAGTTCCATCATCCGCACACCGGCCTCTGCCGCAACGGCGGCCAGCGCCAGCACTTCGTCGCGCCCCAGCGTCGACATTTCCACCCAAGACGACGCCGCCTTCATATGCGGCAGAATGCTGCGCAACACCCGTTCGGACACCGCAGGCGACGGCAGGCAGGTGATCACATGATCGACGGACGCCGCCAGTTCCTCGGCCGATCTGGCCAGTGTCGCACCCATGGCCACCAAAGGTGCCGCAAGTGCGGGGTTCAGGTCATAGACCGTGACCGCAAAGCCGTCTTTCAGCAAACAGCCCGCGCAGGCGGCCCCCAGATTGCCAAGGCCGATGTATCCGTAATGCATGGTGTCCCCGTAGGATAAGGGGCGGCCCGATGCCGCCCCGAAATTGCGTCAGGCACCCCAGCCGACGATGCCCTTGACCTCGCAGAAGTCATGGATGCCCCAGTCGGCATATTCGCGCCCGTTGCCCGATTGTTTGTAGCCGCCAAACGGGGCCGATGTATCCCAGTCGGGGTAGTTCAGATTGACCGTCCCCGCCCGCATCCGCCGTGCCACAGGCCGCGCATCTTCCACCGGACCCGCGATATAGGCGGCAAGGCCGTAAACGGAATCGTTGGCCATGCGCACCGCATCATCCACCGTGTCATAGGGCAGGATCGACAGGACCGGGCCAAAGATTTCCTCCTTGGAAATCGTCATCGCGTTTTCCACATCGCCAAAGATCGTCGGCTTGCAGAACCAGCCCCGGTTCAGGCCTGCAGGCCGCCCGAGGCCACCCGTCACCAAGGTTGCCCCTTCATCGATCCCGGTCTGGATCAGGCGCTGCACCTTGTCATACTGCACTTTTGAAATCAGCGGCCCCATTGTCGTGCCCTCGGCTTTCGGATCACCCGGCACGATTGCCTCGGCCGTCGTTTTGGCCACAGCCAGCGCCTCGACCTGCTGGTCGCGCTGCACGAACATCCGGGTCGGTGCGTCGCAGGACTGCCCGGTGTTTGACATGATCGCATTCACCCCCGCCGCGACCGCCGCCGCAAGATCGGCGTTCGGCAGGATGATATTGGCCGATTTACCCCCCATTTCCTGCGCCACGCGTTTCACCGTCGGGGCCGCCGCTGCCGCAATCAGCGTGCCCGCGCGGGTTGACCCGGTGAACGACACCATATCCACCTCCGGGTGCGAGGTGATGCGCGTGCCGACCCCCGGCCCGTCGCCATTCACAAGGTTGAACACCCCCGGCGGAACCCCCGCCGCATGGCAGACCTCGGCAAACAGCACACCCGACAGCGGTGCGATTTCCGATGGCTTCAGGATCATCGTGCAACCCGCGATCAGCGCAGGTGCCACCTTGCAGGCGATCTGGTTCATCGGCCAGTTCCACGGCGTGATCAGCGCGCAAACCCCGATCCCTTCATAAACGATGCGGGTCGTGCCGCGCATGTATTCCCACTGCATTTCCTTGGCGGCCTTGATCGTGGCCTCCAGATGCACCTGCCCCGCCCAGGCCTGCGCACCGCGCGCCCATTCGGTCGGCGCGCCCATTTCCGTCGACATCGCCTGCGCAAAGTCCTCGTAGCGGTCGTTGTAGATATCCAGAATCCGCTGCACCAGCGCGATGCGGTCGGCCACCGGCGTCACGGTCCAAGCATCAAATGCCGCGCGCGCCGCCATGATTGCCGCGTCTGCATCCGCATCATTGCCAAGGGCCACTTGGCACACGATTTCCTCGTTCGCGGGATTTTCAACATCCATGCGCGCCTTGGAGATCGGCTCGACCCATGTGCCGTTGATATAGAATTTGGTCATGTTCGCAGAAATCATGGCATCCTCACTGAAAGTAGATGTTGTATCTGGCCCGGATGATTGCGTCGATGTCTGGGTCGATCCGGCTGCCAGCCTTGGCGAGGATACTGTTCTTGCGCGCGATGGCGGTGTCAAGCAGCAGTGGCTTGCCCGCCTCGTTCCATTCCTTCGGCGACATGCGGTTACCGACCTTCGGATAGGTATATTCTGTCTGCATCAGGCGCAGCGTCTGATCCGACCCCAGATAATGCCCCGGCCCGCCAAGACAGACCTCTTTCATCGCATCCAGCGAGGTTGAATCGGGCGTCACATCAATGCCGCGCACAAGGCGCATCGCCTGCCCCAAAAGATCATCTCCCAGCACAAGGCTTTCCAGACAGAAGCCCAGAAGCGACGCATGCATCCCCACGGCCTCGTAGCACATGTTCAGGCCCGACAAGCCCGCCAGCGCATTGGTGATGCCCTGCTCCCAGCCCGCCTGCATATCCGGCAGCTTGCTGTCCGAAATCCCCGACGCCGCCCCCCCCGGCAGATCGTAAAACCGGTGCATCTGCGCGCAGCCCGCCGTCAGCAGCGCCTGTTCGGCACTGCCACCCGACATCGCACCCGTGCGCAGGTCCGACACGAAAGGCCATGTCCCAAAGATGCACGGCGCACCTTTCTTGATTGCGTTCGCATAGACCACGCCCGCGAGGCACTCCGCCATCGCCTGCACGATCGTCAGCGCAATCGGCGCGGGTGCCGTGGCCCCCGCCTGCCCCGCCGACAGCAGCAGCATCGGCATCCCGCGCCGGATGCAGTCTTCCATCACGATGCAGGATTCCTCGGCGAACTTCATCGGTGGCACGACAAAGCAGTTGGAATTTGAAACGAATGGCCGCTCGCGCCATTTTTCCTCGCCACCCGCCACGGTGTAGAGCATGTCGAAACAGGCGGCCACATGCGATGGATCGCTGAACGACGTACCGACGTGTTTCGTGGTTCCCGACAGGCAACCATACAGCGTGTTCAGGTCCATTTCCTGATTGTCCACCACATCGCGGCAGACCATCGTGCGCTGGTAGAAATGGATGTTGTCCAGATTATCCACCAGCCGCGCCGCATCATACAGATCCTGCGCCGTGCTTTCGCGGTAATCCAGTGTGATCGGGTCCACGATATGCACCGCCGCCCCCGCCGTGCCGAAATGCACGCGGCTACCACTCAGGTGCAGGTCGTGCTTTTCCTCACGGGCATGCAGCGTGATGTTGCGCGCGGCCACTGCCAACATATCCTCGACCAGGCTGCGCGGAAACCGGATGCGCCCGTCATCACCCTGAATGGCGCCTGCACCCGTCAGCAACGCCACCCCGGAAGGCGGCGCTTGCGACAGCCCGATCTGTTCCAGCGCATCAAGTGCTGCCGCATGAATCTGGGCAACGCCAGCCTCCGTCAGCGGTTTGTACTGCCCCCCCGACATGCCCGCACGAATGGGGCGCAGATGCTCTGCCAGTGGTGCCGCACGCTCCGCCACCCGGTTCGCCCGCCCACCCGACCGCCGCGCCCGCGCAGGTTCGCAAACCTCGCCCAGCATCACATCATCCGTCATTTTCCTGCTCCATCCCGCAAAAGCGCGTCAATATCATCACCCGAGGCCGCAGCCGTCAGCGGTGCAAAAGATCCATCCCGCAGCATGGCCGTGACGCTGTCACGGATTGCCGCATGTGTCAGACGCGCGACCATCGATCCCAGCGAGATGCGCCGCACCCCCATCGCTGCCAGTTCCGGCACCGTCATCTTGCGCAGCGGGCCTGTCGCCAGCGCATTGACCGGGGCCGTCACCGATGCCAGCACCTGCGCCAGTTCCGCCCGCCCCGGCGGCACCGGAAGATACAACAGATCCGCCCCCGCCGCCTCGAACGCCTGCAGGCGGCGAATACCCTCGGCCAGATCATAGACCCCGTTCATCACGCCGTCAGCCCGCGCGCAGAACACGAAAGGCCTCCCCAAGGCTCGCGTCGCAGCAACGCCTGCGCGCACCCGTTCCACCGCTTGGTCAAACCCGTAGGCAACTGGCGTTCCATCGACCATTGAGTCCTCGATTGAACACCCCGACAACCCAACTTCAGCCGCAAGCCTCACCGTTTCTGCAACATAATCAGGATCATCGCCAAAGCCGTTTTCGAAATCCCCGCTTACAGGCAAAGGCGTTGCCGCCACCATCATCTGGGCATGCGCCAGCGCCTCGTCCCGTTCGACCGTCCCGCCATCCGCCCGCCCCAGCGTAAACGCATGCGCCGCCGACGATGTCGCCAGCGCGCGTGCCCCCAAAGCCGCCATCATCCGCGCCGAGCCCACATCCCAGGGGTTCGGCATCACGAAACAGCCCGACTGGTGCAGGTCCCAGAATGTCTGATGCCTTGCAGCCAAGGTCATGCCCGTATCCTTTCGGACGTCGGATCATACATCGGCGCAATGCTTGCCACCGCCGCATGCCGCACGCCTGCCACCTCGACCTCATAGGTCGACGCCAACACATCTGCCTCGCTTTGGCCCTTGCACGGCACATAGCCAAGCCCGATCGCCCCGCCCAGATGATGGCCGTAGTTGCCCGATGTCACCGGCCCGACGATCTTGCCATCCCGCACGACCGCCTCATTATGAAACAGCAATGGCGCCGGGTCTGTCAGCCGGAACTGCACCAACCGCCGCTCCAGCCCCGCCTGTTCGCGGCGCAACACCGCATCGCGCCCGATGTAGTCAGCCTTCTTGCGGCTGGCGGTAAAGCCAAGCCCTGCGTCCAGCACATGGTCCTCATCCGTGATATCATGACCCCAGTGGCGATAGGCCTTTTCGATCCGGCATGAATCCAGGGTATGCAGCCCGCACAGCTTTAAGCCAAGACCCGCCCCCGCGTCCTCGATCGCTTCAAAAATATGCGCCGTCTGATCCGAACTGGCGTAAATCTCCCACCCCAATTCGCCCACATAGGTCACCCGGTGCGCCCGCGCGATCCCCATGCCAATCTCGATTTCAAGCGCCGTCCCAAAGGGATGCGCGGCATTGCTGAAATCCGCAGGCGACACCCGCGCCATCAGATCGCGCGCCTTTGGCCCCATCACGCACAGCACGGATTCTGCCGCGGTCATATCTGTGATGACTGCAAAATCATCGCCCACATGCGCCCGCATCCACGCCAGATTGCGCTGCAACGTCGCCCCCGGTACCACCGCCAGATAGGCCGTTTCCGACAGGCGCGTCACCGTAAGATCGGCCTCTATACCCGCGCGATCATTCAGAAACATCGTATAGACGATC
>JANNKX010000132.1:0-21233 GCA_031396505.1 Rhodobacterales bacterium
GTCCTCGATCCTGATACAGGTTTTGCACAAGTCATCACTGGGCTTGGCACGGATGGCGTTCCCAACACGGATGACGACGACACGGTGTCCGGCACGCCCGCTGCCCCCGTCAATACATTTGCCGCACTGGCGATCCGGACAGGCCACGCCTTCCTTGACGACATCGCCCACAACGCCAACCCGCTGAACAGCCGCACGGGCCAGCTGAAACTCGAAGATGACGATGACATCATCAATGGCGACACCGATGGCGACGGCATCATCAACGGTGCCGAACTCGCCGCACAGGCGGGCCGTTACGATGGTGAACTGCTTGACCGCCACTTCATCACCGGCGACGGGCGCGGGAATGAAAACATCGGCCTGTCCGCCGTGCACCACATCTTCCACCAGGAACACAACCGCCAGGTGGAACAGCAGAAGATGACGATCCTGTCTTCCGGCAATCCTGATTTCATTAACGAATGGCTGCTGACCGATATTCCGGAAGGCGGCCCCATCCCGACCTCCGCAGCGGGCCTGAACTGGGATGGCGAGCGTCTGTTCCAGGCGGGTCGTTTCGCGACCGAGATGCAGTATCAGCACCTTGTCTTCGAAGAATTCGCCCGCAAGGTCCAGCCTGACATCGACCCCTTCATCTTCAACGCGGTGACCGACCTTAACCCCGCGATCTTTGCCGAATTCGCCAACACCGTGTACCGTTTCGGCCATTCGATGCTGACCGATACCGTGTCGCGCACCTATGCCGATGGCACGACGGGCGATGTCGACCTGATTACCGCGTTCCTGAACCCGGTCCTTTACGACAACGACATGCAGATCACGGCGGATGAGGCCGCAGGTGCGCTCGTGCGCGGCATGACCGCCGAACGCGGCAACGAGATCGACGAATTCATCGTCTCGTCCCTGCGCAACAACCTTGTCGGCCTGCCGCTCGACCTTGCGGCGATCAACATTGCACGGGGCCGCGATACCGGCATTCCGTCCTTCAACGAAACCCGCGCGCAGCTTTATGCGCAGACCGCGTCCGTCTTGCTGAAACCCTATGCCAGCTGGGCCGAGATGGCCGGCCAGATGTCCAACCCGGTGTCGATCATCAACTTCATTGCCGCGTATGGTCTGCATCCGACGATCCTTGCAGCCGATACGCTGGTCGAAAAGCGTGATGCAGCAACCTTGCTGGTGCTGGGTGGCGCGGGTGAGCCTGCAGACCGGGTTGCATACCTGACCGGGGCAGGCGGCGTGTGGACCGCTGCAAACAGCGGCCTCAACGATATCGATTTGTGGATTGGCGGTCTGTCCGAACGCAACATGCCGTTCGGCGGCATGCTCGGGTCGACCTTCACCGCGATTTTTGAAGCACAGATGGAGGCGCTGCAATTTGGCGACCGCTTCTATTACCTCAGCCGGACGCAGGGCCAGAACTTCCTGGTAGAGCTGGAAAACAATTCATTCGCCAAGCTGATGCTGGCCAACACCGATCTGGCCCAGCCGGGCGCGGATAACATCCGCGGTACCGATGACGACATCGTGCTGCGCCATATCGGCACAGATGCCTTCGCGATTTACGACCATGTGCTTGAGGTCAACATCGCAAATCAGGTCGGTGACGATCCGGTCGGCGATGACCCGATCCTCAATGCAATCGGCCTTGGCAAGGTTCTGCGTGACGACCCGCTGACGGCCGCGATTGAGACAACTTACATCAAATTCACCGGCGGCGAACACGTCGTCCTTGGCGGCTCGGCGGGCAACGACACGCTGATCTCGTCCGATGGGGACGATGCGATCTGGGGCGATGCGGGCAATGACCGCATCGAATCCGGCTTTGGTGTCGACCTTGTGAATGGCGGGTCGGGCGATGACATCATCACCGATATGGGTGATGTCGGTGACTTCCTGAAGGGCGATGACGGCAATGACGTGATCGCCACGTCGGGCGGCCTCGATATCCTGATGGGTGGCCGCGACAAGGACGTGCTTTTCCTTGGCACCGATGCTGCGGAAATCTTTGCCGGTGCCGGCGACGACTTCCTGATGGGCGGCGAAGGCGCCGATGTCCTGATGGGCAACGAAGGCAACGACTGGATCGAAGGCGGTGCCGGATTTGACGGTATCGCGGGCGACAACTCGGAACTTTTCTTCAACAGCCGGGTCATTGGCCATGACGTCCTGTTTGCCGGAACCGAAGAAACCGATTTCGACTCCGAAAGCGGCGACGACATCATGGTGCAGGGCGAAAGCGTCATCCGCAACGAAGGCATGTTCGGTTTCGACTGGGCAATCTTCAAGGGTGTCGCCGTCGATGCCTATGCTGACATGCGCATCCCGATCTTCACAACCGAAGAGGCCGACATCCTGCGTAACCGCTTTGACAAGACCGAGGCGCTGTCGGGCTGGGATCACAATGACCGCCTGATCGGTGACAACCGGATTGCAGGGGCAACAGGCGCAACCGTCAGCGAAAATGAGGGCGTGTTCTTCAACGATGGTCTTGATCAGGCGGGGATCGACCGGATCGAAGGTCTGTCCGATATCGTGTCGATCACGGCGCCCAACGGGTTCTGGGAGGCAGGCAACATCCTTCTGGGTGGCGACGGGTCCGATACGATGACCGGCAATGGCGGCGACGACATACTGGATGGCGACCGCTGGCTGAACGTGCGGATCTCGATCAAGTCACCGACCGATCTCAATACCGAAATCGGTACCGTCGACAGTCTCAAGCATGTGTTCGGCACAGGTGAAGCCGTCCCCGCAGCTTGGATCGGCAAATCCCTGTTCGAACTGCTGATCGACCGCGTCGTGACACCCGGCCAGATGTTCATCCAGCGCGAAGTGCTGACCGCAAACACACCGGGTGATCTTGACGTCGCAACCTTCGGCGATGTGATGGCCAACTACACGATTGAAACCGAGGACGGCGTCACCACCATCACCCACAGCGGTTTCGGCAATGATCCTGCGATCATCATCAACGATGGCCGAGATACGCTGCGCAATATCGAGGTTGCGCGCTTCCTTGACGGCGATATCTTCATCGCCCCGATCCCGGCAACGGGCGCCCCGGTCATCAATGACCTGACGCCAACCGAAGGGCAGACCCTGACACTGGACACATCGGGCATTGCGGATCTGAACGGTCTGGGGGCTTTTGCCTTCCAATGGCAGTCATCGGCGGATGGCGGCGCAACCTGGGCGAACATCGCGGGCGCGACCAATGCGACCTTCACACCCGTTGATATCCTGTTGTTTGGCGTTGCTGGACCACAGGCGGGGTTGCTGCTGCGTTCGGTGGTGTCTTTCACCGATGGGTTCGGCACCGTGGAGACTCTGACATCTGCCCCGACCGCACCTGTAGGGCGGAACTGGGCCGGAACGCCATTGACCAACAGCACCTTCAACGGCAACGATGGCGACGACATCGCCAATGGCGTCGGACCACTTGGCTTCCTTGGAGGTGGCAATGAAACCTTCAATGGCGCTGGTGGCAATGACATTCTGAACGGTAACGGTGGCGCGGATCGTCTCAACGGCGGCACCGGCAACGATAACCTGAATGGTGGCACCGGGACCGATACTGTCAACGGCGACGCAGGCGATGACCTCATCACTTGGAACTTCGACGGCGCAGCATCAGGCGGACGCGATCTTATCAACGGCGGGGCCGATGTCGACACCGTGCAGATCAACGGCAGCAATACCGCCGCAGAAACCTTCCGCATCTATACGCGGGCTGCAGCAACCGCCGTGGGCATCACCGGGTTGAACGCCAACACTGAAATCGTCATCACCCGCAATGGCATCAACAACGCCTCGATCATTGCCGAACTCGACAATATCGAGGAAATCGCCGTCAACACGCTTGCCGTCACCACACCCGGCGGCGCGGCCGGTGGCATCAATGGCGGCGATACGGTTCTGGTCATCGGTGACTTCACCCCGACCAGCCTGCTGTTCTCGACCATCACCATCAACGGCACCGCGGCGGATGACACGGTCGACATATCGTCACTGACCTCTGGCCACCGCATCGTTTTCCACAGTCATGGTGGTGATGATGTAATCGTGGGCGCGATGCGTCCGCAAGACGTGATCACCCTGCCCGATGGCATGACGATCACCGATTATACCAGCACAACCGATACCAACGGCATGACGACGCTGACGGCGACAGGGTCCACCATCCGCTTCCTGTCATCCGGCGGGATGCCGGAACTGCAGGACGGTGGTGACGACGATGGCGAACCAAGCGGTGCTGACGATGGCGAGGCACCAAACCCCGGCTTCACCCTGACCGCGCGCGATGTTGCCGGTCTGGCGGCCCTCGTCCGTGGGGAATTGCCCGATGGCAACGATGATGCCGAAAACTCAACCGGGGTGCGTGAACTCAGCGGCTATGGGAACAACGTCGAAAACCCGGAATACGGTACCGTCGATACGCCCTTCATCCGCATCACCGATGCCCGCTATGGCGCACCCGATGCGAATGGCAACCGCGACATCAACCCGATCTTCGACGGCCTTGATCCACGCGCCATCAGCAATGCGATCGGCGCACAAGAGGCCGACCTGCCCCAGAATGCAAATCAGGCGAATTCCTTCTTCCAGACCTTTGGGCAGTATTTCGCCCACGGGCTTGATTTCATACCGAAATCGGCAGCCTCTGGCATGATCGAAATTGGCGGACCCGGTTCGGTCCGCGCGCCGGGCACCGACAACCCCGCAGACCTGACGCGGGCCGAGGTAGACAGCCTTGATGCCAACGGTATCCCGCAGCATCTGAACAAGACCTCGCCTTTCGTCGATCAGAACCAAGCCTACGGCTCCAACGCGCTCGTCGGCCAGTTCCTGCGCGAAAGTGACGGGGAACAGGGCGTGGGGATGAAACTTCTACAGGGCGAGACTGATCCGTCGTCCCCCGCATTCAACCTTATTCCGACGCTGCGCCAGTTGATCCAGCACCACTGGGAGGCGGACACGATCTTTGTCGATCCGTCACTGCCCGGCGGCGCCGTCAGTTTCCGCACCTACTTTGACGGGCTGGTCGATCCTGTGACGGGGGCGATTGACGCAGGCATGGTGCAGGCCATGTCGGGCAACTTCATGGGGTCGACCCATTCTCTGCTGCTGGATGCCAACCCCTTTATCAACCTGCTGGATCACCGCATTGCGGGCGACGGACGTGCGAACGAGAATTTCGCGCTGACGGCTCTCCATACGGTCTGGGCCCGTAACCACAATTTCCACGTCGACAGCCTGCTGGCCAGCGGGTTCGAGGGCACGCCGGAAGAGGTGTTCCAAGCGGCAAAGATCCTGAACGAGTCGGAATACCAGCGTGTCGTGTTCGTGGAATTCGCGGATCAGTTGCTGGGTGGTATCCGCGGCGAAGGTGATCATGGCTGGGGCGGCTATAACCCCGACGCGAATGCCAGCGTCTCGCATGAATTCGCTGCCGCCGCATACCGGATCGGCCACTCACTCGTCAATCAGACGCTGACGGTGATCGGCCCGGATGGACAGCCGCGCGATGTGGCCTTGTTCGATGCCTTCCTGAACCCGACGAACGATCCTGCGGCCTTCACGGCACCGTTGCCGCCGGGATATGTCCCGCAGCCTGGCTATGCCCAGTACGGCGTCGACGCAATCATCGCGGGTGAGGCAATCCAGCAGGCCGAAGAGGTCGATTTCAACATCGTTGATGCCGTCCGCAATGACCTTGTGCGCATCAATGCCGACCTGTTTGCCTTCAACGTGGCACGCGGCAGGGATGTCGGTATCGGCACCCTCAACCAGGTTCGTGCATCACTCGTGGCGTCGACTGACCCCTACATCCGTGAGGCGGTGGGCTTTGCAGGCAACCTTGATCCCTACACGTCATGGGCCGATTTCCAGACCCGCAACAACCTGTCCAATGCGGTTATTGCGCAGTTCATGGCGGCCTACCCCGATCTGGTGCTGACTGATCCGGCGGACATCGCGGCCTTTGCCGCTGTCAACCCCGACATCACGCTGCACCCCGGTGCAAACGGGGCGATGGTGGTCAGCGGGATTGACCGGGTCGATCTGTGGGTCGGCGGTCTGGCCGAGACGCATATCAACGGCGGTATGGTCGGGTCGACCTTCTGGGTCGTGCTGCACGAACAGTTCGACCGCCTGCAGGAAGGCGATCGCTTCTATTACCTCGACCGGGTCGAGAATTTCGATTTCTACCAAGGAACCGAAGACCTGACCATGGCCGACATCGTAGCCCGCAATACAGGCATTGAAGGGCTGGATGGCACGATCTTCACCTCGACCGACACCAGCGAGGAAGAGGAAGAGGAAGAAGAAGAAGACGGCGATGAGGACGGCGACGAGGACGGCGACGGCGACGCCGATGGTGATGATGATGACGGGGATGACGATGAAGATGATGCAGGCACCCCCGCACCGATCTACACGCCGCCCGGCACCATGGTCGGCACGGGTGCAGCCGAGACCCTGTTCGGCACGGCCAACCGTGATGCCATCGCAGCCTTGGGCGGCAATGATGTGGTGATTGCTGGCGACGGCGATGACGATATACTTGGCGACGATGGTGCCGACATGCTGTTTGGCGATGCGGGCAATGACCGTGTCTTTGGCGGCACCGGGGCCGACTTCATCGACGCCGGAACCGGACGCGACACCGTGTTCGGCGGTGCCGGTGACGATGTCATCACCACGGCCATCGGCGATGGCGATGATGTCTACTACGGCGATGACATGGTGGGTGCTGTCGGGCGCGACACGCTTGATATGTCGGCCATCACGGCCAACATCGACGCCAATCTTGGCACGGGTTCGATGTTCCGTGGCAGCGTGGCGTCGGCACAGACCGGGTCCGACGTCATCTGGAGCATCGAGAATTTCATCGGTGGCTCCGGCAATGACCGGATCACGGCGAATGCCGCCGCGAACGAAATGGATGGCGGCACCGGGAACGATACCTATGTGTTCAAGTCGGCGCAGGACGCAGATGGTGATGTGATCGTGGGCTTTGCCCCCGGTGACCGTATCGACCTCAGCCACATGGATGCCAATGGCTGCGGCACCGGTGACGGCACCTTCGCACTGGTCAGCGGCGGCTTTACCGCCCCCGGCCAAATCCAGATCACCCACGAAACCCGCGCTGATGGCGACCACACCATCATCACAGGCAACGTGAGTGGAAATGGCGAAGCTGAGTTTGAGCTTACCCTGAAAGGGCGCCATGAATTGACGACAAGCGATTTTAATCTCTGACGATTTTCAACGGTTTCCGGGGGGGCAGGTCCGTCCCCCCGGACCGGCCCTTGCTATTTTGAGTCCACCTTTTCCAACGTCAGGAGCAAGCGATGCGCGCCAAGGATGCCAAGGCCAGGGGCAGGCAGAAGTCGAAGGTCGAACTGATCAGCGGTATGCGCGGATTGATTGCGTTTCTGTTTGTCATTTCCGGCATCATCAACATTCTGGCCCTCACCGGGTCGTTCTACATGCTCCAGATCTATGATCGCGCATTGGCCAGCGGCAGCATTCCGACACTTGCCGCGATTTCGGTTCTGGCAATCGGGCTGTATTTCTTCCAGGGCCTGTTCGACATCATCCGCAGTCAGGTTCTGGTCCGCATCGGCGCGCGCGTCGACCGTCAGCTTGCCCCCCTTGCCCATGAAGTCGCCATCGACATGCCCCGCTTTGGCTACACCACGTCCGAGGCACTGGAACGTGGCCGTGATGTTGATACCGTGCGCGGCTTTCTGGGCAGCCAGGGCCCGGCGGCCATGTTCGATCTGCCATGGGTTCCGCTGTTTCTTATCTTTGTCTATCTGCTGCACCCGGCCCTTGGCGCGCTGACCATTGCCGGTGCGTTCATTCTGACCTGTATCGCCATCACGACCGAACTTCTGACCCGGTCCTGGGCCTCTGCTGCCCATCAGGCCACGATCCAGCGCAACGCGATTGCCGACAGTAACACTCGCAACTCCGAAATCCTCAAGGCGATGGGCTTTGCTGCGCAGGCCGTGAAACGGTTTCACCGCGCCAATGATGAACATCTGACCCTGCAGACCCGCACTTCTGACATCAGCGGCACCTTTGGGGCCGTGTCACGCGTATTGCGCATGATGTTGCAATCGGCGGTCTTGGGTCTTGCGGCCTATCTCACCATTATTGGCGAGCTGTCATCCGGTGCGATCATCGCAGCCTCTATCGCATCTGCGCGCGCCATGGCCCCGATTGATGCGGCGATCGGCAACTGGAAACAATTCGTTCAGGCCCGCATGTCATGGGGCCGCGTCCGCGAGACCGTGACCAAACTGATCTCGATCGAACCGCCGATGGAACTGCCCGCACCCAAGCGCGGGCTCAAGGTCGAAGGGATCACTGTCGCTGCACCCGGCGCGGGGCGCGTCCTGCTCAGCGATGTCAGCTTTCAACTTGAAGCCGGACAGGCACTGGGGATCGTGGGGCCAAGCGGTGGCGGAAAGTCGACGCTGGCCCGCGCCTTGACCGGCATCTGGCCTGTGCTGCGTGGTGCGGTGCGGCTCGATGATGCCGAACTCGCGCAGTACAGTGACGCAGCCCTTGGCAAATCCATCGGCTACATGCCGCAGGATGTCTCGCTGCTTGATGCAACCATCGCTGAAAACATCGCGCGTCTGGCCGATGACGCGAAACCCGAAGATATCGTTGCTGCAGCAACCGATGCCGCCGTCCATGAAATGATCGTGCGGATGCCGGATGGCTATTCGGCCCCGATTGGTCCGCAGGGCGTGTCCTTGTCGGGCGGCGAACGTCAGCGCATCGGCCTTGCACGCGCCATGTATGGCAAGCCTTTCGTCGTCGTGCTGGACGAGCCGAACTCCAACCTCGATGCCGAAGGCGAAGGCGCGCTGACCACCGCCATCCAGTCTGTCAAGAAACGCGGCGGCATCGTGATCGTTATCGCGCACCGCCCCTCGGCGCTGGCCGCCGTCGATTTCGTGGCCGTCGTACAGAATGGGCGCATGACGGCCTTTGGCCCGAAAGAAGAAGTCCTCAATCCGAAACCCGTAAAGCCCGCACCGCAGGTGCACGAAAGGACAACGGCGGTTGAACTGGTCGCAGCACCAAACGCGGGCCATGTCGGGAACACCCGCAAAGTGGGAGCAAGAAAATGATCAGCGTCAAAGGTCTGCGGTCCGACGCCGCCAACCCCGCAAACCCAGACCGGTACGAGCTGAAGGAAGAGCTGTCGGCCTTTCGGCTGCCCGCCCTCGTCGGCCTGATGCTCGCTTCGCTGATGCTGTATCTGCGCTCGTTTCTGCCCGTCGAGGCGAAAACCGCGGGCGAGCAGGGCCCGCCTCCGAAACCCTTTTCTGATGATGGTGAAAAGGACGGCGCTGGCCCGATTGATGCCTCTGCCACCACGGACGGCGGTGATATCCCGGGCGAGGGCACCCAAGGCCACCACACCCCCCAAATCGATCCCGATACCGAAACCGGCCCAACCGTCCTGCGCAGCCGTGGCTATGGTGCGCCGCAGGATGCCAATGTCCTCAAGCCCAATGAACTCACGGCCATCAGCGCCGTTGTCCGCCCCGCCAACACCAATGATCCCGGCATGCCTCGGGATTCGATCCAGAATTTCCCCTCACCCCAAACAGGCTATGTTGGCAGTGGCACCCAGGGTGGCGGTGGCAGTGGAGGCGGTGGTGATGGTGGCGGCGGCAATGGCGGTGGCGGCAATGGCGGTGGCGGTCCCGGCACCGACGATGATGATGACATCGTCACCCCCCCCGTGCGCAATCGTGCGCCACGCAACAGCGGCCCGGTCTATCTGGCCGATGTGGCCAGCACGGCGACACTCGCCATCGCCCTGTCGACCTTGCTCAGCCATTCGACGGATGATGACGGCGATGCTCTGACGGTGCGCAATCTGCGCGCAAACGCCGGCACCGTCACCCAACTGCCGGATGGAAGCTGGCTGTTTACCCCGGTATCGACCAACCTCGGTCGCGTTGTGTTCAGCTTTGAAGTCTGGGATGGCAAGGTCGCCGTGCCGCAGCAAGCCTATAGCATGGTCACGCCCGCCCCCATCGACACGGGCGGTGGTGATGATACCGGGCATGGCGGCGGTGACGATGATGATATCTGCGAAGGCCACGGTGCGGGCGTAACCGGCTATAATCCGGTGATCGGCGGCATTGCCGATGACGTGCTGATCGGCACGGACGGCAACGATCTGATCATGGGCAAAGCCGGGAACGATGTCGGTTATGGCGGTCGCGGCGATGACCTGATGTATGGCGGCGACGGACGTGACCAGCTTTCTGGCGGCGCAGGCGATGACCGCATCTACGGTGATGCTGACGACGACGTTCTGTACGGCGATGACGGTAATGATCTTCTGGACGGCGGTGCCGCCAGCGACGTGCTGATCGGCGGGGCAGGGGATGACGCCCTGTTCGGGGCCGACGGCGATGATGTGCTGGTCGGGGGCGAAGGTGCCGATCAGATGTCGGGCGGTGCGGGCATCGACGAGATGTTGGGCGAGAATGGCCATGACATAATGTTCGGCGATGCCGGGGCCGATCTGATGCTGGGCCGCGCGGGCCGTGATGTGATGGACGGCGGCGACGATGCCGACGCCCTGTATGGCGGTGACGATGCCGATGTGCTGTCAGGCGCCGCTGGCGATGACGCCCTGTCCGGTGATGCCGGCGACGATCTGGTGCAGGGTCAGACCGGGAACGATACGCTATCGGGCGGCGCAGGTTGCGACGCCATCTACGGCGGCGACGGCAACGACGATCTTTCCGGTAACGCGGACCATGATACCCTTGTTGGCGGCCTTGGCGACGACACGATCAACGGCGGTGATGGCCGCGATATGGTCAGCGACGGCGAAGGCGCGGACCTTGTGTATCTGTCGGTTGGCGACGATCGGCTGATTGCCGCCATTGACATCCATGCCGATCAATTCGACGGCGGCGAAGGCCTTGATACACTCGATTACAGCCAGGCCACCGAAAGCGTCGCCTTCAACCTCGTCGCGGCTTTCGTGACGCTGGAAGACGCCGCCAGTGATCAGATTGCAGGCTTTGAGTCCTTTGTCGGCGGCAGCGGGGACGATACCTTTGTCGCTTGCGATACCCCCGCTATGCTCACAGGTGGCGCGGGCGATGATCGTTTTCAATTTGTCGCCCCACAAAGTCCGTCATCTGCCGTAGACACCATGTTTCAGATCACCGACTTTGATGTCGGCGACCGCGTCACGATCTCCCGCTTTGATTTTTTCAAGGACCTGGCCGCGCAGATCGAAACCCAGATGGAGTCGTATTTCGCCGCTGATGGAAATGCAGGCCCCGGCGCGAACGATCCGGTGATCCGCTTCCGCTATGACCGCGATGACAGAGATGGCGAAAACACCTTTATCGAAATCGACTTTGATCGCGATGAATTGTTTGAAACCACGATTTCCATGCAGGGCCATCACCTCTTTGTGGTGGTCGAAAACACCTGACTTTTCCGCTATCGCATGTGAAGGACTATGAACGATGACACGCAAACCTGCTGACCCGGCACAGGGTGCCTATGATCGCATCGGTTCGCGCGTGCTGATGGGCACAGCGCTTGGTATCCTTTTGCTGTTCGTGATTGGCGGTTGGGCCGTCACGGCAAAACTGACCGGGGCAGTGATCGCCCAAGGGTCGGTCAAGGTCGATCAGAACCTCAAGATCATTCAGCACCGCGACGGTGGCATCGTGATGCGCATTCTGGTGCGCGAAGGCGACAGGGTGGAAAAGGATCAGATCCTGTTCGCACTCGACAACGTCCAGATGCAGGCAGAACTGTCTATTCTGCGCGCCCAACTGCGCGAGGCCGAAGCCCGCGCCGCCCGCCTGACGGCCGAACGCGACAACAGACGGGCGATCACGTTCCCGGATCACTTTGCTGCCAATGATCCGGCCACCGCCACCATCATTGCCGGTGAAACCCGCCTGCACGAAGGCAATATTGCCAACCGCGAAAGCCAGCAATTACAGCTTGAACTGTCCATCGACCAGATCGGCGACGAAATCGCCGGGCTGGAGGCGCAGCGAAGCGCGATGCAGGACGAGACGACGCTGGTCGAAGATGCGCATGCAAGCCTGATTGTTCTCGAAGAAAAGGGGCTCGTCGAGGCAAGCCGCCTGTCGGCATCAAGCCGCGAACGCGTGCAGATGCGCGGCCAGATGGGTGAGATTGACGCGGCCATCGCCCGTTCGGGTGCGCGCATCGGTGAAATTCGCGTGCGTATCCTGTCGATCACCGAAGTCGCCCGCACCGAGGCGCAGCGCGAACTGGGCGTGGTAGAAACCCGCGTCTCCGAATTGTCCGACCGTGTGGCCGCACTCGAAGACCGCCTGTCGCGCACCGATATCCGCGCGCCGATTGCCGGTATCGTGAACGAGTTGAACATCTTCACCGAAGGCGGTGTGATCTCGCCCGCCGAAGTGCTGGCCACCATCGTTCCCGCCAATGCCCGCCTGCGTGTCGAGGCAAAGCTCAGCCCCGCGTCGATTGACCAGGTCTACGCCGATCAACCTGCCCGCGTGCGGTTTTCCGCCTTCAATAATCGCACCACGCCCGAACTGATGGGCCGCGTCGTCCAGATTGCCCCGGCCACAACCCGCGACGAGGTGACAGGCGAACCTTTCTACCTCGCCTATGTCGATATTCCACAAACCGAGATGGACCGGCTGGGCGATCTGGTCCTGATGCCCGGCATGCCTGCGGAAATCTATCTCTCGACACAGGAACAGACCGCCTTTGCCTATCTCGCCAAACCGCTTGTCGATCAGTTCGAACGCGCCTTCCGCGAGGAATAATCGCGCCGCATTGCGATGTGCCGGTTCCTCTTGCGCGCGCGGATGGCCGTCATTCGGTCGCTTCAAAGAATTGATCGTCGATCAGCAACCCTTCATCCGTGCGGATCACCAGCGATCCGCTGGGGGGCGATCCGTCGTTCGGATACTGGATCAGAATGCCATTCCTGATTTCGTATCGCCCGCCCGACGCAGTGCCATCGCCCCCGGTCGCAAAGCCGCCTGTCGTGCTGCCGCCGCCGTCAACAAAATTGCCAAATGCCCCGCCAAAACTTTCCCCTGTATAGGTGCCATCGGGTAGGAATGTCGTGGATGATGACGTCGAAATCCCGCCTTCAATCCCCGATCCCGGCGTGAAACCAGTGTAGGAAAAGCTCGACACGCCACCATTCAACCGCGTGCCATCGGCCACTGTGTCATACGGGAACAGGTCGCGGTTTGCGTCCTGCAGACCGCCGTCATCAATCAGGCGCAGGCTTTCCGTCTCGCCCGTGGCAAAGGTCAGATCGACTTTGCTGCCGATCTTCCGATAAGTGCCGAACTGCCCGTTCCCCGCCGCAAGCAAAGCCGCCGCATCCATCGGGGCAAGGCCGTTCGGCGGCGTGCCATCATAGAAATACCCATCGTTCCAGAACACGATCCGCCGATGATCAATCTCCAGCCGGATCATCATGTCAAGGCCAAGCCCGGTATATTGATACCACCCCCACCACACCCCATTCAGGGGCCCCGGCACCGGGTCCGGCATCAATGGTGCCGCCCCTTCTGACACGAACCGCAGGTCTGACAGCAGCGGAACGATCTGGTTCTGCAACACCGTCATGGTGCCATCCAATCCATCGCCGTCATAACCGCCGTAACCTTCAAAAGCGATGACCTCGAACCGGTCCCGCAGTTCGAACCCAAAGACAAAGTATGGGTCACCATCGACCTTGAACGCCGTCATCGCCAGATTCATTGCGTCAATGCTGGTGGCGGTCGGGTCCTGTACAATTTCAATCCTGTCGCGGTCATCCGCATCGGCAAACAGCGGTGCCATACGCGCCACATAGGCCGCAAGGCTGCCCGATCTCGCCGCACCCGGCCCAAGGTGAATGTAGCAGTACTCGCAAATCTCGTCCGGCGGATCATAGATCAGCGTCTGAATGCCATCTTCAACAATCCCCGTGTCCCAATGCGGCGGCAATGTGTAGATGATGTTGCCATGCTGCAGGGTTTCCGCCTGCGCCATCGCAGGCGCGATCAAACCCAGGACCAACCAGATCAGCCGCATTGCATACCCCATCAAACCTTGACACAAGCCTGCCAGCCTGATGCCGCTGCGACAAGTCCGTCAATCCGAACTTGGCGCGCCGCCCTCGAACTTGTTACCATGGCGATAATCGCAAGGGGCCTCTTGCATCTGCAAATGCAGCTGATCGCCCGTATAGGGATGCGCGCGCGCCACCTCTTCGTCAAAGTCGATACCCAGCCCCGGTGCCATTGGCGGCAGCAGATAGCCGTCTTCCCAAGTGATCGCATTGCGGATCAGTTTCTGGTGAAACGCCCCCCCCGTTTCGATCGTTTCCGCAATCAGCAGGTTTGGGATCGACGCCGCAAGGTGGATGTTCGCCGCCCATTCCACCGGGCCTGCATACAGATGCGGCGCCATTTCCGCGTTGAACACCTCGGCCATCGCTGCGATCTTCTTGGCCTCCCAGATCCCTCCCACGCGGCCTAGCGCCGGTTGCAGGATTTTCACCCCGCCATGGCGCAATAGCGCGCCGAATTCCGTCTTGGTCGTCAGCCGTTCGCCCGTGGCCAGTGGCACGCGCACGTGGCGGGCGACTTCGGCGAATTCCAACAGGTTATCCGGCGGGATCGGCTCTTCATACCACAGCGGATAGAACGGCTCCAACGCCCGGCCCATGCGGATTGCACCCGGCGTGGTGAACTGGCCATGCGTGCCAAACAGCAGATCGGCCCGGTCGCCCACGGCATCACGGATCGCTTTGCAAAACGCCACCGACCGGGTGATGTCAGACATCGCGGGTTCGTGCCCGCCGCGAATGGTATAGGGGCCTGCGGGGTCGAATTTGACCGCTGTAAAACCCATGTTGACAAAGCGCAGCGCTGCCTCCGCCGCCGCATCCGGATCAACCCAGAACGCCGCACTTTCCTTGCCCGGTTCGGGATAAAGATAGGTGTAGGATCGCACGCGTTCGTTGACCATGCCGCCCAGCAGCGCCCAGACCGGGCGTTCGCGGGCCTTGCCAAGGATATCCCAGCAGGCAATCTCCAACCCCGAAAACGCGCCCATCACCGTGGGATCAGGCCGCTGCGTGAACCCTGACGAATAGGCGCGGCGGTACATCCATTCGATGTTCTCAGGGCTTTGCCCCGCCATATGGCGGTAAAACACATCCTCAATCACCGCGACCATCGCCTTGGGGCCGACGGTCGAGGCATAACACTCACCGTATCCCACGATGCCATTGTCGGTGGTGACTTTCGGGAAAATCCAGTACCGCCCGCCCCAGCCGGGATGCGGTGGTGCAACGATGAAAATTTCGAGGTCTTTCAGTTTCATGGCGCTTCTCTTGTGGCCGAGGCTGGGGGTTTCACACCCCCAGACCCCCGTGGGATATTTGTCAACAGATGAAGGTTATACGGTTTTCTGGACCGGGTCACGCGTGCCCGCGACATGCAGCATGATGCAGACGACCATCAGGGCGGCCGCCAGCAGGAAGGGGGCACCGGGCGCATAGATCGGGGCCGCAGGTACGGTGAAAGCCGCAAAGACGTATGTCATGATCAAGGGTGCCGTGATCATCGCGATGGCGTTCAGCGATGACATGACACCCTGCAATTCACCTTGCGCATTGGCAGGGGTAGCCCTGCTCGCGATGGATTGCAGCGCCGGGGTCACCACGCCGCCAAGGGCGGTGATCGGTGTAATCAGCAGCACCCCCCAGCCAACCGGCGTCAGCCCGATGGCCACCAGCGTCACGATGTTCACGCCCATACCGATCAGCGCGGCCTTGTGTTCGCCAAACCGCCGGATCAGCGGCCCGACCAGCAGCGCCTGTCCTGCGGCGAAGGATATGCCGTAAATCGCCAGCGACACGCCGACCATCGTGCTGGACCAGCCAAAGCTTTGCTGGCCAAAAAAGCTCCAGATCGCGGCATAGACACCCATGGCGATGCTGAGGATCAGATAGCAGGCAAGTGTGCGGCGGATGCCCGGCAGGCGGCTGGCACTGTGCAGCGCGCGCAAGGGGTTGGCGCGGGGCAGTTTAAAGGGGCGGCGCGTGGCGTCCGTCACCGTTTCGGGCAACACGACATAGCCAAAGGCGAGGTTGGCAAAGGCAAGGGCCGCCGCCGCATAAAACGGCGCGTGCAGATCTATGGCGGCAAGCAAGCCCCCGATCAGCGGCCCCAGCACGAAGCCGATGCCAAACCCGGCCCCGATCAGGCCAAAGCGGCGGCCGCGCTCTTCGGGCGGGGTGATATCTGCGATAAAAGCGGTCGCTGTGGAATAGGTTGCCGCCGTGATGCCCGAGACGATCCGCGCCACCAGCAACAGCCAGATCGTGGGGGCTGCGGCCATCACAAGGTAATCCAGCCCCATCACGAACAGCGACAACAGCAGGATGGGCCTGCGACCATAACGATCCGACAGCGCACCAATTGCGGGGCCACACAGGAACTGCATCACCGCAAACGACGCCGAAAGGATGCCCCCCCAAAGCGCCGCTTGCCCCAATGACAGCCCGGTCAGGTTTTCGATCAGATCGGGCATGACCGGAAACATCAGGCCAATGCCAATGGCGTCCAATGTGACCGTGATCAGGATGAAGGTCAGGGCTAGGTTCTTTTGGGCCATCGGGTAAACCTATGCGGCGGTTGTGACATTGAACAGATCAGACATGGCCGATGCCGCGCAGAAACGCCGCCAGTGCAGCCGCATAGGCCACAGGTGCCTCGATCATCGGGAAATGCCCGGCATCCCGGATCAGGTGGAACTGGCTGCCCCGGATCAGATCGCCGGTTTCGCGCACAAGGTCTGCGGGTGTTGCGCCGTCTTTGTCGCTGGCAATGACCAGTGGGGGCAACGTCAGGGTTGCCGTCGTCTGGTAGAAATCCGCCCCCGCGATTGCTGCGGCACAGCCCAGCCAGCCGTCCTGTGCCATTCCGCGCATGCCGCGATCCCAATGGGCGAAATCCGGCCCCGCCCGAAAGCCGGGCGAAAACAGCGCCTGCATCGCGCCGTCATGAATGGCGCCAAGCCCCCCCGCCTGCACCGCCGCAATCGTATCGCGCCAGAACCATGGCGTGCCGATCTTGGCCGCCGTATTCGACAGCACGAGGCCACGCACCAGATCAAGCCGCTTGACCGCAAGGCCCTGTGCCACCAGTCCGCCCATCGACACGCCCAGATAGACGCAATCCCGGACCCCCAGATGATCCAGCAGGCGTTCGGCATCATGGATCAGCGCACCCATGGCATAGGGCGGGGCAGGCACGTCCGATCCGCCATGCCCCCGGTGATCATAGCGCAGCACGCGCAGGGTGGGGGGCAGCAATGCGACCACGGCATCCCACATCGACAGGTCCAAACCGAGGGCGTGGTTCATCACAAGAACCGGGCCGTCCTGCGGCCCTTCCAGACGGTAATGCAGGCGAAGATCAGGCAGATAGGCAAGCATGTTCGATTTTCACAACTCTGAAGGTCTACTCGCGGTAATCATGTTCGATTATGTAAAGTCTTGCAGAATGCGGCCAAACAGCGCTGCATCAACATTGCCCCCGGATGCCGTGCAGATAACCGCCGCCCCCGGGCACTCGTCCGGGTGGGAAAGGGCCGCCGCAAGGGCCACGGCACCGCCCGGTTCCAGCACGATGCGCAGATGCGTGAAGGCCAGTGCCACCGCCTGCATCGCTTCGTTGTCGCTGACCACGATGCCGGGGCCGCAAAGACGCTGCAGGATTGGAAACGTCAGGGCGCCGGGGGCTGGCGTCATGATCGCGTCGCAGACCGTTGTGCGGCCCTGATGCGCCACGATCCGCCCTTCGCGCAATGACCTCGTCACATCGTCAAACCCCGCAGGTTCCGCTGGGCGCACCCGCATCCCCGGTGCCTTTGCCGCCAGCGCCAGCGCCACCCCCGCCGTCAGCCCGCCACCACCGCAACAGGTGATGACATCGCAGGCATCAACCCCCGCCGCCCGCGCCTGATCCGCGATTTCCAGCCCGACGGTGCCTTGCCCCGCGATCACCTGCGCGTCGTCAAACGGGCGCACCAGAACCAACCCCCGCGCTGCCGCGATCGCCGCCCCAATGGCATCGCGGTCATCGCGCATGCGGTCATACAGCACGACCTCGGCCCCATAGCCGCGCGTATTCGCGATCTTCACGGCCGGCGCATCCAACGGCATCACGATCACCGCCGCGCGGCCCTGCATCCGCGCCGCCAGTGCCACGCCCTGCGCATGGTTGCCCGATGAAAATGCGATCACCCCGACGCCTTCGGGCAGCATCGACAGCGCCGCCCAGGCCCCGCGAAACTTGAAACTGCCCGTCCGCTGCAGACATTCCGCCTTGACCAGCACCCGCCGCCCCGCCAGCGCATTCAGCGTATCGCTTTCCAGCAGTGGCGTGATCCGCGCATGCCCCGCAAGCCGTGCCGCTGCCGCCGCAATCATCGCCATATCCGTCATGCCACAGCCTGCAGAAACGCTCCGATCACGCGCAGGCTTTCGGGTTCATCCAGAAACGGCACATGCGCGCGCCCCGGCACTTCGGCAAAGATCATGTCGGGCCGCCGCGCCTGCATTTCTGCCACCGTATCCGCCGAAATCAGATCGGAATTCGCCCCGCGGATCAACGCCACCGGCAACCCCACCAGCGCGTCAAACAGCGGCCAAAGATCCACCACCGGGGCGGCAACGACCGCCAGAAACGCCTCCCGCAGCGCCGGATCATAGGGGATGCGCAGGCCATCGGGCGTCTGCACATAATGCTTTTCCGCCTCGGTCATCCAGCGTTCGGGGGAAACGCCGTCAAACCCCTCCAGCACCCGCCCCAACAGCGCCGCCATTTCCGCATGCGTCTTTGCTGCCGGATTGCGCCCGACATAGTCTTGGATCCGGACCAGCCCGTCATGGTTCAACACCGGCGCCACATCATTCAGACAAAGCCCCAGCAGACGCTCCTTTGCCACCCCCGCCAGCAGCATCCCGATCAGCCCGCCGCGCGAGGTGCCAAGGATCGCTGCCCGCGCCACCCCGAGGTGGTCCAGAAGGGCCAGCGCATCCGCGCCTTCTTGCGCGACTGTATAGGTCGCAGCCCCCGACCACCCGCTGCCGCCACGCCCGCGGTAATCCATCCGGATCAGGCGGCAAGGCGGCAGATGCGGCATGAGATATTCGAAATCGCGCATCGTCCGTGTCAACCCCGACAGGCACAACAAAGGCAGGCCTTGTCCCCGATCATCATAGGCAATCCGCGTCCCATCAGCCGTCGTAAAATGCGTCATCCAAGGCTCCAAATTGCAGGAAGGTCTGTCAGGTCCGTGATGATATGCGCAGGCTGATCTGACAGCCGGTCAACCGGCGCGCCGGTCCGGTTCACCCAAACCGTGCGAAACCCATAGCGTGCCGCCCCCGCCACATCCCACCCGTTGGACGAGATGAACATGACCTCGTCCCGCGCCGCACCCATCTGCGCGCCCACCAGATCATAAACCGCCGTTGCGGGCTTGTAGATGCCCACGGCCTCTACCGACAACAGCGCCGCAAAATGCCCCGCAATCCCCGCGCTGGCACAAGCCCGCGCCAGCATCGCAGGCGTGCCATTTGACAAAATCGCCTTGCGCGCTTCGGGCAACGCCGCCAGCATCCCCGGCACTTCGGGATAGGCGGGCAGGTCATCATAAAGCGCCAGCAACCGCGCACGCAGCGCGCGGTCCACGCCTTGCGCCGCCATCGCCCAGTCCAGCGCATCTGCCGTGACACCCGCAAAATCGCGATGATCGCCCATGATCGCGCGCAGCCACGTATATTCCAACTGCTTGGCACGCCAGTCCGCCGCCAGCCGTGGCCAGATGCCCGCAAGGGCAGGGGCCTCAACCGCCGCCGCCCGCGCCGCCCCCGCCACATCAAACAACGTGCCATAGGCATCAAAGATCAGTGTCGTCAGGGCCATTGGGGGTTCCTTTTGCGCGCATCGTTGCACACGGCGCGGCGAAGGAAAAGGTTGCAGGATGACCGGGCCAGAGTTTGAACTTCCGCAATGCAGGACTTTGCGGTCACTGACTGCCTTTCTTCCTTGCCCGGAATCAAAGGCGAAGCCCGCCGGGTTTGCCATTGGTTGCACCCTTTGTTGCATGAGGACCTATGGCCGCATTGGGCTTAAGACCAGACAATCGCAAACTGCGACACTGCCTGCATGCCTCGTGGCTTGAAGCGCCGCGTTTCCCCGGATACACGCACGCCATGACAGATGCAGTGCCCGAAGAACGCGCCAAATCCAAACGCATGGGGTCCCTGCAGGGCCTCGCACCCTTTGTGGCCCCCTACCGCCGCCTGACCCTGTTGGCCATAGCCGCCCTTGTGCTGACGGCCTGTGTCAGTCTGATCCTGCCCTTGGCCGTGCGCCGCGTGATTGATGGCTTTAATGCCGATAACGCCGCCCTGCTGGATCAGTATTTTGGTGCGGCCCTGGCCATTGCCGCCTTGCTGGCGGTGGGCACCGGCCTGCGCTATTATCTGGTGACGCGGCTCGGTGAACGCGTCGTGGCCGACATTCGCCGCACCCTGTTTGACCGCGTCATGGGTCTGTCGCCTGCGTTCTTCGAACGCCTGATGACGGGCGAGATTGTCAGCCGCCTGTCCACCGATACCACGCTGATTTTGTCCGTGATCGGATCGTCTGTGTCCATCGCCCTGCGCAACGCCCTGATTTTGCTGGGTGGACTAATTCTTTTGTTCCTCACCTCCTCCAAACTTTCGCTCCTCGTCCTGCTGATCGTGCCCGCCGTCATCATCCCCATCGTCGTGCTTGGCCGCAAACTCCGCCGCTTGTCGCGCGAAAATCAGGACTGGATCGCCGCCGCTTCGGGGCAGGCGACCGAGGCACTCACATCGGTGCAGGCCGTGCAGGCCTTTACCCACGAATCCAAAACCCGCGCACTGTTCTCGTTTGTCACCGAGGAATCCTTCCAATCCGCCAAAACCCGCATCGGCACCCGCGCGCTGATGACCGTCATCGTGATCTTTCTGACCTTCACCGGCATCGTTGGTGTGTTGTGGATCGGCGCGCGCGATGTGCGTGCCGGCATCATGTCGCCGGGTGAGCTGGTGCAATTTGTTATCTATGCCGTCATGGTTGCCGGGGCCGTGGGCG